>JAVVFH010000122.1:0-4785 GCA_032250585.1 Lysobacterales bacterium
GTCCTTCAGCTCGCCGCCCTGCCACCGCCGCACGAAGGCTATCTGCGCCTGTCCGAAGCGCTGCAGGAACTCCAGCGCAAGCGGGATGCCGGCCTGGATTGGCCGCGAATCCCCGACGGACCGCTGCTGGAAGCCGGCGATACGCATCCGCAACTTGCGACATTGCGTGAACGGCTGGCCCGCGAAGGTTTCGAGAAGCTGTCGGCACCGGCACAGGCGCCGGAATTTTTCGACGCAGCGCTCGCCGATGCATTACAGGCGGCCCAGCGCCGTCTCGGTGTGGCCGCCGACGGCGTGCTGGGGCCGGCCACGCGCCGGGCCCTGAACCGCACGCTGGGTGAGCGGATCGAACAGGTGCGGCTCAACATGGACCGTTGGCGCTGGCTACCGGACGATCCCGGCACGCGTTATATTCTGGTCAACCTCGCGCGCTTCCGGCTGGACCTGATCGAAAACGGCGAGTCGGTACTGACACAGAAAGTCATCGTCGGTAAGCCCTATCTCTCAACTCCCGCGTTTGCCGGCAACATGACCTACATGGTGTTCAATCCATACTGGGAGATCCCGCCCAACCTGGGACGCCGCAGCGTCGTGCCGAAACAGCTCGAGAATCCGGACTACTTCGACGATGCAGGAATCGAGATCCTGTCCGGCTGGAGCCGCGACGCGCAACGGATCCTGCTCGAAGAGGCCGATCTGGAGGCCCACCAGCAGAAGGAGAAACACTACCGGCTGCGTCAGGCGCCCGGCCCGAAGAACGCACTGGGCAAGGTCAAGTTCATGTTTCCAAATGAATTCAACGTCTACCTGCACGACACTCCGGAGCGCGACCTGTTCAACCGGGACGTGCGCAGCTTCAGTTCCGGCTGTGTGCGGGTCGAAGACCCGCTGACCCTGGCTCAGCGCATTCTCGGCGTGCAGGGCATGAGTCCGGCCGCAGTCGCTGCCCGCTTCGACGGGGGCCCGGACCAGACCGTCGTGCTCAAAGAGCCGCTGCCGGTCTACCTCGGTTACTGGACCGCGTGGGTCGATGACGACGGCCGGCTTGTCTACGCCGACGATATCTATGGCCGCGACGAGAAGTTCCTCGAGGAACGATATGCACAGGACGAACTTCACCGGTCATCCACCGGCCCGCAAGCCGTTGCGCAACCGTGAATGGCTCGTCACGGCAGTCGAAGTCGCGCTACCGAGAGATCCATATGGGCGGCGACGATCCGCTCAGTATTCCTACCCTGCCCTCCTCCGTGTGCCGTTGGGCACCGTTACCGCCGATTATTGCAGCGGTTTACGGAAACGCAGCGTCATCCGGTCGCTTTCACCAATCGCACGGTAACGCGTTGAACAGGTCTCTGCCTCCGCCTCGCTTTCCAGTTCCCGGCACACCGCCAGGCCCGGAGGCAAGGTCCACACGCCGTTTTCATAATCTTTCGTATCGGCCGGGTTGGCATTGACTTCGGAACGCGCCTCGAGATAAAGCCCGGCATTTTTTGCCAGATCGATCACTACCGGTTCGGAAACGTAGCCCAGTTCGGCGTATTCGGCGATGTCGGCAGTAGCCGGTGCCCGGTGCTGCACGACGCCAAGCGCGCCACCCGGTTTCAGCACCCGCGCAAATTCCGCGAAGACTTCGGCGGCCAGGCCTTCGCTGATCCAGCCGTGGATGTTGCGGAAGGTGAGGATCAGATCCACGGAGTCGCTCGCGCCCAGCGAGGTCGACTGTGGCGGCGAAAAAGGCACGATGGCAACCTGGTCGTAAAGATCAGGCCGAGCGGCGAAACTGTCCACGAGCCCCTCCTGCAAACGGTAGCGGTAGTCGGGTTGATCCGGCACGTCCACATCGTAAGCGGCGACCAGCAACTGGCCGTGATGCCGAACGACGGGCGCCAGGATTTCGGTGTACCAGCCACCACCAGGCCAGATCTCCATGACGGTCATGCCGTCTTCCAGCCCAAAAAAAGTCAGCGTGCCTACCGGGTGGCGATACCGGTTGCGCTGTCGATTTTCCACCGAGCGGTGTTCACCGAGCATGGCCTGCTCGACGCGGGCTACTATCGGCAGGTCCGCTGCCGGAACCGGCGCGCAAACGACGACACTCGCCACCAGACAAACCGCGGTAATGACTGTTTTTTTCATGCTTGCCCCTCGTGTCAAATGATAAAAGCCAGCGCCCACAAACCGCCTCGTCAGCTTTTTGCGGGCGACCGGAAACTCCTGCGGAACGCCATCGCCGCACCCACTGCGGCAATTACCACCACGACCAGTACCACCTTGTCCGCCGCATGAATCCCCTGCAGTGCAGCCAACAGCCCAACGGCCATGCCGGCTCGCACTCGCCCCGGGTTCAGTGGTTTGTCGCTGCAGTCACCGGTCGATTGTACCGATTTGAGCAGCAGCGCGTTGAGCGCGAAAATAAGCAGGAACAGCAAAGCCAGCCAACCGTACAGAGATTTCGGTACCGCCAACAGGCTCGGTCCCATGCCGTGATCGACCAGATAAACCACCGTGGCGCCCATCGAAATCAAACCGAATACCCATTGCGACCGGAGCGGTTCCCGGAGACTGCCGTCGAGTATGAAGGCAAGGCCCGCAGCCAGTCCGAATAAGGGACTGTTCGTGGTATAGATGATCAGGATCGTCAGCAGCAACAAAATCACGGAGTCGGACATCCGTGCCGTGAGCCCGGTGCTGCGGTTGACCATTCGAACCAGGCCCAGCGTCGCGAAAAGTAGAAGAATGCCCGGGCCATCGACGAAGATAGCCGTCAGGAACCCGACCGCCATGGCAATGAAGGCCGCGGCATCGTGATCCGGGTCGAATTCCCGAGCCAGGGCCCAGGTGCCGAAACCGATCAGTGCAATCAAAGCACCCGCTTGCAGCATGCCCGTCGCACCCGCACCATCTAGCCAGGCCAGCACGGCACCGATGACCGCTGCGACCGGCAGTAAAAACAATACGGCCCGGTTACTCGGATATTCCGGCTCCAGCGGACGGCCTATCGAACTGAACCTGTAAATGCCTTGCCTCGACAATGCGATTTCCTCATGCTGAAGCCCGGTCTTTCCGGCGCCTGTGCCCGGACCCGATGATCACAACGTCGTCAAATAATAGCAATGCCCGCAGAGGCTGAGTAGTGGCGCGGCCCGATCGGCGTTTGTTTACCGGCCGCTCTCGGGGAGCTTTTGCATTTGTTCGATCAGGCGGGACACCCGTTGTGGGGAAGAGGTGTTGCGTGCGAACAGGCTGTAGAGGGTCGGCACAATCAACAGGGTCAGCAGGGCTGAAATGGCCACCCCGAACACGATCACGATGCCGATCGGCTGCCGGGATTCCCAGCCGGCGCCGCTTCCGAGCAGCAGCGGCAAGGCACCGAATGTGGTCGCGGCACTGGTCATGAGGACAGGACGAAAGCGGACCGAGGCCGCATCCAGCACGGCTTCGCGGATGTCCATTCCGCGATCCCGCAGCTGGTTGGCGAACTCAACGATCAGCACCCCGTTCTTGGCCGACAGTCCGATCAGCAGGATGGCTCCTATCTGGCTGAACACGTTGATCGACGAGCCGTAGAGCAGCAGCCCGCCCAAAGCGCCGGTCATCGCCAGCGGCACGGTAACCAGAATGATCAACGGGTTGACAAAACTCTCGAATTGCGCGGACAGCACCAGGAACACGACCAGCAGCGCGAGCCCGAAAGTGAAGTAAAGGGAACTGCCCGACTCAAGGTATTCTTTGCTCTCGCCATCCCAGCTGATCCGGGCGCCTGCCGGCAAAATTTCCGTTGCTTTTTCCCGCAAGGCATCAATGGCCGCACCCAGGCTGATCCCTGGCGCGAGCCCGGCTTCCATCGTGATCGAACGCATCCGGTCGTGACGGTTCAGACTGGAAGGGCCGGCCCGCTCAGTAATCTGTACCAGGTTGGCCAGCGGCACGAGATCACGGGTGAGTTCCGAGCGGACATAGAGATTGGTTAGATCGTTTGGGCTGGAACGATCTTCTTCCTTGCCCATCAGCACCACATCGTATTCGCGTCCGCGATCGATGTAGGTGGTCACCTGTCGTGAACCCAGCATGGTTTCCAGAGTCCGGCCAATCCGGGACAAAGACACACCCAGCGCCGCCGCCCGGTTGCGGTCGACAGCGACATTCATCTGCGGCTTCCGCTCCTGGAAGTTGCTGTCCGGATTCGTCAATTCGGGCATTTCCAGCATGGCCGCCATGACCTCGTCCCGCCAGCGCTGCAACTGCTCGTAATCCGGCCCGCCGATCACCATGTTCACCGGCCGGCCATCCGAGCTGAGGCCCAGACTGCTGCCGTGCGAGACAAAGGCACGCACACCGGGAAGTTCCTCCAGGCGCGCGCGCAAGCGATCGCCGATCTCCTTGTCGCTCTCGTCGCGAAGATCCCAGTTTTCCAATAGCACAATCGCCCGTGCACTGTTCACCTCGGAACCGCCGAAAGAACCCGGCAGCCGGGTCAGGAAGCGACGCACCGATCGGGAATTGCCGATCTCCTCCAACAGGATCGCCTCCATCTCCCGCGCATAACGGTCCATGTACTGCAGGGACGCGCCCTCCGGCGCCCGCAGGATCACGGAAAAAGCGCCGCGGTCTTCGGCCGGAGCGTATTCGGCGGGCAACAGATACAACATCCAGGCCGCGGAAACGGTGAGCACAAGCACTGCGACGACGGACCACCAGGGCCAGCGCAGCCCCCGTTCAAGCACACGCCGATAGCGCGCCGCCACGCCCCGAAACACCGAATCCACCTTGCGGGTCAGCCCCGAG
>JAVVFH010000122.1:4795-10204 GCA_032250585.1 Lysobacterales bacterium
GTGGCAGCGGCACCCCGAGCTGGCGGGCGGCGTCGAGCGCGATGCCGAGGTCCTTGCGGTGCAGCATCTTCGAACTGAGCATCGGTGTCAGCGTCAGCGCGACCAGGCTGGAAAACAACACGGCGGCGGCCAGGGTTACACCGAACTCTCGAAACAGGCGGCCGATATCGCCTTCGATGAACGAGAGCGGCAGGAACACCGCAACCAACACCAGCGTGGTCGCAATCACCGCGAAACCGATCTCCTTCGAGCCCTCCAGCGCGGCGAGCAGTGGCCGCTGCCCGTCCTCGATCCGGCGGTAAATGTTTTCCAGCACCACGATCGCGTCGTCCACGACCAGGCCGATGGCCAGCACCAGGCCCAGCAGCGTCAGGATATTGATCGTGTAGCCCATCGCGGCCATGACGATGAAGGTGGCCACCACCGAGACCGGCACCACCAGCGCCGGGATCAGCATCACCCGCAACGAACCCAGAAACAGGTAAATGACCACGAGCACCAGCGCGATCGCAACGAACAGCGCCTTGTACACTTCGCGCATCGAGGCCTCGATGAATTCGGCACGATCGTAGTTGAGCTCGAGCACCATTCCTTCCGGAAGATCCGGGCCCACGATCGCCATTTCGCCACGAACCGCTTTGGACACCGACACGCTGTTGGCCTGAGAAAGTTGTTCAACGCCCAGAGAGACGGCGGCAACCCCGTTCGCACGGGCGATACTGCGCTCGTTTTCCGCCCCCACGCGCACGTCCGCGACCTCGGCCAGGCGCACCAACTGTCCTTCGGGACCCCGGCCCACCACGAGTTTTTCAAAGTCTTCGCTGGAGCGAAAGCCGGTGTCGGTGCGCAGCGTGAACTCGCGCGCGGCCGATTCCAGGCGCCCGGCCGGCAACTCGACGTTCTCTGCGCGCAAGGCATCTTCGACGTCCGTCACGGTCAGGCTTCGCGCGGCGAGGGCTTCGCGGCTCAGCCAGATTCGCATGGCATAGCGCCGGGCACCGGAAATGCGCACGCGGGCCACGCCTTCGACGGTGGAAAAGCGGTCCACCAGGTAACGGTCGGCATAATCGGTGAGTTCCAGGCCGCTGTGCCGATCCGAAGTCAGATTCAGCCACATGACGGGACTGGAACTGCTGTCCACCTTGGTGATCTCGGGCGGGTCGGCCTCGGTGGGCAACTGGTCGAGCACGCGCGCGACGCGGTCGCGGATGTCGTTCGCCGCGCCGTCGATGTCCCGGCGGAGCGAAAATTCCACACGGATTTCAGAACGCTCGTCGCGGCTGCTGGAGGTCAATTTCTCGATACCCTCAATGCCGGCGATCACGTCCTCGATGACCTGCGTCACCTTGGTTTCGACCACCTCTGCAGAGGCGCCGCGGTAACTCGTTTCGATGGAGACCACCGGCGCGTCGGCTTCCGGGTACTGGCGCACCGGAAGATTTTTCAGCGACGCCAGGCCCATGATGACCAACAGCGCCGATATGACCGTGGCGAATACCGGACGCCGAACGGACTGGTTGGAAATAAACATCGCCTGCCCGTCAGCCTTCGAGGCGGCCGACAATCTTCACCCGGCTGCCGGGCATGGCGATCTGGGTGCCTTCTGCGATGACCTGTTCCCCGGCTTGCAGGCCGCCGGTAATTTCCACCTCGCCGGGCCGGCGCCGACCGGTCCACACTTCCCTCAACTCAACCGTCAGGTCCGACCCGACGACGTAAACGTATTGTTTGCTTCGTTCCGGCACCAGGGCCTGCTCCGGGACCATCAGCGCTACCACGTCTTCCTTGAGCAGCGTCACCGTCAGAAACATGCCCGGGCGCAGTCGGCCGTCGTCATTCGGGAGGATCGCCCGCACCATGATGGTACGGCTTACCGGATCTACCCGCGTGTCGATGGTAACGACGGTGCCGGAAAACCGGGCGTCGGGCCAGGCCGCGCTGCTCGCGGTAACCGTCAGGCCGGGTTCCAGCCGCGACAGAAAGACTTCCGGCACGTTGAAATCGAGCTTGATGCGGGAACGGTCATCAAGGGTCGTAATGACCGTTGACGGATCGACGATGCTACCCAGGCTAACCCGGCGCAAGCCGAGTTCACCGGCGAATGGCGCGCGGATGACGGTCTGCGCCAAACGGGCTTGCGCGGCGGCCACCGCGGCCTGGTCCGCATCACGCTGAGCCTCGAGTTGTTCCATCTGCGATGCCGCGACGGCGCGGGTCTTGAACAGCTCGCTGGAGCGTCGGAACTGGCTCTGCGAATCGACCAGGGCCGCCTTCGCGGCGGCAAGGTCGGCCAGTTGCTCGGAATTTTCCAGCGTCACGAGGACTTCACCCTGCTCGACATGTGAGCCCTCGACGAAACGGATTTCCGTGATCGCGGCGGTGATTTCCGGCCGCAGGTCGACGGACTCGTTGGCGCGAGTATTGCCGAGCGCTTCCGACGACAGAGGAAAGCTCTTGATTCGCGCTTCGCTGACAACCACACCCGGCCCCGCAGAAGGCTCCTGTGCAACGACCCGGGGCGCGCTGAAAGCTGCCCCCAGCGCGACCGTCAGGATGAGAATGGCTGTTTTCATCTACCTTGGGACCCTGTAATTAAACAATAGTGCGATATCGCAAAGAGGCCAGCCATCAGGGCTCGAACCCGTCCGTTTCGCGCAGTTTTTGCAAGGCGTCCCCACAAGGATTCTGCGAGCCCATGAAGCGGTCATAGAGCGGTCTGCCGAGCAGTGACAGCCCGGCCGTGGCGATCGCGACCGTGCCCGATAAGGCCGTGCCCGTGGCGTCAAAAACCAGTTCGGGGGAGGACAGCGTGCCGGCCAGCCGGGTGAAGGGGTTGATCAGCGTACCCGCGCTGATGCCCAGACCTTGCCGGGCACGTGCACGGAAGTCCATGTTGATGATCTCCGTATCCAGATCGACCATGCCGCCGCTGAGGATGACGAGCTTTGCCGTCTGTATGACCCAGGGATCGATGATGACGGTTCCCTGGTCGGCTCTTGCGGCAAACACAGCGCACTCCAGCTCCGTATGGCTCTCTCTGTCCGCGAAGGGGTTGATCGTTTTGAACAACTCGCTGAGCGCATCGGAGAACAACGATTCGAGGCCGCGGTTGACCAGTCTGCCGGCACCTTGACGCGCGATGAAACGCCCGTCCAGGGAAGCGGCCAGTTCATGCCAGGTGCTTCCAACAGCGGCGAGATCCGCTTCGAAATCGGTGACGGGAAGCACAGCTGAATCAGGATCGTCGCCGGCAAACAGCCCGAGCCGCAAGGCATCCCCCGATGCCGTCACCTCGACCGAGGTCGTATCGCCACCCTCGATCGACAACTCCGCTTCAAGTCGTCCGCCATGGGCCCCGCTCATCTGCAGAGGCCGTAAATCAAGCCTCCTTTCACGAAACTGCAGGCCGGCATGAACCGTGCGCAACTCAGTCAGGGGCAAGGCCATGCGGGCGATGTCCAGTTCCAGCTGCAGCGACAGTCCGCCGGCGTCAAGCGCCGGCACGGCCCGGTCCGGGAACAGCAAGGCATCGCCATCACTCGCCGCGCCGTCCGGGGAATCGCCCAGCCAGGCCAGATCAAGAAAGGCCGATTCCAGTGTTCCCGAAACCTCTGGCGTTTCACCTAATTGCAGGTCGATGCCACCGGACAGGTCGCTGGAGCCCCATTCCGCGCGTAGCGGCTCGAGCCTGAACTGTCCACTTCCGCCGCTGATTTCGGCTTCCCCGGCAAACGCCAGCGCTGGAAAATCCAGGCCCAGGACCACATTCATCACCGACAGGTCGGGACCTTTCACGCTGACTGTGAAACGGCTGTCCACAAGGTTCCGTATGTCTGCCGTGTGGCCCCGCAAGCGTGCCTCGATTTCGCCGGTGCGCAGGACAATGTCCCTGAACCGGTCCCGGTTCGCTGCGAAGTCAATGCCCCCCGAGGCCTCGAAGCTTCCGGGGAGATTCACGAGCCGGCGGCCTGCGGCAAAAGGCACGGCAGCCAGCCCCGGCGCGGCCAGCCGGAAGTCGAGCGTCAAAGGCTCGCTGCCCCACGGCTGCGGCAGATTGGCGTCGAGTTCGAGGTCCATCTCGCCGAGCCGGCCTGCAGTGATTTTCAAATGGGGCCCGGCCTCGCACCACTCGATCTCGAACGGCGCCCGCAAGGTTGCATCCGGCAGGCCGGCAACGCCGAACCAGCGGCCGACCTGCTGCAGACCAGAGCTTTCGAGACGTCCCTGCAGTCGGGTACCAACGCTTTTTTCAGCGCGAGAAACGGCCCCGCTGAAAAACAGATCGTGCTCCTCGAGCGAGGCATGCCCGTCCTCCAATAGCCAGCTGTCCGCATTGACCTCCAGTCGGCCGCCCAGCGACAGCGCCGCGGTCGGCAGGCTGAATGTATCCGGTACGGAAAGGATCAGGCCTGGCTCGGCGAATTCCGCCTCCATCTGCAGTGAGGCCCCGGTCAGCGAGCGCAGCTGGGCCAGGGTGCCGGTCAAACGCAGGGTATTGGCTCCCGCGGTCAGACTGCCTTCGAGCCGCATCCGCGCGCCCGCTGCGCGTTCCAACTGCAGATCCAGTTCATAGGGCTGCGCTGGCAGGCCGTCGATGCCCAAAGCTTCCCGCCACGCGCTGGAATCCGGGCCCGCCAGCCTAATGTCCAGACGATCTATCAAGCGGTCATGGTCGGCTTCGATCGTGCCGTTGATTGCAGCCCGGTGCTCGCCGACTTCCAGTACAAAGTCTTCGATCCGCAAGCTGGCATCGTCGACCGTCACCGCCGCACGGGCCGTGAATGCAGCATCGATCAGCCCGGGCGCGCCAAACGCGGCGGCCAGGCCGCTGAAATCCGGCCCGGAGAAGCGCATTTCGAGATCGGTGCCCGAAAGATTCCGCGCCAGGCCCACCGCACCGCTCAATTCGCCGCTATTGGGACCCGCCTGAAAGACCAGTTCCTCCAACTGCGCGGTGCGGTCGCGAATTCGCGCACGACCGTGCAGTTCGTAGGCTTCAGCAAGTGGAATGGCCTGGCCCAGGGCGGCCGAAAGCGCCTCGAGGTCAGGGCCGCGCAGATCGAAGGCCAGCTCGCCAGTCGTCGGTGCGAGCAGATCGTCGAGCGTTCCGTCGGCATTGACCTCGAGGCTGCCGAGATAGCCGTCGAGACCAAGCCTGGCATGTCCCTCGCGGGTCTCGATATTCGCGGTGACGTCAACGGCTCCGTTACTGAACGCGGGCAGGCCAAATTGATCCGTAATCCAGCGAAACTCCGGGCCGGTGAGTTCCAGATGCAAGTCCAGTTCCCGCAGGGCCGCGACATCGGCGGCTGCGCCATCGAGATGCAGCGAAAATTCGCCGGCGGTCAAATCCAGGAGTGCTTCCACGCGACCGCCGCCGCCAAGATGCTGCAGTGGCCCGAATCGGCC
>JAVVFH010000123.1:0-10059 GCA_032250585.1 Lysobacterales bacterium
CAAATGGGCATCATGGTGACGATCAACCAGAGTCTCGACCAGGATACCGCGATGCTGGTGGTCGAAGAGATGGGGCATCTCGCCAAGCCGTCCGAGCAGAAAGACGCCGAGCGTGATCTGATTTCGCAGGAAATCGAGACCGTCGGCGAGGAAGTGCCGCGGCCTCCGGTGGTCACGGTGATGGGCCATGTCGACCATGGCAAAACTTCGCTGCTGGACCATATTCGCAAGACCCACGTCGCGGATTCGGAGGCGGGGGGTATTACCCAGCACATCGGTGCCTACCACGTGGAAACCGATCGTGGCATCGTCACCTTCCTGGACACACCCGGACACGCGGCGTTCACTTCGATGCGCGCCCGCGGCGCCCAGGCGACCGACATCGTGATCCTGGTGGTGGCTGCCGACGACGGCGTGATGCCGCAGACCAAAGAGGCAATCCAGCACGCCCGGGCGGCGGGTACACCGATCATCGTGGCGGTCAACAAGATCGACCGGCCGGACGCTGACCCCGAACGCGTCCGCACAGAACTTTCCAAGGAAGAAGTGATCCCGGAGGCCTGGGGCGGCCAAGACATTTTCGTGAACGTTTCCGCCATGACCGGCGAGGGCATTGACGAATTACTGGACAGCGTTCTGCTGCAGGCCGAAGTCATGGAGCTCAAAGCGAGTCCCGAGTCGCGTGCGCGGGGTGTCGTGGTGGAATCGAGCCTGGACAAGGGCCGCGGCCCTATCGCAACATTGCTGATCCAGCAGGGCACGCTGCGGCAGGGCGACATGATCCTGGCCGGCCAGGAATACGGCCGCGTGCGCGCCATGTTCGATGAAAACGGTGACGTGATCGAGTCGGCCGGCCCGTCGATGCCGGCCGTGGTGCAGGGGCTTTCCGGCGTACCGCAAGCCGGCGACGAGGTTTTGGCTGTGGCGAATGAACGCAAGGCCCGGGACGCCGCCTCGCAGCGGCAGGAACGGGAACGCGAAGGCCGCCTCGCGCGGCAGCAGGCCGCGAAACTGCTGAACCTGTTCGAAAATATGGGCAAGGAAGAACAGACCAGCGTCAACCTGTTGATTCGTGCGGACGTACAGGGCAGCGTGGAAGCCTTGCGTGACGCTTTGACCAGGCTCAGCAGCGAGGAAGTCAACGTCAACGTCGTTGCCTCGGGCGTCGGCGCGATTACCGAGAACGACGCGTCCCTGGCACAGGCGTCGAACGCCATCATCATCGGCTTCAACGTTCGCGCGGACGCGACCGCTCGCAAGGTCATCCAGGAACACGAACTGGATCTGCACTATTACAGCGTGATCTACGATGCGATCGATGAGGTCAAGAAGGCCATTTCCGGCATGCTCGGAACCGAGGTCAGGGAAAATATCGTCGGCCTGGCGCAGGTCAAGGATGTGTTCCGCTCGTCCAAGCTCGGCGCGATCGCCGGTTGCCTGGTCATTGAGGGTGTCGTGAAACGGCGCAATCCGATCCGCGTGCTGCGCGAAAATGTTGTCATTTTCGAAGGCGAACTGGAGTCCCTGCGGCGCTTCAAGGACGATGTGAACGAGGTTCAATCCGGCACCGAATGCGGTATCGGCGTGAAAATGTACAACGACGTAAAACCGGGCGACCAGATCGAGTGCTTCGAGCGCATCGAAGTCGCGAAGACACTCTGAGGCCGAGCGACCGTGCCGCGGGAATTCAAACGATCCGAACGCGTTGCCGGTACGCTGCGACGCGAACTGGCGCGGCTGATCCAGATGGAAGTCAAGGATCCGGAGGTCGGCTTCATCGGGCTGTCCGACGTGGAGGTGACGCGAGACCTCGCGCATGCGAAGGTTTACATCACCGTGTTCGAAACGGAAAAAGCCGAGGCGAGCCTGCGCGCGTTGCGCAAGGCGGCGGGCTACCTGCGCCATCGCCTGAGCCAGGAGATGCACATTCGCTCGGTGCCCGAATTGCACTTCCACCACGACGCGTCGGTGGAAACCGGCCAGCGGATGGACAGCCTGATCGAATCGGCGCTGGCCTCGGACCGCAGCCATCCGGACGGGGATGAAGACGGTTCGAACGATTGAGTTCCTGTTCGTGATGCATTCAAGGCAAGCGGACGTGCGCGGTCGACGGGCATGAGCAGGCGTCGCAACGGCAAGGACATTCACGGCATCGTTCTGCTCGACAAACCTGCCGGCTACTCGTCCAACCAGGCGGTTCAGGCCGTCAAGCGTTTGCTGGGCGCGCGCAAGGCGGGCCACACGGGAAGCCTCGATCCCTTTGCAACCGGCATGCTGCCGATCTGTCTCGGTGAAGCGAGCAAAACGGCGGGTTTCATGCTCGAAGCGTCGAAGGTCTACCTCGCGACCGCCCGTATGGGACAGGCCACTACGACCGGTGACATCGAGGGCGAAGTGGTTCGTGAAATGCCTGTACCCGAATGGCCGGCCGCCGGTATCGAAACCGCTCTTGAGCGTTTCCATGGGCCGATCGAGCAGGTGCCGCCCATGTATTCAGCGCTCAAGCACGAGGGCCGGCCGCTGTACAAGCTGGCCAGGGAAGGAAAGGAAGTGCCCAGGCAGGCGCGCGCGGTGATCATTCACTCGCTGGAGTTGATTGGCTGGGACCGGCCTTTGCTGACGCTGAAGGTCGAGTGCTCGAAAGGAACTTATATTCGTACGCTGGCTGAAGACATCGCCGCGGCGCTTGGTAATTGTGCGCATCTTCAAAGCCTGCGGAGGCTGTCCGTGGGGCCTTTCCACGACGCCCCGATGGTCAGCCTGGACGAATTGGAAAAACGGGTAGCCACCGGAAGTCTGGAGGGGTGTCTGCTGGCGCCGGATGCCGCCATTGCCGATTGGCCCCTGGTACGGCTGGCGGCCGATCAGGCCGAGCGCTTCGCGCACGGCAATTCGGTGAACGTGGCGGTGGACGCGGAAGCTGCGCCGCCGGGGCTGGCACGGGTATACGGGCCGGGCGGGCCGGAAGCCCGGCTGCTGGGCCTCGGTGAAGTGCGCGCTGAAGGGCGCCTGCATCCGAAACGTTTGATGTTGTTGACGCGAGACGACAGGCCGGTTTGACGCGGTCAGAATCCGATGGGCGAGTATCTGTTCATTTTTAACCCTGATCCGGCTTGAGCTGTTAAAATAGAACTTGTTTACCAATTGCTGCCGCTTTAAAATACGCGGCTGTTCTAACTGGGGCTTCGAAGTTTTTGCAAAGACCCTCGAATGTCCGGGCGAAATGGCCTGGCGGGTTTTTTCAAAGGCTTCGCGGCTCTGGATATGGAGAAGGAACCATGTCTTTTGATGCAGAAGTAAAAGCAAATATTGTCAATGAGTACGCTCGTTCGGAAAACGATACCGGGTCTCCCGAGGTCCAGGTCGCGTTGCTGACAGGTCGCATTCAACATCTGACAGACCATTTCAAGGCTCATAAGGGCGATCATCACTCGCGGCGCGGATTGCTGCGCATGGTGAATCAGCGTCGCAGCCTGCTCGATTACCTGAAGAAAAAGGACATTGAGCGTTACCGCGATCTGATTCAGCGTCTGGGCCTTCGTCGCTAATTCTTTTTGCATCAGGACAGGACCTTCGCTCTGGCGGACTGGCCGTCCGCCGGAGCTTTCGCGTATACGGCTTTAATCCACAGAAACCTACAGGAAACGTCCAGTGCAAAAATTGACCAAGAAATTTCAATACGGTGAGCACGAAGTAATTATCGAGACGGGTGAAATTGCCCGCCAGGCCAATGGGGCCGTGATGGTCCACATGGGTGGCACGGTGGTCATGGTGACTGCGGTCGGCCAGAAAGAGGCACAGCCCAACCGTCCGTTTTTCCCCCTGACCGTCAACTACCAGGAAAAATTCTACGCAGCGGGCCGCATCCCGGGCGGATTCTTCAAACGCGAAGGCCGCCCGACTGAAAAAGAAACGCTGACCTGCCGTCTGATCGACCGACCGATTCGCCCGCTGTTTCCCAAGGGCTTCATGAATGAGGTACAGGTCATCGCGACCATGATGTCCTGTAATCCGGAAATCGATGGTGACATTCCCGCCCTGATCGGGACCTCGGCCGCGCTTGCGCTGTCCGGCATGCCGTTCAACGGCCCGATTGGCGCCGCGCGGGTCGGCTATATCGACGGTGAGTACATCCTGAACCCAACCACCTCCCAGTTGCAGGAATCAAAGCTCGACCTGGTGGTGGCCGGCACTGAAAAAGCCGTCCTGATGGTGGAATCGGAAGCGAAGGTGCTTTCCGAGGAGGTGATGCTGGGCGCGGTGACCTTCGGTCACGAGGCATCCAAAGCCGTTGTTCAGGCCGTCCGGGAACTGGCCGCCGAAGTCGGCGTCGAGGCCTGGGAATGGGAAGCTCCGCAGGTCGATGCCGGGTTGCTCGAAAAGGTCAGCGAACACGCCAAAAACGGCTTGATCGATGCTTACGCCATCGCCGATAAAATGGAGCGCCGCGATGCCATCTCCGCGGTCAAGAAATCGGTGATTGGCGCCTTGTGTGACGAAAACGAAGATAAGGCGCCGACGGCGGCCGAAGTATCGGCTGCGTTCTCCAAGCTCGAAAAAGGGCTGGTGCGCGAGCATATCCTGTCGGGCAACCCGCGGATCGACGGCCGTGACCTGACGACGGTCCGCCCGATTTCGATCCAGCCCGGGCTGCTGCCCAGGGCCCACGGCTCCGCGCTGTTCACCCGCGGCGAAACCCAGGCCATTGTCGCCACTACCCTGGGCACGGGCCGTGACGCTCAGATGATCGACGCGGTGCCTGGTGAGTACAAAGACCCCTTCATGCTGCATTACAACTTTCCGCCGTTCTGTGTGGGCGAGACCGGTTTCATGGCCGGCCCAAAACGGCGTGAAATCGGTCACGGCCGCCTGGCCCGGCGCGGTGTTTCAGCCGTCCTGCCCACGATGGAAGAGTTTCCCTACGTGATTCGCGTGGTTTCCGAAATCACCGAGTCGAACGGTTCCAGCTCCATGGCGTCGGTGTGTGGCACGTCGCTGGCGTTGATGGACGCCGGCGTGCCGGTGAAGGCAGCGGTAGCGGGTATCGCCATGGGCCTGATCAAGGAAGGCGACCGCTTTGCGGTGCTTTCGGACATCCTTGGCGATGAAGATCACCTCGGCGACATGGACTTCAAGGTGGCGGGCAGCGAAAAGGGCATTACGGCCTTGCAGATGGACATCAAAATCGAAGGCATCAATGAAGAGATCATGAAGATCGCTCTCGCGCAGGCACGCGACGGCCGCAACTTCATTCTCGGTGAGATGAACAAGGTTCTCAGTGAACCCCGTGGTGAAATGTCCGAATACGCGCCGCGCCTGATGGCCATCAAGGTGCACCCGGACAAGATTCGCGACGTCATCGGTAAAGGCGGCGTCACGATCCGCAGCATTACCGAGGAGACGGGTTGTACCATCGACATTTCCGACGACGGCACCGTTACGATCGCTTCGGTCAACAAGGAAGCGGCGGACGAGGCCCGCAAGCGTATCGAGCAGATCACCGCCGATATCGAGCCGGGGCAGGTGTTCGAAGGCAAGGTCATCAAGATCATGAACTTCGGCGCTTTCGTTACCCTGACGCCCGGCCGCGATGGCCTGGTTCACATCTCCCAACTATCCGACGAGCGCGTGGAAGAGGTGACGGACGTGGTCAAGGAAGGCGACATGGTCAAAGTCAAGGTGCTGGAAGTCGACAAGCAGGGCCGCATTCGCCTCAGCATGAAGGCGGTTGGCGAAAACGACTGAGCTGCGCTTTGGCGGCATTGAGACCGACGGCGCCCGGCATTTGCGGGGCGCCGTTTTTCGTGGCGTCAACCGGAAGCTCTGATGAACGGTACGTTCGATGAATTCGTCTGAAGCAACGGGAACAAAGTCAGCAGCGCTACGCAGGTTGGGTGCCGCGCTCACCTGGCGCCGTTGCCCGGGTCGATTGAAGCCGTGAGGGTGTTACCTGGCCAGGCGGAAGCCCTGGGCGCCGTGCAGACGGACGGCGGCATGAATTTCGCAATTTTTTCCTCCGGGGCCGCAGCGGTCGAGCTCTGCCTGTTCGACGCGGAAGGCCGGGAGCGTAGGGGGCTTTTCCTGCCGGAAAAAAGCGGTGATGTCTGGCATGGTTTCCTGCCAGGCGTCCAGCCCGGCCAGCACTATGGGTACCGCTTGCACGGCCCGTGGTCGCCGAATGACGGTTTGCGCTTCAATCCGTCCAAGCTGTTGCTGGATCCTTACGCCCGTGGCCTGTCGGGCGGCTTTCGCTGGTCGCCGGCGGTCTTCGATTTCCAGGCGGACGATTCCGGCGGGCAATGGCGCAGGAACGACGCCGATAGCGCGCCGTGGGTGCCGCGCTGCGTTGCCGGCCTGGTACCTGCTCCGGTAAAAAGTGCGCCTCCGTGCATTCCGTGGTCTGAAACGATCATCTACGAACTCAACGTTCGCGGCTTCACGATGCGCCATCCGGAACTTGAAGAGGCTGATCGGGGCCGCTTTCGCGGTCTTTCCAATGGTCGGATACTGGCGTATCTGAAAGCGCTGGGGATCAGTTCGGTGGAGTTGATGCCGGTGCAGTACTGGGCCGACGAACACTTCCTGGTGCAGCGCGGTTTGCGGAACTATTGGGGCTATAACCCGATCCAGTTCTTCGTGCCCGACTTGCGCCTGGCGCAGGCCGCTCCGGTCGCGGAATTTCGCGCCATGGTGGACGCCATTCACGACACGGGTCTCGAAGTGATCCTGGACGTGGTTTACAACCACAGCGGAGAAGGAGACGAGCGCGGGCCGACGTTAAGTTTCCGGGGTATCGACAACCTGGCTTATTACCGCAGTGAGCCGGCGGACCCCGGCCGCTACGTCAACGACACGGGTTGCGGAAACACCTTTGACGCGGATCAACCCCCGTTTCAGCAGCTCGTTCTGGACAGCCTGTCTTATTGGCACCGCGACATGGGTGTGGACGGTTTTCGCTTTGACCTCGCGACCGTCCTTGGCCGCAACGCAGACGGTTTCGATTCCGGCCATCCCTTGCTGGAAAAGATCAGCCGGCACCCGGCCCTCCGGTTCGCGAAGTTGATCGCCGAGCCCTGGGATCCGGGACTGGGTGGCTACCAACTGGGTGGTTTTTCCGGTCGCTGGAGTGAATGGAACGATCGTTACAGAGACACGGTGAGGCGATTCTGGCGCGGCGACAGCCACCAGGCGGGCCGTCTTTCCAGGCGGCTGCACGGTTCGGCCGACCGCTTCGAGCCGAGCGGGCGCGGCCCCTTCGCCAGCGTCAACTTCGTGACCAGCCACGACGGATTTACCCTGCATGACCTGTCGAGCTACCGTCGTCGGCACAACCATGCCAACGGTGAGGACAGCCGCGACGGTCATGCGCACAATTACAGCTGCAACCACGGCGTCGAAGGCCCCAGCGACGATCCGCATGTTCTGGAAGCACGTTACCGGCACCGGCTGAATCTGCTGGCCACCCTGCTGTTTTCGCAGGGTACGCCGATGCTTCTGGCCGGCGACGAATTCGGCAACAGCCAGGACGGTAATAACAATGCCTACGCCCAGGACAATGAGACTGGCTGGCTGAACTGGGAAGACCTGCACCGGGAAGGCGGATTCCACGAAGCCGTCAAGGGATTGTTACGGCTACGCCGCGCCTTGCCCTTGCTAAGACAGGCGGCTTATCTGCACGGTCTGACGGCCTGCGACGGGGCCTGGTGTGACATTCGCTGGCTGCGCCCGGACGGTCACGAGATGCAGGCCGGCGACTGGCACGAGGGGCGCAGCCTGACTCTGCTTCTTTCCAGCCACGAAGGGCCCGCCGCGGACGCGGCAGTGCTGGAGGCTGTGGCGGTGTTCTTCAATGCCGCACCGCATGCGCTTGATTTCCATATGCCTTCTGAGTGGTCCCGCGCCGAGCGCGAGCGCTGCAAACTGCTGTTTTCAAGCGGCGAAGCGCTGCCGGCCACGATCAATGCCGCGGCCTGGACACTGCAAGGCGGCTCAATCGCCCTGGCCGCAATCAACTGAGCTGGCTGCTCGGATCAGCGGGTCTTCGGGGCAGGAAACATGCGGGCTGACGGCTCAGTCCATCTGCCAGTTCAACAACGCCTGGTTTGTGCGCGACAGCAGCGCCTGCGGAATCTCCGCCAGCGTCATCGCGGATTCGACGGCGAGCGTGCCGTCAGGCAGCAGAAACGCATGTACAGGCCCACCGGGTTGGCGCGCCCGCAGACAAAACACATTTCCGAATTGGGCTGTTTGTTCGTGCTCATCGGTCGCGGCGCAGTGGGTGAGGCTCACTATAACGCCAGCGGCACGGGTTGCACAGGAATCCTGCGTGGCGCGGGACAGGGCGTCAATTCGGGTTGGCTGTTCAGCTCATTTCGTATCCTCGAGCGTGGGATAGTCGGTGTAGCCGTGCTCGTCGCCGCCATAAAAGGTGCTTTCGTCCCAGTCGTTCAGTGGTGCGTTACGCTTGAAACGTTCCACCAGATCCGGATTGGCAATGATCAGGCGCCCGAAGGACACCAGATCGCAGCGTCCGGCGCGGATGCGCTCGACCGCTTCCTCGCGGCTGTAATCCCCGTTGCCGATGTAGCTGCCTCTGAAGGCTTCGTGAATGGCTTGGATCACCGGTTCCGGCCGTCCTGAGGCGAGATTGCCCTGAAAAGAATCCTCGACCACTTCGATGTAGGCCAATCCCGCTTCCTGGGTTTTGTGCGCGAATGCCTCGTAAGTGGCAACCGGATCCTCGTCGTACATGTCGTTGAAGCTGCCGGTCGGGCTGACCCGTATACCGATGCGCTCCTGCGGCCAGGCCTGCTTGACGGCTTCGACCACCATCATCGGGAAGCGCAAGCGGTTTTCAACCGAACCGCCGTACTCGTCCTCGCGCCGGTTGCTGCCGGAGCGGATGAACTGATCCAGTAAGTAGCCGTTGGCGGCATGAATTTCGACACCGTCGAAACCCGCCTTGCGCGCGTTTTCCGCACCTTTGCGGAACTGCTCGGCGACGCCCGGCAGGCCATCCGGTGAAAAGTTGGGTTTGCCGCCCAGTTGCACGATGCGTTCGGCCAGCCAGTCGGCGTGATCCTGCTCTTCTTCAGCGTGTTCGAGAAACTCTGCCGCGGCCACGCTGGCCTTGATGCCGTTGGCACGGAAGTAATGGCTCTTGTAGCGCAGGGTGCAGACGATTTCTGTCGCCAGTGCCTCGTTCAGAACATCGATCACGTTTTCGCGGTCGGCGGTGTATCCCTCGGTGACGGCTCCTTGCTCTATATGTCGGCGGGCTCTCTCGCGCAGGGTTTTGATGTCGGTCAGAAACGGGTGGTTGGTCATCGTTTATTGCCATCGCCGCCCGTGGCGTAAGGCACGGGTTTTTTCCTGGCGCGGCGCCTGTTATGCTCTATTGATATTATTGTGGGTAATGGCGTTACCGGGGGGTAAGGCTTTGGCGGAGACGCCGGCCAGGCGCAAGGGGATTATCACGTGAAACAAGATATCAGGATTCCGTTCTTGCCCGAACTGTCGGGCATCGATTTTTCTTCCGCCCGGGATGTGCGCAAGCTGACCAGGCAACGGCACAGACATTGGTTCGGTACGCAGGATGACGCCTGGATCGATGAGTACATGGACGCCATCGAGTTGCTCTTTGACGGGGGACATCCCGAATACCAGGCGATGGACACTGCTTACCACGACATCAATCATACCTTGCAGGCCACCTTGTGCCTGGTCGAACTCATCCATAACCGGAAACTTTCTCCAGCAAAACCGGACATCGGTGCAGCAGACTTCAAACGCGCGTTGGTCGCGGTTCTTTTTCACGACATCGGTTACCTGAAAAAAGCCAGCGACACGCAGGGCACGGGCGCCAAATACACGCATATTCACGAGCGACGGTCCTGCAGTTTCGTTGCGACTTTCCTGTCACGGAGGGGCTGGTCTGTCGAGGACATCCGTTTCGTTCAGACTTTGATCAAGGCGACCGGGCCACTCGCCGACCTCGGAAAAATCGACTTTCATTCGGACGTCGAGCGCCTGCTCGCACAGGTTGTCTGTACCGCCGAC
>JAVVFH010000124.1:0-10033 GCA_032250585.1 Lysobacterales bacterium
GAAGCCCTCGAAGCCGGCCTCGAAGTTTACCAGGGCAAGGCGCTGCTCAATTCCGTTACCGGCGAGGAGGATCGGCTCGAGCGCGTACTGCCGCTGGTCAAGAAGCACGGCGCGGCGGTGGTGGCGATCTGCAATGACGACACCGGCATTTCGACCGACATCAACGTGCGCTACGAGGTGGCGAAGAAAATTGTCCAGCGTGCGGCCGATTACGGCATACCGGCCAGTGACGTGGTCGTCGATCCGCTGGTGATGCCGATCGGCGCGATGGCCGACGCCGGCGTGCAGGTCTTCGAACTGATCCGCCGTTTGCGGACCGAGCTCAAGGTCAACACCACCTGCGGGGCTTCCAACATCAGCTTCGGCCTGCCGAACCGACACGGTCTGAACCCCACCTTCATCGCCATGGCAATCGGCGCCGGCATGACCTCGGCGATCACCAATCCGCTGGAAGCTTCGCTGATGCAGGCCGTGCGCGGCGCAGACGTGCTGATGAATCACGATCCGCAGTGCGCCAAATGGATCCGGACCTACCGAGAGCCCACCCCCGAAGGCGGCCGCGAGCGTCGTTCGATCCGGCGCCGCCGCCCGGGCGGCAATTGATTCGACCATGACGCAAAGCGCTCGCAGCGAGGCCGGCCTGGCACTGGTCGTGTTCAGCCCTTCCGGCAAACGCGGCCGCTTCGCGGTCGGCACCCCGGTGCTGCAGGCGGCACGCGAACTCGGTGTCGACATCGATTCGATCTGCGGCGGCCGCGCCCGCTGTGGGCGCTGCCAGGTCGTGGCCGTGGCAGGCAGTTTCGCCAAGGAAAATATCGTTTCCAGCCCGGACCACCTGACGGACATGGGCGACGCGGAGCGATACTGCCTCGAGCGCGGCCGCTTGCAAGCCGGCAATCGGTTGAGCTGTCAGGCGAAAATCCTGGGCGATATCCGCATCGACGTGCCGGCCGGCAGCCAGGTCCATCAACAGGTCGTGCGCAAGGATCACGAAGTCCGCGATATCGAACTCGATCCCGTGGTGCGCCTGCATTTCGTAGAGGTGGACGAACCCGACCTGCATTTGCCGGAGGGTGATCTCCAGCGCCTGTTGCGTGCCCTGGAACGGGAATGGGGGCTCAGCGGCCTGGCCTGTGACGACAGCGTGCTGCGGTCACTGCAGGCGGCATTGCGCAACGGCAAATGGGCGGTAACCGTGGCGGTGCGGGCAGGGCGCCGGATCGTGGCGGTCTGGCCGGGTTTCCGCGACCGGATTTACGGGGCGGCCGTGGACATCGGTTCGACCACCATCGCCGTGCACCTGTGCGACTTGATCAGCGGCGAGGTCTGCGCCAGTTCCGGCGCGATGAATCCGCAGATTCGTTTCGGCGAGGACCTGATGAGCCGCGTATCCTACGCGATGCTCAACCCGGAAGGTGCGCAGCAGATGACGCGCGCCGTGCGCGAAGCCGTCGGCAAGCTGATCGCTGCGACCGCCGAGCAGGCCGGAATCGGCGTGGAGGACATCCTGGAAGTGACGCTGGTCGGCAACCCGGTGATGCATCACCTGGTGCTCGGCCTGGATCCGACACCGCTGGGCACCGCCCCGTTCGCGCTGGCGACGGACCATGCGGTCGACCTGCGCGCCGCCGAACTCGACATCCAACTGCATCCCGGGGCCCGGGCCTATCTCCTGCCCTGCATCGCCGGGCACGTCGGCGCCGACACGGCGGCCGTGATGCTGGCCGAAACGCCCTGGAACCGGGATGAAATCAGCCTGATCATCGATGTGGGCACCAACGCGGAGATCGTGCTGGGCAACCGTGATCGGCTGCTGGCGGCTTCCAGCCCGACCGGCCCGGCCTTCGAAGGCGCGCAGATAAGCGGCGGACAGCGGGCGGCGCCGGGCGCCATCGAGCGGGTGCGCATCGACCCCGTCACGCTGGAGCCACGTTTCCGGGTGATTGGCTGCGAGCTCTGGTCGGATCAGCCCGGTTTCGACGAAGCCATTGGCGAGCGCGGCGTGACCGGCATTTGCGGCTCAGGCATCATTGAGGCGGTCGCCTGTATGTTCCTGGCCGGCATCATCCAGCGTGACGGTTCGATCAACGGCGCTTCGGCCGCGCGCAGCCCGCGCGTCCATGCCAGCGAGCGGACCTTCTCCTACCTCCTGCACGAGGGGGAGCCGCGGATCGTGATCCAGCAAAACGACGTGCGCGCGATCCAGCTGGCCAAAGCCGCCCTGCACGCGGGTGCCCGGCTGCTGATGGACCGTATGGGCGTGGACCATGTCGACCGTATCCGCCTGGCCGGCGCCTTCGGCAATCACATCGACGTCAAGTACGCGATGGTGCTGGGCATGCTTCCCGATTGCGAACTCGCCCAGGTTTCTTCCGCCGGCAATGCGGCCGGCACCGGTGCCCGGATCGCGCTGCTGAACCGGGCGTCGCGAAGCGAAATCGAGCGGCGCGCGCGCGGTATCGAGAAAGTGGAAACGGCCGTCGACCCCAATTTCCAGGAGCATTTCGTGCAGGCGATGGGCATACCCCACTCCCGTCATCCCTACCCCTGCCTGGCGGCCGAGGTCGACCTGCCGGTGTTCGATGCCCCGACGCCAGGCGGTCGGCCGCGGCGGCGCAGAAGAACTTGAGACCTGGCGCGAAGCGTTCTGCGGGGGCGGCTTCAGCCGCGATCTCTTATCCTGTGAAAATGGCAGATCGCGGCTGAAGCCGCTCCCACAGAGCCAGCCTTCCCACAGACACAAGCATGGAAAAACGATTGTTGAAACTCGGTATCGACACGGGCGGCACTTACACCGACGCCGTGCTGGTGGCAGGGGAGCGGACGATCGTCGCCGCGGCCAAGTGCCTGACCACGCGGCACGATCTCACGCTGGGCATCGACAATGCCCTGGATGCGTTGCCGCAGGAGACTCTGCGCGAGGTGAGCCTGGTCGCGCTGTCCACCACGCTGTCCACCAACTCGGTGGTTGAAGGTTACGGGGCGCCGGTAGGCGTCCTGCTGCCTGGTTACGGTAAAAAGCAGGTCGAAAAAAGTGGTTTGCTGGAGATTTTCGAGAGCGAACTGGTGGCTACACTGCCGGGTGGGCACGACGCCCTGGGCCGGGAACGGGAACTGCTTGATGAGAACCGCGCCGCGCAGTTGATCGAAACGCTGCAAAGCAGGGTGGCCGCCTTCGCAGTGTCCTCGATGTTCGGCGTGCGCAATCCGGCGCACGAGATCCGCCTGCGTGAGATGATTTCGGAACTCTGTGCCCGGCCGGTCACCTGCGGGCACGAATTGGCCAACGATCTCGATGCGCCGCGTCGCGCGCTCACGGTAGCGCTCAATGCGCGCATGGTCCCGGTCATTCACGAGTTGATCAAAGCCGTCCAGAACATCCTCGATCGGAGGGGCATTGATGCGCCGCTGATGATGGTCAAGGGCAATGGCTCGCTGATCAACACGCGCACGGCGCTGAAACAACCGGTCGGCACCGTGCTGTCCGGGCCGGCGGCCAGCGTGATCGGCGCCTGCGCGCTGAGCGGGGCCGGCAACGCCATCATCGCTGACATGGGCGGTACCACCACCGACATCGCCGTGGTGACGAACGGGCACCCGGAATTGAGTACGGACGGCGTGCGGATCGGCGCATGGAAGCCGATGGTCGAGGCAGTGCGGGTGATTTCGCTGGGCCTCGGGGGCGACAGCGAAGTCCGTTTCAGCGGTCAGGCCGGTATCGAGATTGGACCCCGCCGGGTGGTGCCGCTGAGCCTCCTGGGCCACCTGTACCCGGAGCTTGTCGAGCGCCTGCGCAAACAGTTGGCAGGCAGCCCCGGGCGCAGCAACAATCGCTTCGCGCTGCGCCTGGAACACAGCGAAGTGCAGCTGGCGCGCTGCGGCACGGAAGAACTCCGGGCCTGGGAGCTGCTGGCGGATGCGCCGCTGGAAATTGATGCGCTGGTGCAGTGCGACAAGCAGGCCGCGCGCGCCGTTGCGCGCCTGCAGCGCCGGGGCCTGGTAATTTTCAGTGGTTTCACACCCAGCGACGCGGCGCACGTGCTGGGAATGAGCGAACATTGGTGCCGTGAGTCGGCGGAGCTGGCGGCGCGCATCTGGGCCCGGCAGATGCGGCAGGTTTACGGCCTGGGCCGGTGGCAGGAAAACGATGCGGCGGCGCCGAGCGAGGAAGTCTTCGAGTGCGTCACGCAGCGAATCTGCCAGGCTCTGATCGAGGCGGGGCTGCACCAGCACCGGCGTCTCGATTCCAGTGAGGCGCACAGCCTGACGGGCCTGCTGGCCGAACTGGTGCTCGAGTCGGCCGCGGCGCCCACAACCGGTCTGGAGTCCGGCTCACTGTTTCATTTGCGATTCGCCGCAGACTATCCGCTGGTAGCGGTGGGCGCGCCGGCGCGCTCGTTTTTTCCCGTTGCAGCGAAGCGTCTCGGCATGCAATTGACGGTACCCGAGCGAGCCGAAGTGGCCAATGCCTTTGGTGCTGTCCTGGGCAGCGTCGTGCAGCGCGCGCAAGTCACCGTAACCCAGCCGCTGCACGGACGCTTCGTCGTGCACGCCGAGACGGGCCCGGAAAATTTCAGTGATCTGGACGAGGCCGTCGCCCTGGCCCGGCGCCTGGCAACGGCAAAGGTACGCCGACTGGCCGGGGACGCCGGCGCGGCCGCGGTCGAAATCCGGCTTCACAGCGAGCGCAATCATGTCGATCACGACCTGGACGGTGAGTTGTTCCTGGAGACCACGATCATCGCCACCGCCAGCGGCCGCCCCGACCTCGGGGCTTTGTCGAAAAAACCGCGGGCGTGATCGCGGGCCCTGCCGGGACTCCAACGGCTCGCGGGCAACAATGCGTCGATTGGCAGCGTCACTTACACACGATTTTTTTGGGTTCATGATCATGCTTTTCTTGCAGTGGGTACAGAAAATCCCAGGCCCTCTGCGACGGCGCTTTGCATCGACTTGTCCATCATTCGGAGTGCGTTAGAATAATAATAAGTTTGCAATTCGACTCTTTTTGTTGATTTGTGTCATGGAACGAGGGCCGCCGTAGTGGAATGCTCTCCCTTGGCGCGATCCAGATCAGATCAGTCTGGCGAGCGAACAAAAGTGCAGATGAAGGAGAAGATAATGCGTAAGAGATTGATCACCTGGTTGACCATGGCTTTGGTGCTTTGTGTGGGTACCGGCACGTGGATTTTCGCCAGCGCCGACGCGAACGATAACGGCGGTTATACCGAGAAGGACAAGGAGTACTACCTGACCGAATCCCAGATCGCCTTTATCCGGCCCGGCCTGGAAATGGAAATTCTCGATGTCACGCTGCCCGAAGATCGATTGCTGGAAGTCACCTTCAAGCTGACCGATCCGGCCGGCCTGCCACTCGACCGCGAAGGCGTGTTCACGCCGGGCCCCGTTTCCACGTCATTCATCCTTTCCTACATTCCGACCGGCGAATCGGCCTATGTTGCGTACACCACGCGCGTTCAGACCAGCCCGATTACGGGCGACTCGGCCGTCCAGGCGACCAGTGACTCCGGCGGCAGTTTCACGGTGGTGGAAGATGGCGTCTACACGTACAAGTTCGGTACCGAAGTGCCTGAAGACTTCGATGCCGATGCCACCCATACGATGGGTGTCTACGCGAGACGTGACCTGACAGAGTTCGATCTGGACCGTTACGTGGTCAACAAGCTCGAGCACTTCGTGCCGTCCGGAAATGGAATGCCCGTGCCGCGGGATATCGTCACCACGGCGACTTGCAACCGTTGTCACGATCCGCTCGCGCTCCATGGCGGCGCGCGCACGGAAGTCGGGCTGTGCGTGCTGTGCCACAACGCCACTCAGGATATCGATCCGGACACCGGTTCGTCGATCTACATGCCCAACATGGTCCACAAAATTCATGCCGGCGAAAACCTGGCCAACGGCTATACCGTCATCGGTTACCGCCAGAGCGTGCACGATTACTCAGACGTCGTGTTCCCGCCGGCCATCAACGACTGCGAAGTCTGCCACACAGGCGGCACCCCCACCGGCGATTTTCCGATGGTCGCAAGCCCGAGCCCCGCGCCGTCATGCGACGCATCAGGCCGCAGCATGACCAAGCTGACCTGGGAAGCGGACGTGCCGGTCGAAGTGCGCATCGACGCACCGGACGGCAAGCTCTTTGCGTCGTCCAATGGCTCAGGCGAGAAAGAAACCGGCAACTGGGTCGTTGACGGCCGCAGGTTCTTCCTCGTGAAAAAGAGCGATGGCGAGTTGCTGCAGGAGCTTGAAGTCAGCACGACCGTATTTGGCTGCGTAACGAATGCCCCGGGCACCTTCCGCGGCGAAGCCGCCACCATGCACACGGCCTGGCTGACCAATCCTTCCCGAGTCGCCTGCGGCTCCTGCCATGATCAGGTCAATTTCGAAACGGGCGAAGGACACGTGGGCGGGTCGCAGGAAGACGATGAGTTCTGCAGCTTTTGCCACCAGGCGGACAGCGGCAACGAGTTCGACAGTTCCGTCCGCGGCGCACACGTACCGGTTTATAAGTCCAAGCAGATTGGCGGCGGCCTGCTCGTCACCATCCTGGGCGTCAATAACACCGGTCCGGGTCAGAGCCCGTCCGTCATTTTCTCGCTGACCGACAACAAGGGCAAAGTGAATCCGGCCATGCTCGGACGTCTGCGCTTCACGTTGACGGGCCCGAACGAGGACTTCGACTTCTATGTCCAGGAAAATGCCAGTAACCTCCAGCAAGTGGGCGAAAACTGGCGCTTTACCTTCAGTGCAAAGGTCCCAGCCGATGCCGAGGGTTCCTACTCGGTCGGCGTCGAAGGACGCATGGATACGGTCGTGAAGGCCGGTAACGAAGAGATCGAAACCGAGAAACAAATCCGGAACTACGTCGTACCGGTGGCCGTAACCGATGCCGCCCCTGTCGCAAGGCGGGTGGTCGTCGACGACGCCAAATGTGAAAGCTGTCACTCAAACCTGAGCCTGCACGGCGACAACCGGCGCAATGCGACTGAATACTGCCAGACTTGCCACCGGCCCGATCAAACGGACAACGCCGTTCGGCCCGCGGGAACGGGCCCGGATCAGTCCATCCACTTCAAATACATGGTGCACAAGATTCACCGTGGCGCGGAACTGGAGAACGGCTTCCTGGTATTCGGTTACCGCAGCAGCATCCACGATTTCAGCGACCTGGAATTCGTCGGTGATTTGCGCAACTGCGAGGCATGCCACGTGAACGACAGCTACAATCTGGGTCTACCCGACACCGTGCTGCCCACCTTCACGCCGGCCGACTTCCTCAATCCGACCGAGCCTGAAGCGGCGGCCTGCCTCTCATGCCATGACAGCTTCGAGGCCTCGTCCCACGCAGCCGCCAATACGGGCGCGATCGGCGAGTCCTGCAGCGTCTGTCACGGACCGGACAAGAGCTTCTCCGTCAATAGAGTGCATGCCCGGTAGACGGTAAACGCACACGGCTGAACGGCCGCTAAACCAACAGGGCAGGGTGCTTCGGCATCCTGCCCTTTTTATGTGGGGGGTTCGCCGCGCTTCCGACGGTCGACGTAAGCGCTGAGTGCCTCGTCGATGGCGGGGTCCAGCGGTGGCTGTTGGTACTCGTTCAGCAACTGTTTCCAGATGCGGTTGGCGCGCTGCTGTGTGTCGACGGCGCCGGTTTCCTGCCAGCTTTCGAAATTACGCTGTTCGCCGAGCATGGGTTGGTAGAACGCGGTTTCATAGCGCGACATCGTGTGTGCCACGCCGAAGAAATGTCCACCCGGCCCGGCTTCGGCAATCGCCTCCAGCGCGATGCTGCGCTCGTCGACGACGATCGGCTCCAGCCACTGCGCCATCATCTGCAGCATTTCAGCATCCACGATCAGTTTTTCGAAAGACGCGGTGAGCCCGCCCTCCAGCCAGCCGGCGGCGTGCACGATAATGTTGGCCTGGCCGGTGACGGCCGCCCACAGCGACATGGCGCTCTCGTAGGTCGACTGCGCGTCGACGACGTTGGAAGAGGTCACGCTGCTGGAACGCAGCGGTATGCCGTAGCGTCGCGCCAGCTGCCCGCTGGCCTGCGCGGCCTTGGCGTACTCAGGCGTGCCGAACGCGGGTGAGCCCGTTTTCATGTTGACGTTCGAGGTGAACGCGCCGTAGACCACGGGGCCGCCCGGCCTGATCGTTTGGACCAGCGTGATTCCCGCCAGCGCCTCGGCATTCTGCTGCGTCAGCGTGCCGGCTAGGGTCACCGGCGCCATCGCGCCGGCCAGCGTGAAGGGCGTGATGCAGACGACCTGCCCGGCACTGGCCATCTCGATCAGCCCTTCGGCCATCGGGATATCCAGTTGCAGCGGTGAATTGGTGTTGATGATTGCAAAAAGGGCTGGTTTTTCAGCCATTTCCTCCGCGCTCATGCCCAGTCCGATGCGCGCCATTGCAATCGCGTCGCGGGCGCGGCCGGCGCCCAGCGCCACCGGCTGCCAGTTTTTGTCCAACAGGCGGATCTGTGCCTGGTACAGGTCGAGGTGGCGGGTCTCGCCGGGTAGTTCGATCGGCTCGAAGGGGCCGCCGCCCTCCTGGTGGAGGATGTCGAGGCTCTGTACGAGCTTGATGTATTCGCAGGCTTCGGCAAAGCTTCCCCGGCGGCGGCCCCGCTGGAGGTCGTTCATGTACGCGGGCCCGCCGACCGAAGTGAAAGCCAGGTGACTGCCGCCGAGCACGATGTTCTTCGCAGGGTTGCGGGCGTGCAGCGTGATTTCAGATGGTGCCAGCCCGACTTTTTCCATCACCAGGCCGCGGTCGAAGCGGACCATCTGGCTGCCGTGGTCCACGTTGGCGCCGGCTTGCTCCAAAAGTCCACGCGCGCCGTCATGTATCACTTTCATGCCGTGATTTTCCAGCAGCGTCAGCGAGGCCTCATGGATTTGTTCGACCTGGTCGGCGCTCAGGACTTCCAGAGGTGCATAGGGATTGACCGGTTGGCCCCAGGGCAGTTGCCTGATGCCGTCACCGCCACGGTTCGTTCGGGTTCGTCTGTTTCGCCTGGACATATGCGCAGCCTGCCGGGGTGGGGGGAAGCTGCGCCCTTTGTATATGCGGGCCTGCTCGCCGGTCAAGGAAAATCGCGGGCCGGTTGCTTCGATTTACCGTGCGGGCCCGCTACAGCCGGTCCTTGATGCGGTAGTAAAGCATGCCGAGCGCGATGAGCTGGTTCCCGAACCATTGCGTACCCGGAATCCTGAAATGTCCCGTGTTGGCGAACAGATCGAATTTCTCCATGGTGCCGCCAATGGCGTCCGCGACCAGTTCGCCCATGATGTGGGTGGCGTTCACGCCATGGCCCGAGTAGCCCTGGCAGTAATAGACATTGCTGTTGATGCGCCCGAGCGTGGGAATCCGGTTCAGCACGATGCCGATTTTGCCGCCCCATTCGTAGTCGATCCGCACATCCTTGAGCTGCGGGTAAATCTTCACCATGCGCGGCACGATGGCTGCCTTGATGCTGGCCGGCTCGCGGCCGGAATAATTGCAGCGGCCGCCATACAGCAAGCGCCGGTCGGCGGACAGCCGGTAATAGTCCACGATTTCGTTCATGTCGCACACCGCCAGGTCCAGCGGATTGATCTCGCTGGCCACCGCTGCGCTCAGCGGTTCGGTGGCGACCATGTAACTGCCGGCTGGAAAGACCAGGTTGGACAGGTGCTTCGGCTCCAGCTGGTGGTAGGCATTACCGGCCAATACCACTGAAGCGGCTTCGACGTGCCCGTGCCGGGTCCGTACTTTGGCTCGCGCCCCGTGCTCGATGCCGCACACCGGCGAGTGCTCGAAAATCTTCACGCCCAGGCGGCTTGCCGCGTCTGCCTCGCCGATGCAGAGGTTCAGCGGATGCAGGTGGCCGTCCCAATCATTGAGCAGCCCGCCGATGAAGGCATCGGTACCCAGCATCGAGCGGGTTTTGTCCCGGTCCCACAGTTCGAACCGGTGAGGAAAATTCCGGCGGTCCAGCTCTTCGGCCCATTCCTGCAGCGCCGTTACG
>JAVVFH010000125.1:0-10017 GCA_032250585.1 Lysobacterales bacterium
GCGACATCTCTGACGGCAGCGTCAACAGCGGCGGGTTGAGTTCGTACCCATTTACGCCGTCGATGGCCGATTCGTAGATCTCCACCGCGCCGGTCACGTAACCGGAGTAAACGCCCACTTCGACGCTGTTGTCCAGGTAATCCCCCGGAAAAAGATTCAGGCCTTCCTGGCGCAGATCCTGGGCGACTTGCCAGAAACCGTTTTTGCGCACCATGCGGCAGGCTTCCATGTAATCACTGCCGCCCGATTCGGCCAGAGTGAGCCCGCCGTTGCTGTCGCGAGCGTAGTGTTTGTGGTCTCCAGCCAGCAAACCGCTGTCCCAGTAATCCGCCGATGCACGGAATGGGTCGTGGCGCGCGCGGCCGGGGTCGTTCGCATCGTCTTCCTCGCCGACACCCCCGTCGTGGTGATCGCGGCAACAGATGGTGCACAGCTTGCTTTGCACGTTGGATGTGCTGACACCGTAGGTCTTGGACACGAATTCACCGCGGCTGTAGTCATTACCGTCCCAGACCGTCGGGCGCAGCCCGCCCTCGGCGGGCGTGCCAGGCACACGCAACGCGCAGTTGCAGCTGATCGCACGGAATTCTTCGCGGCGCAGAAAGGTTGCGCCTGCGGCGTCCTGCGAATAGGTGACCACGTCGAAGGTCGTCTCTGCCAGCTCATCAGAACGGATCACTTTCGGCAGCGGTGTGGTCGACTCCTTGAACTTGTTTTCACCTAGAGAAATGGAAATGATGTCCGGATTGCTGCCTGGATTGTACTCGATGCTTGGGAAATACAGACCGCCGGTGCCGCCGGTCGCAGACTTCGCGTCGGCTGCAGAGGTAATCGAGGAGATGATCTCGGTCAGCTTGACGGAACCGCTGCCCAGCCTGCCCTGCGTGGTGTTGGCTGCATCAACGGTAAACTCGGGTCCATCGGCCCATCCGACGTCGACCCGCATCAGTTTGAAATCCGAAACCGCTGCAATGACGGGTTCCGTGGTGCTGAACAGACCCGTCGTCCTGTCGTACCAGTAGTCCGTAACGTCGATGTTCAGATTGTAGTCAATACCACCTCGCGAGACGGCGTACTGCATCGACTCGATGTCCAGATATGCATATTCAATCCCGTCCGGATCCTTCGTGACGCGGCTGAAACCACGGTGCCTCTCGATCGCGTCCTCCGCGACATTGATGGCGATCGTTCGATTGGCCGCATCACCCGCCGACCGCGCCAGTCCGCCCTGCAGCTGTGTCAGGCCCAGCATGCCGATGGAAAAAATCAGAATACCGATCAGCACTTCGAGCAAGGACATGCCGTGCTGCGCGCGGATTCGATTAGCTGTCTTGGCGTTTCTCATGTGGCTACCCTCATTCCCAGTCTCGGTGAAAGTCGGTCCAGCCCCCGGCCAGCGTGCCGATGCCGCCCGTACCGGCGATGATATGGGCTACCGTCTCGACGTAGATCAGCTGGAAGGTACCGCTAAACGCGCCAATGGCCGCGTCGATGATCGCCGCACCGTAAATCGTGTTGTTGCCGCTCGATTCGAGGACCGCTGCCGAATCCTCGACGTCGGTCAGGTACAGCGTGCCGAATATTTTCGTCCCCCCGTTGAAGCGGATCGTCGAGGCGGCCGAGATCAACATCACCGGCGCATGCTGCGAGCCGATCACGGTATTGGCACCGATATGGCACAGTGGGCCGGTCACCCAATAGGTGCCGAAGGAGTTAGGACCCAACTCGCTGCAATCGTCGATGATCTGCGCCTGGCTCTTGATCGCTTCGAAATGCGTTTTCGGAATGCCAAAGTAGAAGGTGAACAGGTCACAGGGAAACTCGTGGTCGACGTCGATGTCGATGCCGACGACGTCGTCCGTCCCCTGCGTATAGCTGAGTGACTCGTCTCTGGAACAGCTGCAGCTGCCGGGACATTCTAGACTGTCCGGCACATCATCCGTCTCGTACCATTCATGCAATTCGCAGGTTGCCCAGGCGCTGCCGCTGGGGTCAGCGCTGCCTTGACCGGCACAGCTGGTGTTGCCGTTCAGCCACACGGACACCGGCACGCCGAGACCGCCGCCGTTCGGGTTGGGCACGATTTCGGCGTTGCCAGAGGGCGGCCAGGTCGTGCGCGTGGTCAGCGGAACGCCGGGGCCGTTGCCACCGGACAGCACGCCGTAATTGGTCATCGGTTCCGACACCAGCGCCTCGGCCCGGCAGGTTCCGCCATCGCAGTCGGCCTCCCCCCGGGCCAGGATCGTGATCATGTAATGGTATTCGTCGGCGAAGTTCGGATCCTTACTGCAGCCCTGCACCGGCGGTGAAGTGAATTCGCTGACCATCAACTTGCACAAAAGTGCGTGCACGGTGACTTGCTGCCCGGTGCCGGCCAGCAGGGCATTGGTGTTCAGCGCGACAGCGTTAGAACCGTTGAACGAGTAATAATAGCTCTCGGCCCGACGCTCGGGATTGGATTCAGCAAAACAGGGATGCGACCCCCGCCCCGCTGACAGATCGGCCTCGCTGCAGGGCAGCCAGCGTAACTCGGCCCCCGGGGCGAGCCAGCCGTCCGTGCCGTCGGGCAGTTTATCGATGCGGTCGGAGGCGATCAGCGCCGAGTTGGCGATGATCAGTTCCTTCGCGTGCTGGATGCCGGTTTCGGCGGCGTGCAGTGCGAGCTTCTGGCGTACCTCGTTGGCGGACATGCGCTGCTCGGCGACGCCGGCACGCAAGGCGAAAACCATCATCAGGGTCAGCATCACCAGAATCATGACGCCGGTCATAATCGTCAACATGCCGCGCTGACTTTGTCGCGGCGCGCGTTTATCCAATCGCTTTTTCATGATCATCGGCTGCGATGCCTGCGGCTGTCGTATGGGAATCGGGTCCGTTCGATTGTCTGGATCATTCTTTAATCTCCTGCATTCCGGTCGGAAATAGCCCCGCCCGGCTTGAATATTTCAACCTGCCCCCTGTGATGGCGCGCGACAATGGACTAGAAGTACAGGTTATTTCTCAGCTTGATCACATTCTCGATGTTGCGCGTGATGCTGGCATCGGCGATCAGCTGCCCACTCATACTGAAACGCAGTTTTCGTACTTTCTGCTGAAACTGGGTGCCGTCGCCGTCGTCCCAAATCACTTCGGAGTAGGACAGTTGGTCATCGACTGAAAAGGCCGTGATTGCGATGTCGTCGGGGTCGGTAACCAACATCCAGTTTGCGTCATCCAACCTGCAGTCCGGGACGGAATTACCAACCCACATCTCGATGGCACCTACCCCGTTGTGTATCGTGCGTCTAAAAGCGCCTGCCGCGTTATCGGTCATGTCGCCGTTGAAATTACGATCCAGCTGGAAAACGAAACAGTTTCCTTCGGTCGCGATCAGCACGTCCCCGGCCCAGGTGATGGTCCCGTCCACCGCACAATCAGGATTGGCAAAGCACAGCACAGAATCGGCCGTGTAATTGCTGCGGCGCACATCGCGGGTCATCATCTGCAGGGTGATGCGCATGTCATCGGTCAGCTTGGTCATCTTGATCAAGCGCGCGGTGCTGGCGAGAGAATTGGACATCAGGCCGAGCATGGTGAGCGTGACGACCAGACTGAGGCCGGTCGCCACCATCAATTCCATCAGGCTGTAACCCCGCAATCTGCGGACCGGACCGGCGTTGTTCCTGTTCATAGAGTCAACCTCCAAAAAAGCGGCTATTCAGGACCCTGACGGGCAGGCATGGAAACCGTGTATGCCGTTGCTCGCCTGCGGAACGCAGACCGAGACCCGGCCCGTGCTCACCAGGTTCAGACTCATCTGGTAGCTGCCATCGCCGGCGCTCAGGCCCAGCGTCAGCGCGTCGGACGGGTCGGTGAATATGCCGCGCACCGGATCGAACTGGTAACTGCCATCGCCCGACGCGGAATGAATCAGATTGCGCGCCTGGACGTCGCTGTTGCGCAACACCCACGGCATGTTGTCAAGTTCGCACCAGGATGACTCCGTAGGATCCGTTTGCATGCAGTCGCAGGCGTTTCGACCCAGCACAGCACCAATGCACCACTGTCCATCGTCTCCGATCGAATAGGCCACCGTAACCGGGCGGTTACGCTTGATGGACTCGCTTTGAATGGTGTTGACGAAGGCGAGGATCAGCTCGGCACCCTGAGTGATGCGCCGTTTTTCGACCGCGTCCTGGTACGACGGCACCGCCAGGGTGACCAGAATCAGGATCAAGGCGACGGACGTCATGACTTCGACGGTGCTGAATCCGGACCCACTTGGTCCAAACGAAGCCGACCTCTCCGCCGGCGCGGTATTGCCCCTGAATATCCCCTTCATTGCCAACCTTCCTTATTGGCGGGCCTTTCCTGAAAGCCCCCCTTGTTTAATCGACTCACTGACAAAAACGATCCCTTGGCAACAGTTATACGGACCGGCGTGCGGCGACGGTACTGCTACAATTGACAGTAGAATCCGTAAAGTCTGGCAGTCGAGGGGCAAACGGCTTTCGGGTGCCCGCCCACGAAGCTATCATGGTGACAACCAGAAAATGAGTTATGTCCGTGCCGGTATCTTCGCTCATGTGCGTAGCCGACAGTCGCCTGATATCCACTTACAGGAAACGTATGAGCAAGCTGAAACAGTCCGGGGAACAGCGTCGCCGAATCCTGTTCGCCGAGGACAACGAGATCAACCAGCGGGTCCTCACCGGAATGCTGCAGCACCAGGGCTATGACGTCTGTGTCGTTTCGAACGGCGAACAGGTTCTCGATGCCCTGGCCTCCCGGCGTTACGATCTTGTGATCATGGATTGCCTGATGCCCGTCATGGATGGCTTCGCCGCGACCCGGAAGATTCGGGCGTCTCGCTCGAAGGACTTCGATTCAAAGATTCCGATACTGGCCATTACAGCCCTGGCAGCGCCTGGTGACCGCGAAAAATGCCTGGCCGCCGGCATGAACGCTTACATCAGTAAACCGGTCATCGCCAAACAGCTCTACGAGAAGCTGCAGCGGTTGTTGAACGCCAGCGGGGACCCGGTGGCGATACCGCCACAAGACCCGAAAAATGCGCTCGCGGATATTCTGACGTCGATGTCCGACCGGCTACAGAGTGATTGTCAAAAGTGGCGCGCGGATCTTTCACGGCTGGCGGCGGAAGAGGCGCTGGCTGACCTCGGCCGTCTTGCCCATACCATCCGCGGAGCTGCCGATGTGCTTTGCGAGGCCCCGCTATCGCGAGCGGCGACCAATCTGGAAATGGCTGCGCGAGAAAACCGGAGTGAACCGATGCCGCAATTGACAGCGGCGCTGATTGATGAATTGAGACAGCTTGAAACCACACTTCGGAATCCCTCGTGAAGACGCTCCCGGGACCCCAGGTCGAGCGATAATATGTCCGACCACGACAAGCCTGGCGAAGCGCCGGAAGTGACCGTTGTGAAAAAACACGATATGCCGGTACTCGACGCCATCATCACGACCGATCGTGACTTGCGGATCAGGCATTGGAACCGCGGCGCCGAACGGCTTTTTGGCCAGACGGCGGACCAGGCGCACGACCGCCAACTCGACCTGCTGGTGTGTGAAAAAAACCTGAGAAGTGATTTACGTCGTTTTCTGGAGGGCGGGCAACAACAAGCTTTCGAAATACCCCTCAAGCGGATCGACGGCGCCGCACTGCGAGTCAATGTCTCCTGCACTGTCGCCGGAGCCGAAAATCCCGGGGCCGATGCCGTGTTAATCCTGACAATGCACGAAGTGACTGCCCGTAAAGGCATTCAGGCGAAAGCAGCGCGCGATGAGACCTTCTACCGCACCCTGTTCGATCTGTCACCCGATGCCGTCGTTACCATCCAGGAATACCGCTACATCGATTGTAACCGGGCGGCATTGCAGCTCTTCGGCCTGGCAAGCGCGGAGGAATTACGCAGCGCAAAACCGGGGCAGTTTTCCCCTGCCCTGCAGCCAGACGGTCGCGAATCCGCCGCTGCAGCCCGACAATACTTCGACGATTGCCGACAGCAGGGCTCGGTATCGTTCGACTGGACGTACCGCACTTCCGCAGGTCGTGAGTTTCAGTCGCGGGTTTTTTTGAAATCCATGAACATCGACGGCCGCATTCTGCTGCAAGCGGTCATCAGGGACGTTTCCGACCTGCAGGCGCTGGTGGCCAAGTCCCGGGCGCAGGTCGACTTCCTGGAGGCCGTGCTGGATGGCAGCCCAGTCGTTATATTTGTATTCCACCTCGAGAGCGGTGCAATCCGCTTCGCCAATTGCAAAGCGCGCTCAGTACTGCAGCTCGGAAACGAACCAGCCATCACCGTTCCGGTGCAAGACCTTTGGGCAGACAGCGGGGAGCACCAGCGACTCCTGGAAAGCTTCAGGCGCGATGGGGCCTGCCGCGAAGAGGTCCGGCTGCGCCAGCTCGACGACGGAGAGGTCCTGCACACCGAAGTCAGCTGGCAGTACAAGCCCGGTGACACGGACGAAGTCATCTGCTGGTCCATGGACCAGTCGGCGCAAAAAAAGATTGCCCAGCAACTCCATGACCAGGAACGCATGTGGCGGCAAATCGTCGATTACTTGCCGGTTGCGCTGTATGCCAAAAATCCGAACGACGATTTCCGTTATACATTATGCAACCGCAAAAGCGAGGAACTGTTCGATGGGGCATTCGAGCCGATGATCGGTCGCACCGACTTCGAAATCTTCCCCGCTGACATTGCGCTGACTTATCGCGAAGAAGATCTCGAGGTGGCGGCAAACGGCCGGCCGCTGGAGATTCCGGAAGAGGTGATCGAATCCGCTTCCGGTCAACTGATTTATACGCGCACGATCAAGATCTCGGTGCCGGATGCGCAGGGCAAAAACAGCCTCATCGTTGGTATGAGTGAGAACATCACGGAGCGCCGCGAGGCCGAACAGGCGCTGTACGCCAGCGAGCAGCGCTTTCGGGATCTCGCCGAAAACGCGCCCGTCGGCATCATTCTGACGAACCCTCGGGGTGCCTGCATCTACGCCAATGCGCAGTGGCAGAACATGACCGGCCTGAACCAAAGACAAGCCGCGGGTCATGGCTGGAACAAAGCCATCCACCCTCAGGACAGGATGAAAGTTCTCCGCGAATGGCGGGATTTCGTGGCTAAAGGCGCGCCATTCCGCCAGGAATACCGTTTCAAGAACCGCAACGGAAAAATTATCTGGGTATCAGGTGCCGCCGTTCAGTTCAGGAACGTTGCCGGTCAGACTGTCGGATTGCTGGGCACTGCGACAGACATCACCGAACGCAAGAACTTCGAGTTGGAATTGAGAGCTTCGCGCGACGAAGCGCAAAACGCCAACCGCGCCAAGTCCGATTTTCTATCGCGCATGAGCCACGAGTTTCGCACACCACTCAATGCCGTCCTTGGTTTCGGCCAGCTGTTGGAAATGAGTGGCGAAAACCTCTCCGATGATCAAAAAGACAGCCTCACCCAGATCCTCGCAGGTGGCGCTCAACTGCTGGAGCTGATCGATGATGTGCTGGATTTTACGCGAATCGATACCGGCGACATAAGGGTGGACATACAGCGGACCCACAGCGGCGACGTCCTGCAGCGAGCACTTTCGATGACCGCCCCGATGGCCGAGCGGGCCGGCGTCAAGATCACACAGCCGGCGGCCCCCTGCCCGGACGTGCTCGCCGATCCACGCCGATTGCTGCAGGTCTTAAGCAACCTCCTTGGCAATGCGATCAAGTACAACCAGCCTGGCGGCGACGTCCGGGTTTTCCACGAGGCGCGCACGAACGGGTTCGTGCGCATTGCCGTGCAGGACAGCGGCCGGGGCATTCTCCCCGAACATTATCCACTGCTGTTCGAACCCTTTGAACGCATTACCGATCGTGACCAGGCCACCGCGGGCACGGGCATCGGCCTGAGCATTTGTAAACGGGTGATGGACCTGTTGGGCGGGCAGATTGGCTTTGAGAGCGAATACGGCCGCGGCTCGACCTTCTGGATTGAACTACCGGCAGCCGGCGACCCGGAGCGCACAATCAGAAATAAAGACTGAACGTGCTGCCCCTACCCATTTGCGAGCTGACTTCGATCCGTCCGCCGTGCCGTTCCATGATGCGGTTGCATACGGACAGGCCGATCCCGGTGCCGGAAATTTCGCGCCCGTTGAGGCGCTGGAAAACCTGGAAGATACGCTCAAAATGAATGGGCTCGATACCGATACCGTTGTCGGTGACGTCGACGACCCACCGCTCTTCGAGCCTGCGCGAGCGGATCCGTATCAACGGATCTTCCGGACCGCGGAACTTGATGGCGTTGGACACCAGGTTCTGGAATAGCTGCATCATCTGACCTGCATCGCAGGGCAGGGTCGGCAGGGTACCGATGTCGATTTCAGTCGCGGAATCGCGCAGCAACAGCGACAGGTTGGTCAGCGCATCCTGTAGCGGCAATTCGAGTGAGGTTTCCGCAAAGGTCACTGCACCGGATTGCACGCGCGAATAGTACAACAGCCCGTCGAGCAGCCTGCCCATGCGCTCTGAGCCTTCCACCGCGAAATGGATGAATTCCTGCGCCTCTTCGTTGAGACTGCCGGCATAGCGCCGCTGCAGGAGGTTCATGAAGCTGGAAACCATGCGCAGGGGTTCCTGCAAGTCATGCGAAACGGTGTGGGCGAACATCTGCAAATCTTTGTTCGATTGGCGTTGTGCTTCCATGCTCTCTTCCAGCGCCCGCGCCGCTTCGACCCGCTCAGTGATTTCGTCCAGGTACCCCAGCAGCCTGACGGGCACGCCGTCGACGGACTCGACGCCGGCGACCGATTCGACCCAGCAGTATTCACCCTCCAGCAACAGGCGATACTGTTGCTTGAACAGGACCCCTTCTTTTCTGCTCCGCTCGAAGGCTGCCATTACCTTCGGGCGGTCTTCCGGGTGCATCAGCTTCATCAATCTCCCTACGTTCCCCAGTTCCGCCCCGGCCCCGAAGAGGCTCAGTACTGCTTCGTTTACCTGCAAACGCCCGCTGCCGAAGTCGAGTTCGAAGGTGCCGGCATTATTCACAGTCCGCCGTCCGTTGGACCGTGCGACATCGGCCGCGCTGATCTCGCTGTCCCGGTTGGCCCGTTCCATGAGCTCGCTTACACGGCGGTCGAGCTGAATGCTGCTCGCCTGAGAGAACAGGCTCGACGTGCCGGAAATCAGCGCGGTAAAAATGAGCCCGTAGGCCGTTACGCGCAGAACATCGCTGGCAAATGCGGCGAGCTCCATCGATAGCGAGGATATCGTGACGAGACAAAAGGCACTTCCCGTCAGCAGAATCAATGCAGGAATGACCCCGTGCGGGAAGGGGTAGTGTTTCCAGTCACCCTGCGCCAGGAAGATCACCAGTATCGTGAGATAAAGGGCGGCCGTCGCGGCAGCCAGCCACGACACCAGCCCTGCCAGGGCATGCCAACCCGGCGCCAGGTAAACCAGAAAAACGGAACCCAGCAGGAGCAAAAAAAACAGCATTCCCCCCAACGGTACCGCCCTTGTACGAATAGCATCCCGGTCCACGACGCGAAGCCTGCCTTCGGCTGCCCGCCAGCCCACCAGCAACATGACGGCAAAGTACAGGTGCGCGGCCACCGAACTCCAGTATTCTGGTGCCTGGAAGGGCCCGGACTGGGTTTGCGTATCATGACCGATCACGTGGTACACCATGTGGAACAAATCAATGAGGCCTGCGCCCAGGCAGGCCATGGCCACAGACAACAGTGAATTTGCCTTGAAACTTCGGTGAAAAACAAATGCAATGGCAGCGACTACGAATATCAACGCCAGGCCGATCGACTCCACGATGATTACCCACGATTGTGGGACTGAAATCTGGCTTTTTTGCAGAAACAGCAGCAACAGCAGCAGGACCGCGGCTGTTGCTAAGTAAATCTGTGCGCGGGAATGCGCCCAGGATAAAAGATGCCGCGAACTCACCGGCATTGGTATGCGGGGCACGATGTCTGGTTCAGGCAGGCGGCAGCCCGAGCACTTCGCGA
>JAVVFH010000126.1:0-9966 GCA_032250585.1 Lysobacterales bacterium
GAATCGAGCCGTACTGGGTCCACTGGCGCCGGGTCCATTGGTTTGGGCCGGTCAACCACAGAATGCATCAGCCGCGGGGTGCTGTCCGCCCAACTGGGCGCCTTCGAGCTGTTCCGGCAGAACCTGCGCGGCGAGTTGCGCGCCGAGCCGAAAATCGTCATCGCCGGCGGCGCAGCGAACATGCTGCGCGATTACCTGCCCGCCGGCCACATCCACGATCCGCTGCTGGTGTTCCGCGGCATGCTCACGGCCTGAGCATCGCAGTTCGCTATTGCGCCCATATGATTTAAAATAGCAACCACCACCTGCCGTGCCGGTATAGCTCAGTTGGTAGAGCAATTGATTTGTAATCAATAGGTCCCGGGTTCGAATCCTGGTGCCGGCACCAATTCTAATTCGGTATTTTGGTCCTGAGCGCCTTGTCCACACAGGTCAACGCCAGGCCTGTGATGTCGAGAGACTGGCTTATATGACCCGGTTCGTTGAACTCCATCCAGGAATTAATGCTGGGACTTGGTTTGCCGCCTTCGGAATATTTTGAGCGGCGACTTGTCTGCAAACACATTCATGCACCACTACGACAGGAACTCCTTATGGCACATATGCAACCGTTGGAGCTTGAACAAATCGAAGATAAAGAATTACTTGACATGCTGGCGCATTATCAAAAAACGCGCGGCTTTATTCCGAACAGTGTCAAGACCATGTCACGCCGACCGGATATCGCAAAACGGTTTGCCGCGTTAAACCAGACCATTCTTTATGAAGGCACGGTTTCCGAAGAATTAAAAATGCTGATTAGCCTGGTGTCGAGCGTAGCGGCGGGATGCCGTTATTGTCAGTCGCATATGGCCAATCTTGCCAGCATTTATAAGTCCTCCGACCAGAAAATCGCTGCTGTCTGGGAATTCGAAACCAGTGACCTGTTTTCTGACGCTGAGCGCGCCGCTTTGCGGCTTGCACTGCATGCCGGCTATCTGCCAAACGAAGCAACAGAAGAGGACTTCGACGAACTATACAGGCATTTCGATGAAGGGCAGGTTGTCGAGATAGTCGCCGCCATTGCGCTGTTCGGCTACCTTAACCGCTGGAACGATACCATGGCAACACAGCTTGAGGAGTACCCGGCAAAGGTTGCAGAGCGCACTATCAGCTCCCGGGGCTGGGAAGCCGGAAAACACTGCTGAAGCCGTCACCTTTTCCGCGTCCATCAGCATTTGAATCATAGCGCTCAGCCGATGCCGAAGCGTTCGCGGACATCGGGCCCGAGCGTCTCTTTCAGCGGGCCGAGCCAGGGTTCGTAATGACGCCACTGCTCCAGGCCGCTGCGGTAGATGGGCTGCCTGACCTGCTCGGAACTCGGCGTCCGGATGCTTCGCTGCGTGCGGTGGAATTCGAGGCAGGCTTCTTCGAAAGGCAGGCCGCAGAAATCGAGTATGCGCCGCACCTGGGTCTCGAGGTTGGTAACCACGTCCTCGTGCATCACGCGCAGCACGAAACCGGGCAGCACCTCGTCCCAGTGATCCATCAGCCGCAGGTAATCGCGGTAGTAGCGGCCCATTGCCTCGAGGCCATAGCTGAAGTCCTGCCCCTCACCGAACAGCTGCTTGAAGCCGCTGAAGCAGCACGCCATGGGGTGGCGGCGCGCGTCTATGATTTTCGCGCGCGGCAGAATCAGGCGGATCAGGCCGATGTGCAGGAAGTTGTTGGGCATCTTGTCGATGAAATACGGTGCAGCGCCACGGTAGACCCGGGTGTCGGCGATGAACTTTTTGCCGAAGCGGCGGAAATAGCTGTCCTCGAGCTCCCACAGTATCGCCGGATACCGTGACTCATCGCCGGCACTGCGGCCCCGCAGGCGTTGCGCCAGCGCGAGGACGTTATGCAGTTCCATGGTGCCGTCCACCTGCGAGTGTGAGGCGAGGATTTGTTCCAGCAGCGTGGAGCCGGCCCGCGGCAGGCCGACGATAAAGATGGGGTCCGGGCTGTCCAGGCCAAGCTCTCCTCGCGCCGCGAAGAGTTCCCGCGTGCAGCTGTCAACCTGGGCCTGGACCATCTCCGATGTCTTGTCCGGATCGTAGCCCGAGCGTTCTTTTTTCAGCGCGTTGCCGCGCTTGTAATAGCGGAAGGAAGCCTCGTAGTCACCGCGGTCCTCGAGCGCCTTGCCGGCGGCGAAGCACAGGTGCACCCGGTCGTCGACGGCGACGCCCCGGGCCGCTTCCTGGTCCTGCATTTGCCGGATTTCATCGTCGCTGAAGCGGTAGGTCTTGGTATTGGCCAGGCTCCAGAACGCATCGCCGTAAGCGGGCCGCAGCCGGTAGGCTTCGCGGTAGGCGGCGATCGCTTCGTCGAGATCGCCCCGGGCTTTAAGCGCGTGCCCCAGCATGATGTACACGCCGGCCTTGTTCGTTGTCCGGCCGAGACATTCGCGGTACAGCGCAATCCCCTCGTCGAGGCGGCCGAGGCCGGTCAATGCACTGGCCATGGCCAGGCGGTGGACCGGGTTGTCGGGTTGCGCCTCGCTGAGGATCCGCGCCTGCTCAAGCGCTTGGTCGAACCTGCTTTTGCGGTTCAGAATCCTGAGGTAGTCGGCCCGCGCCCGCAGGTTGTCCGGGGCCAGCTCGACACAGCTTTCCAGCAAAAATTCGGCGTCGTCGAGAACCCGCAGCCGGACCCCCAACTCCGCCAGCAGGCGCATGCCCTCGATGTGATGGGGGTTTTCCTGCAGGAAGCGACGGCACAGCTGTTCCGCCTTGTACAGCTTGCCTTCGTGCAGCAGATCCGTGACGTGCAGAAGATCCCGGGGCAGGGATTTCAGGAAGGTAAGCTGTTCCTGCACGACCTGCGCGCGCTCCTCGCGCCCGGCATGCCGGTAGAGGTTGCCGAGTGCCTTCCAGCTCGCGATCAGGCCCGGGTTGAGCTCCACGGCTTTCCAGAACGCCCCGGCCGCCTCGGATGGCCTGTTCATGCTCAGTAAGCTATGGCCTTGCTCCTGCCAGGCGCGACCGTAATCCGGCTTGATCGCCAACAGCTCGTCCGTGGCGCGCAAGGCACCCTTGTAGTCCTTGCGAAACCGGCGGGCGACGGCCAGGGCATAACGCGCTTCCACTTCTTCAAGTGTTTCGAGCGGGCGTTCGAGCAAGTCGACAAGCAAGCGCTCGGCGTCAGCGAAGCGGGCGGTCCGGATCAGTTTTTTCGCGTGTGCGAGGGCATCCGCCGCACCCGGTTGCGGGGATTTCTCCACTGCCTCGCCAGCGCTCACGCTACCGCACCGTGCCGCATTGCATTCATCGGGTCGCTGTTTTCAACTCCGCCAATGCAAGAGTGCAAGCCCGCGCACGGACTTGCACTCCTCTTTACGCGCCCTTTTACAGAAAATCGTAGGACAGGCGCAGGCCGATGGTCCGCGGGCGATTCGTCACCACGTGGGGCGTGAACTGTTGCGTGTCGATATACACCGGCGCGTTCTCGTCGAAGGCGTTGTCGATGAACAGTTCAGCCTGCCATTCGTCCTTGGTCAGGCCGAAGGCCAGGTTCACCACCACGTAGTCTTCCTGCACGTAACGACCGCCGGGCAGATCCGGCCGACCGAGGAGCTCGGTGCCCGGGGCGGCGCCGAGAAAGGCATCCGCCTCGCGCCTGATCTCGAGGCCCGAGCCGGAGACCTGGTAGACCCGCTGCATCGTGTCTTCCACCACGAAGGCGTCCATCTTGATGCCGACCAGGCTTTCGCCCGTGTAGGCCAGTCCACCCGTCACATATCCTCTCAGGCCATCGATTTTGCCGAAGTTCGGTATGTCGAAGTCATAACGGGCCCGGATGTTGCCGGAGAAGTCTGCTGCGAAAGGCAACTCGCTGCCGACAGGCGCCGCAATGCCGATGAGTTCAGGGTTGAGCGAGGTGAGTTCGGTATCCAGCAGACTGAATGCGCCGCTGATCGTGAGATTGTTTGTCGGGACCCAGACAAAGTCGCCATCGGCACCCAGTATCTCCGCATCGCCCACGTTATCGGCGAACCACAGGAAGTTGATGTTCGTCGGATCGAAACGGGAGGTTTGCAGATCCGAGATCTCTGAATAAAAAGCGGTGACATTGAGGCGCAGCGAATTATCGAAGAAATCGCCCTTGAAGCCGAGTTCCCAGTTATCCAGGTCGTCCGTTTGTGAAAAGACCGGAATCCGGAAACCCTCGAATGCGCCGGTCTGGTTATTTGCCAGGCCGCCACCGACGCGGTTGGTCACCGGCGGGCGGAAACCCTGGGAGAAGGTGCCGAACACCATCAGCTGATCGTTGACCCGCCAGTCGAGGGAGACACGGAATATGACGTCGTCCTGGGTCAGGACACCGTTGTCGTCGAGGTTGTTGACGTCGAGCTGACCGCTCTGGATTGCAGCCAGTAGGGCACCGCCTTCGGCGTCGCCGAAGAAGTCCCTCAGCGCCGCCTCCGTGCCAGTGCCGAGCGCGCGCAGGCGTTCGGTGACGTTGACCGTGGTGGTCGCCCCCTTGTACTCGTCGTCGATCTCGTACCAGCGCGCGCCGAATGCGGCGGTGATGCGGTCCGTGAGGTCGAATTCGACCTGCCCGAATACGGCAATCTGCTCGGTCGTGCGAGTCACGTCGTTGACGAAGCTGATCTCGGGCGGGAAGGGTCCGCCATCGGTGCGGGTGCCTTCCGTACCCGGGGGTCCTGCCAGCGTGCGTGCCAGGTCGGAGAAGAAGGGGCTGGCCGTAGAGGCGATCTTGAACAGGCCGGTGCTGGCGAGTTCCTGGTCGTCGTAGAACACGCCCGCGGTCACGCGCCAACGGTTGTCGCTCGGGGTGCTGAAGCGGATCTCGTGGGTCCAGCGGGTGTTCTCGGTATCCTCTTTGTAGAATTTCTGCGGGTTGAAGCATTCCGAGTACGTGCCGTCGCCCGGGTAGCACACGTAGTAGGCGGAAAACAGGCCGCCGTTGGTGTAGAAGGTGTAGTCGATGGTGGAGTCCACATTCCGGTCGAGATAACCGCCGGTGTAAACGACATCCAGCATTGCCAGGCGGCCGTTCAGGGTCCAGGTGGTGAGGCCGAAGTCGTCCTCGTTTTCGTCCGGTGCGAAACGGTTCACCGAGCTTTCACCTTCCAGGTTGGGGTCGTAGGCCCAGACGCCTTCGGTGTCCAGCGTCTGCTCGGTGTGCTGGATGAGCAGGTCCCACTGGTCGTTGATCAGCCAGGACAGACTGAAGCGCCCGCCCGTGTAGGTGGCGTCGTTGAAATCCTCTTCCACCAACTGGTCGTTGCGGGGTACCGGGATCGTCATGTTTTCGGGATCCGGCAGCGGACCGCCGGAAATGCGGTCGATAACGACGGTGCTGCCATTCCAGCCGCCGTTGTCCGGATCGTTCAGAATGTTGTCGATCCAGCCGCCCTGATTGTCATTGTAGGCTGCTATGCGCACCGCCACCTTGTCGGTGATGGGGAGGTTGAAATAACCCTCCACCGAGTTGCTCAGCTCGCCGCCCTTGGTGCTCGAAATACTTGCATCGAAGCCGGCCTGGAATGCGGAGTGGTCGGGTTTGTTCGTGATCAACCGCACCGTGCCTGCCTGGGAACTGGCGCCGAACAGGGTGCCCTGCGGTCCCGGCAGAACCTCGACCCGCTCCAGGTCCGTTACGTAGACATCGAGGTTGCGGCCCTGCAGGGCCACGGGTTGCTCGTCCAGATAGAGCGCGACGGAAGGTTGTAAACCCTGCACGGAGGACAGAGTGAGGATGGTCTGCGATGTCGCGGCCCCGCGGATGAAGATCTCATTCTGACCGGGGCCGGTGCCCTGGCTGACGACGTTCGGCAGGTACATGACATAATCCTGGAAACTGCCGATACGGAGCTCTTCCAGGCTGTTGCCCTGCAGCGCGCTGACAGCGACGGGCACATCCTGCATCGATTCCTGGCGCTTGGTTGCCGTCACGATGATTTCTTCGATCATCCGTTTGCCGGCAGCGGGCGGTGTGTCCTGAGCCTGTACGGCCGTGCTGCCGGTGCCGGCGGCCAGTGCGGTTGCAATCGCGGCGCTGAGCTTGGTACGTGTTTTCATGTGCTGTCCTTTCCTGTTTTTTTTTGACGTTGTGCTGCGGGCTCGGGTTATGGATGACGTGCTGCCATAACGAGCCTTCGAGGCGGTCAGTTTCGTTGCGGCAAGCAACTGACCGCAAAGCGCATGCATGAAGAGAGGCCCCGCTGCACGTGGGAACGCTTCTTCAATTAAGTTGATGTGAAATATATACTGCCTCGCCTCGCCGCCGATTGCAAAGTGGGTTAAGGCCGACATGGCCTCTGGCGTGCCGGCCCGGCTGTCAGTAACGGCCCGGCACGGCGGTCAATTGCGCCAGTAGGCGGGCAGGAACAGGATCAGCAGCGTGAACACCTCGAGCCGTCCAACGAGCATGCCGAAAATCCCCAGCCACTTGACGGTCGGGCTGACCGAGGCGAAGTTGGCCGCGACGTCACCCAATCCCGGGCCGAGCAGGTTGATGGTGGCCACGACGGCGCCCAGCGCGGATTCCAGGTCCAGCCCGGCGGCCATCATCGCCAGCATCAGAGCCAGGGAGGTGACCACGTACAAGGCGTAAAACCCGAGTATGGAATACAGGACCTCGCCGGAAACCGTCGAACGGCCGATTCTCATCGGCACCACGGCCCGGCTGTGCACCAGCTTGTAGAGTTGCCGTAGGCCGAGCTTGGCGAGCACCACGATGCGCACCACCTTGATGCCCCCGGCGGTCGATCCCGCGCAGCCACCGGTGAACGACAGCAAGACCAGCAGAAAGGGGATGTGCAGCGGCCATTCGCCGTAGGTGGCGGTGCCAAAGCCGGTACTGGTCAGGATGGACGCCACCTGGAAGCTTCCGTGACGGACCGCGGTGGTTATTTCGTCATAGCTGCCGGCGAGATACAGGCTGATCGCGACCACGACGGCGGAAACCCCGAAAATCATCGCGTAGCTGCGGGTTTCGGTGTCTTTGGAGTAAGGTTCCGTGCTGAGCCGTTTCCAGGCCATGAAATGGACGGCAAAATTGACCCCTCCGGCCAGCATGAAGACGATGGCGATCGTTTCGATAATGGGGTCATCGAAGTACCCGATGCTGGCGTCGTGCGTGGAGAAGCCGCCGGTGGCGATGGTCGTGAAGGCGTGGCATACCGCGTCGAACAGGCTCATGCCGGCCGCCCAGTAAGCGGCCGCGCAAAGCACGGTGAAGCCGAAATAGATGAACCACAGCAGGCGGGCAGTTTCCGCGATGCGCGGCGTCAGTTTGTCCTGCTTGGAAACGCCGGAGGCCTCGGCGCGATAAAGCTGCATACCACCGACGCCCAGCAACGGCAGGATGGCCACGGCCAGCACGATAATGCCCATCCCGCCCAGCCATTGAATCTGTTGGCGGTGATAGAGCAGCGACGGCGGCAGTTGGTCGAGCCCGACGATGACGGTGGCGCCGGTGGTGGTGAATCCCGAGATCGACTCGAAAACGGCGTCGGTCAAGCCCAGGTGCAGCCCGACGATGAACGGCATGGCGGAGAAAAAGCCCAGCACCACCCAGAACAGGGTGACGACCAGGAAGCCTTCGCGCACCGACAGTTCGCTGCGCTCCTTCGTGTTCGGCAGCCACAGTACCAATCCGGTGAAGGCCGTAATGCCCAGGGACAAGGTAAAATCAAACCAGTGGCCGTCGCTGTACCAGAGCGCTACCGCGACCGACGGAGCGAAGCTGATGCTGTACAGCACCAGCAGGATACCGAAGAGTCGTGCTATCGAGCGCCAGTGCATGGGATGGGTTTGACCGCTGAGACAGGTTGCATGGCCGGCAGGACGGCGTACATCGAAGCCGGCGAAGTCGGCACGACATCGATTATCGGCGGCGGTGGCGCAGCGGTCACATAAAAAAACTGTAAAAGCTTTAGGTGTTTTTTATTTCGTGGCGAACAGGCTTTACGCATAATGAGGCAGCATGAGCGACATCGACAGTCACAGCGGCAAACGCGGCCTCGAGCGGCCGGCGCCGGAATTTGCGGCCGCCGTCAAAGCCGGGGTGAGCCATGCCCTGCGGCCTTACCTGGGTGCGTCGGTCGCTGTGCTGCTGACGGTGGGGCTGGCGGTTCTGGTTCAGCGGGTCATGCCGCACGCCAGTCTTTCGCTGCTGTTTCTGACCGCCGTGCTGATCGTGGCGGCGCGCACCGGGCTGGGGCCCTCCCTTTTTGCCAGCCTGCTGAGTTTTCTGGCTTACAACTTCCTGTTCACCCCGCCTTTTTACACCTTCAAGGTGGCGGACGACGGCGACGTGGCCACGCTGGTGTTCTTCCTGCTGATCGCCGCGATCACGGGCAACCTCGCGGCGCGGATGCATGCGGAAATCGCCAAGCGCCGCGCCTCGTTGCAGCGCATGTCGAACCTTTACGAGTTCAGCAGCCGCATCGCGTCCGCGGCGCGGACCGAAGAGGTGCTGGATGCCCTGACGGCCCATTTGTGCGCTTCGTTGGGCCGCCGGGTGACGGCCGGCGGAGCGGGAGAGTATCCGCAGCAGCAGAGCGTCGCCAAAGCGCTTGCCGCGAGCGACTCCGTGCCGGTCTTCCTCGACGGCTGGTCTTTCCTGCCGCTGGTGGTGCCCGACAAGCACATGGACCTGGTGGCCGTCGAAGGCGCATTGGACGAGGAACAGTCGGATCTCGCGCGCAGCCTCTGCGAGCAGGCCGCGGTCGCGCTGGACCGCACCCGGCTGGTCGGTGACCTCGAGGAAGCGCGGCTGTTGTCCGAAACGGAGCAATTGCGCTCCGCCCTGCTGTCGTCGGTATCACACGATCTGCGCACCCCGCTGGCGTCGATCATCGGCTCGACCACCAGCCTGATCGAGTACGGCGATTTTTTCAGTGCGGAAAATCATCGCGAACTGCTGACCATGATCGCCGGCGAGGCCCGGCGACTCGATCGCTACATTCAGAATCTCCTGGATATGACCCGTCTCGGCCAGGGCAAGCTGCGACTGCAGCGCGACTGGGTGGATCTGCACGACGTGCTGTCGAGTTCGCTCGAGCGTTTGCAGGAGGTTCTCGAAGGCATCCCGGTAGACATCGACATCGAGCCCGGCCTGCCTCTGCTGTGGGTTCACGGCGCGCTGTTGGAACAGGCACTGGTCAACCTGCTGGATAATGCCGCGCGCTTCACGCCTGTCGGCGGCCGCATTGCCGTGAATGCGAGGACGGCCGACAACGCCATGCTCATTGAACTCAACGACCAGGGTCCGGGTGTGCCGGAGGCGCAGCGGGAGAAAATTTTCGAGATGTTTTACACGGTTCGGGACGGACGCGAGGCGAACGCGCAGGGCTCCGGGCTGGGCCTGGCGATCTGCCGCGGAATGATCGGCGCGCACGGCGGCAGCATATCGGCGCATGCGGGCGCCCGGGGTGTCGGCACCTGCATGAGAATCCTGCTGCCGCTGACTCAACCGCTTGAAGCGTCGCCGGCATGAATGAGGCGGGCATCGAGGACTTCGGCGGTCCTGGCGGCAATGATCCGGCGATGAGGCATGATCCGGGCACCATCCTCGTCATCGAAGACGAAGCGCAGATCCGGAAATTCCTTCGCATCAGCCTGGAGGCGCATGGCTACTGTGTGCACGAGACCCGCCTGGCCGTGGAAGGAATCAGGCTTTGCAGCGAAATCCGGCCCGATCTGCTGATTCTGGACCTGGGTTTGCCCGACATGAGCGGCCAGCAAGTGATCCGCCGCATACGCGAATGGTCGCGCCTGCCGATCATCGTGCTGTCGGTGCGGGACGCGGAAACGACCAAGGTGGAAGCGCTGGATGCCGGCGCCAACGACTACGTCACCAAACCCTTCGGCATCAGTGAGCTGATGGCCCGCATTCGCGTGGTTTTGCGAGACGCTGGCGACGAATCCGCCGCGCCGCCGGTTTTCGATCGCGGCGGGCTTTGTGTCGATC
>JAVVFH010000127.1:0-9929 GCA_032250585.1 Lysobacterales bacterium
GCGCGCGGCCGCCTGCCGCCGGATTTCATCGGCGTGGAGTTGCTCGATACCCGCCATCCGGGCGAACAGTTCGGCGACCTCTTCGTTGTTATGGGTGTTCATGACCTCCGCCAATTCGGCGTAGCGCTCGGACGCCTCGACCTCCAGCGCCAGCGCACAGGCCAGCAAATCCACGAGGCTGTTTGGTTCGGCCGCCGGTTCCGCCGGCCGGTTTTTGTCCACGGTCTCGTTCATATGCAAAATTCCTCACCCAGGGATGCCGGGTCGTCAAATTGGTTGCAGGGGTTGATCCGGTACGGCGGGCGATCGCCCTGGTAAAGAATACCAAGATTGAAGCCGTCGTCGGTCATGATGCGCCTGGCCGCCCGCGCCGGATCGTCGGTGGTGGGCACGGGGGCGGTGCGCACCAGATTGCGCCATTCCCTCTGATCCGGGCGGAAGGTGACACAGGGGCTGAGGATCTGCACGAAGGAGAACCCGGGGTGCCGAATCGCCTCCATGATCATTTCCATGGTGCCGCGGGTGTCGCCGGAGAATGCGCGCGCCACGAAATTGGCGCCCGAGGCCAGTGCGATCACCAGCGGCTGGAAGGGCCGGATGCCGGTCCCGCCGGGTGTCAGGACATTGTCCCAGTCCGGGTCGGTGGTCGGCGAAGCCTGGCCCTTGGTCATCCCGTAGACCTGGTTGTCCATGACGATATAGGTGATGTCGACATTGCGCCGGCAGGCGTGCAAAAAGTGGTTGCCACCGATGGAAAAGCCGTCGCCGTCGCCGCCCGTGCAGATCACGGTCAACTCCGGCCGGGCCACCTTCAGGCCGGTGGCCGCCGGCAGCGAACGCCCGTGCACGCCGTGGAAGCCATAACAACTGCTGTAGGCGGGTATCCGCGAAGAGCAACCGATGCCCGACATCACGGCGACATTTTCCGGCCGCAAAGACAAGCCGGCCAATGCCTTGGAGATGGTCATCAGCACGGCGTAATCCCCGCAGCCCGGGCACCAGATCGGCTTGACCTTGGACTTGAAATCCACCGGTTTCAGCGGCGGCTGTTCCCTAAGCACGGCATTTTCGTTCATAGTTGACTCCATGACCTGATTTTCTCGACCAATTCATCGGCACGCATCAACAGCGGCCCGGCGCGGTGATGCACGGTACGGTCTTCCGGCAGACTGTAATGGGCGGACAGGTAACGATTGAACTGGCCGGAGTGACTCTGTTCGATGACGAGGACTTTTTTCACCCCGGCCAGCGCGGCGGCAAATTTTTCGGGTTGCACCGGCGCCAGCAGGCGGATCGCCAGGGTCCGCACCTTGTCGACGCCTTCACGCCGCAGCCGGTTCATCGCCTCGCGCACCGGGCCCGTGGTCGAGCCCCAGGTGATCACGGCGTGATCGCCCTCGCCCTCGAGTTCCGCCCAGTAATCCCCGTAATCATATTCGGTGATCTTGCGCGACCGCTTGTCCAACTGCAGGCTGTGATTTTCGGCCGTGCTCGAGGGCAAGCCGGTGGGCGTGTGCTCCAGGCCCGTGGCCGTGTACTGCCCGCCGGGCGTGCCGGGCACGGACATCGGCGACACGCCGCTCTCGGTCAGGGCATAGCGCTGGTAAGCGGCACCGGGTTCAGCGGCCGTTGCGCGCTCGGCCTGCATTGCCATCGGCACCGGTTCGTCGATGATCAGGTTGGCCTGCCCGAGGAACTGGTCGGACAACACGATGGCCGGCACCTGCAGGGCCTCGGCCAGGACCACCGACCATTGGCCCGTGAACAGGCAATCGGCTACCGAAATTGGCGCAAGTACCAGGTGAGGCGCTTCGCCATGCAGTCCATATACTGCAATATTGAGGTCCGTTTGCTCCGACGTGGTCGGAATGCCGGTCGAGGGGCCGCCGCGCATGACATCGACCACCACCAGCGGAGTCTCCGAACTGACCGCCAGGCCGAGGCTTTCCATCATCAATGCCAGGCCCGGGCCGGAGGTGGCGGTCATCGACGGGATGCCGCCGAAAGAGGCGCCCACCGCCATGTTGATCGAAGCCAGTTCGTCCTCGGCCTGGATCAAGGCGCCACCCACCTGCGGCAGTTTGGGCGCCATCCATTCCAGAATTTCCGTCGCTGGCGTGATCGGGTAGGCAGCCACGAACCGGATGCCGCCGCGAAGGGCGCCCAGGCCCATGGCCTCGTTGCCGCTGATGATCCAGCGCCGGCCGCTGCCGCGCGGGGCGACGGGCACGGGGCGCTTGTCGATGCCCACGGCGGCCAAGCGGCCGGCCGCGACAGTTTCGAGGCTGGTCTTGAGCACTTCCTCACCCTTTTGCGCCAGCTTTTTGGTCAATACGAATTCAATGGATTCCTGCGACAGGCCGATGATTTCGGCAATCACCCCGAGCGCAATCATGTTGCCGCGGCCTTTTTTGACCTGTTTCGCCAGTTCGCTGATCGGCAATTCCTGCACCTGCGCGCCGGCCCGGGCGATGGCCGCCGGTATTTCACCCTTGGCCGGGTCGCAGATGATCAGGCTGTCGGGGTCGGTCGGAATCTCCGAGGCAAAACGATCGACGTTGTTCCAGTCCATGGCCAGCAGGATATCGAAGCGGTCGCTGGCCGAATCGACCGGGACCGAGCTGAGCCTGACCATGGCCGCCGCCTCGCCGCCACGGATCTGCGGGCCGACCGAGCGGGTCTGCAAACCGAACGATCCGAGCTTGGCGCAGGCTTCCAGCAGGAGGTTTCCGGTGGTCATCGCACCGGCTCCGCCACTGCCGACGACGGCGATGGACAGGGTTTTCGTATCATCCAATGTATGTGTTCGCACGATGGCATCCATTTGAGGTGAAGTCCTGATTGTTGTTTCCGACTTGATTTATGGCTATAAAGGGTATTAATATACCACAATAGGTATTTAAGTCGAGCCGTATGTTGATTCGGCATAACGCTTCACCCGGAACGGGCTAACGACCAGGACCAGCAACCGACAATGAATCAAGTAGAATCCATGACGACCAGTGAGCAAATCATCGAGCATTGCCAGTCGCTCTTCGATGATCTCGAATTTACCGCGGCGCGTAACTGGAAAGACGCCGAGCCGGACCGCAAGGTGATCGCCTTCATGCCCATCTACGTGCCGCGCGAGATCATCCATGCTGCCGGCATGCTGCCACTGGGCGTCTTCGGCGGCGGCGACCAATTGGAGGTAATCCAGGGCGACGCCTATTTCCAGAGCTACATCTGCCGCATACCCCGCTCGACGATCGAGCTGGTGCTCACGGGGCGGCTCGATTTCGTCGATGGAATGCTGTTTCCGAGCATCTGCGACGTCATCCGCAACCTGTCGGGCATGTTGAAACTGATCCGGCCGGAGGTGTATTCGCATTACTTCGATGTGCCGCAGAATTACGAGGACGGCGTCGGCGGTGAATACTACACGCGCGAACTGCAGGACCTGCGCAAGGGCCTCGAAAAACTGAGCGGCCGCGAAATCACCGACGAGGCCCTGCGCAATTCCATCGAGGTGTTCAATGAAAATCGCCGCCTGGTCAATCGTTTCTATGAGCTGCGCGCGAAATATCCATGGCGGGTGCCCGCTGCCGAGGCCTATCTGCTGATGCGGGCCGGCATGTTGATGCCCGTCGAAGAGCACAACCAGTTGCTGCTCGATTACATGACCATCGCCGAGAAGACGGAGCGCCCGCAGCGCGACAACTGCCGCGTGGTGGTGACGGGCATGTTCTGTGAACAGCCACCCCTGAACCTGATCAAGTCCATCGAACTGGCCGGCTGCTACGTCATCGACGACGATTTCATGCTGGTCAACCGCTGGCTGACCGAAGACGTGCCGCTGGAAGGTGATCCGCTGCACAACCTGTCGATGGCATTCATTCATCACTCCGCCAAAACGTCCGCAACCTACGAGCCGAATGAAGAGGAAAAAGGCCTGTATCTCGTCGACGCCGTGCGGCGCAGCGATGCCGAAGGCGTCATTTTTGCCGCGCCGAGTTTCTGCGACCCGGCGCTGCTCGAACGCCCGATGCTGCAGGACGCTCTGAATGCGGCCAACATTCCGTATATTTCATTCAAATACGCAGAAAATTCCGGACAAATGCAACCGATCCGTGAGCAGGCGGGAACATTTGCCGACTCGATCAAACTATGGGGAGCCGAAGCGTGAACTCAGCAATTTCAGTCAAGACCGTCGACAGCCGTGACGTGCAGAAAGACCAATCGATGCAAAAGCAGAAGGAGATGATCGAGGCAAACTTCGATCGGCTCGCAAACGTCCGCGAATCGGGCCAGAAAGTCTCCTACACCTATGTGCCGGGCAACCTGAACGAGTTGGTCATGTGCTTCAACATGGTCGGCAATTATCCCGAGATCAACGCCTTGCAGCTCGGGATGCGCAAAAAGACCGGCATGAACATCATGGAGGCCGAGCGCAGCGGGCACTCGGAAGACGTCTGTACCTATGTCAAATCGGACATCGGCATGATGCGCAAGGGCAATATCGGGCCCACGGGCCAGCCCTTGCCGGAACCCGATCTGCTACTGCTTTCCTACACCGGCTGCTTCACCTTCATGAAGTGGTTCGAGCTGCTGCGTCACGAATACAAGTGCGAGACCGCCATGCTTCATGTGCCCTACCAGGGCGACGGCGAAATCACCGACAGCATGCGCGACTACGTGGTCAAGCAGCTCAGGGAAGAGGTCATTCCGAAGCTGGAGAAGGTCAGCGGCGTCAAGTTCGACATCGACCGGCTGCGCCAATACATGCGCGCATCGGCGAAGGCCGAAGACGACCTCGTCTGGGTGCTGCAGTCGGCGAAGCTCACGCCCTCCCCGATCGATGCCTATTTCGGAGCGATTTACTATGTCGGGCCGATTTTCTCGGCGTTCCGCGGCACCGAAGACGCCGTCACCTACTATGATCTGTTGCGCAAGGAAATCGAGGAACGGATCGCGGCCGGCAAGGGCCCGGTGACTCCGGATGGCGACATGGGCGAGGAAAAATACCGCCTGGTCACCGAAGGACCGCCAAACTATACCCACATGCGCGAGTTCTGGAAGATGTTTTACGAAGAAGGTGCCGTGGTCGTGGCCAGCACCTACGCCAAGGTCGGCGGCCTGTACGACTACGGCTTCCGCCACGATCCGGACCGGCCGCTGGAGTCACTCGCCGAATACTGCCTGGGCTGCTACACCAACCACAGCCTGCCCAAGCGGGTCGACATGCTGGTCAATTATATCAACGAATACGAAGCTGACGGGTTGCTGATCAACTCGATCAAGAGCTGCAACAGCTTCTCGGCAGGACAGCTGCTGATGATGCGCGAGGTGGAAAAGCGTACCGGCAAGCCGGCGGCCTTCATTGAAACCGACCTCGTCGACCCGCGTTACTTTTCGGCGGCCAACGTCAAAAACCGTTTGGAGAGCTACTTCCAGATGGTCGACCATAAACGGCGAGCCGTTTAATGGCCCGTCGTTCAATTGCCTGGCACACCAGCCTCCACCACGGAACAGGAAGCGGATAATGCAGTGTTTTATCGGAATCGATCTGGGATCGACCACCACCAAGGCCATCGTGATGGATGAAAACCGGTCCATTCTCGGGCGCGGAATCACCAACTCACGCTCCAATTACGATACCGCCGCGGCCGTATCCAAGCAGGAAGCGCACATCGATTCGCGGTTCACCCTGCTGCGGCGCGAGCTCACCCGGCACTCGAAGCTCGAAGTCGGGATCGACGAGTTTCTGGTCGACCTGGAGCGTAATTTCAGACGCGAGCAGTTCCTCGAGCAACTGGAGGATCTGCAGGCCACCTGCGTGGACAACATCAAGGGGTCCCGTTTCGAAGGCGTCGAAAAAGGTATCGAGGAAGGGCTCACGCAGATTTTTTCCATGGTCAGCGAAGAAGCAGCGGCCATGTTCGCGCCCGGCGCGGTGCGCAAATCGGATTTCTTCCGCGACATCGCCGGAGCACGCTATCTGACTTTTGCCGAAGATGTGGCCCGGCAAATGGGTTTGGCCTATGATTTGCTCATCAACGTCTACGACCGGGCGATCATCGAAGTGGAAAACCGGCCTCCGGGCGGCAATCTGAAAGGCAAGATCACCAAAGGCTTTGCCAACCTGGTGGCGGAACGCCCGGAGCTGGACCAATACGCGGAAATCTTCAAGGCAGCCATCGACAAGTCCTTCGACGTGGAACTGGAAGAGACTTACCTGATCGGCACCGGCTACGGCCGCGTCCGGCTGCCCTTTTCCAAGGAGCACATCCGCTCGGAGATCCTGTGCCACGGGCTCGGCGCACACGTCATGCACGAAGGCACCCGCACGGTGCTCGATATCGGCGGGCAGGACACCAAGGCCATCCAGGTCGACCCGAACGGCATCGTGCAGAATTTCCAGATGAACGACCGTTGCGCCGCCGGTTGCGGCCGCTATTTGGGCTACATCGCCGATGAAATGAAAATGGGCCTGCATGAGCTGGGGCCAATGGCAATGAAATCGACCAAGACCGTGCGCATCAATTCGACCTGCACGGTGTTCGCCGGCGCCGAGCTGCGTGACCGCCTGGCGCTGGGTGAAAAACGCGAGGACATTCTGGCCGGCCTGCATCGTTCGATCATTCTGCGGGCCATGTCCATCGTCGCCCGTTCCGGCGGCATCACCGATCAGTTCACCTTTACCGGCGGCGTGGCCAAGAACGAAGCGGCCGTGCGCGAACTCGAGAAACTGGTCGAGGAGAATTACGGTGCAATGACGATCAACATCAACCCCGAATCGATTTACGCGGGATCCCTGGGGGCCGCCACTTTCGCCCACCGGGCCGTAATGGAGTCTTGACATGATTAGTACAGCAGGAATTGATATTGGCTCTGGCGCCATCAAGGTCGTCATCTTCAACCATGATGACGATGGCGAGACCGAATGGGTCGGCAAACGCACGGCATTGATTCGCCAGCGCGACCCGTTCAAGCTGACCAAGAAAACCTACGACGACCTGCTCGCCGATACCGGCCTGAGCCGGGACGACATCGCGTACTGCGCCACCACGGGTGATGGCGAGAGCGTCGGCTACAGCACGGGCCACTTTTATTCGATGACGACCCATGCCCGCGGCGCAATCTATCTGCAGCCTGAAGCCTGCGCGGTGCTGGACATGGGGGCGCTGCACGGGCGTGCCATGAAGATCGACGAGCGCGGCAAGGTGCTGAATTACAAAATGACCAGCCAGTGCGCCTCGGGCTCCGGGCAGTTTCTCGAAAACATCGCTCGCTACCTGGGTATCGCGCAGGACGAAATCGGCGAGCTCTCGCAACAGGCGGATGACCCGGAGGTCGTCAGCAGCATCTGCGCCGTATTGGCCGAGACCGATGTCATCAACATGGTGTCCCGAGGCATCTCCGCGCCGAACATTCTCAAGGGGATTCACATTTCCATGGCGGACCGCCTGGCCAAGCTGCTCAAATCGATCAAGGTCGATGACGGCCTGGTGATGACCACCGGCGGGCTCGCGCTGGACACCGGGCTGAATGCCGCGCTGAATGAGTCGATGGAAAAACTGAAACTCAAGTCCACCGTCGAATCATCACCCGATTCCATTTACGGCGGCGCCATCGGAGCCGCCCTCTGGGGCGCTTTCCGCTATCGGAAACTGGCGGAACTCGATCAACTTCCCGTGGCCTCATGAGCCACGGGCAACCTACCCTTTACAGCACAGGAACAAGATCATGGCCTTGATGATTACTGAAGACTGCACGGTGTGTGACGCCTGCGTGGACCCCTGTCCGAACGAGGCGATCACGGCCGGCGAAATGATTTATGTCATCGATGCGTTTCGTTGCACCGAGTGTGTCGGCGCCGAGGACGAACCCCAGTGCCAGCTGGTATGTCCGTCGGATTGCATCGTCCCGAACCCCGACTTTCCCGAGTCGGAAGAAGAATTGGAACAGAAATACGAAATGCTGCACGCCTGAGCCGGACACGGCCTCCGGCGGCTGAGCGCCTTGCGTGACGAGACCTCAGTCGAGCCGGCGGCAAAAAGCCAGTCGCTGCGATTGCCGGAAGCCGTTCTTCAGCAGAAAGCCCAGTACGTCCAGCTGCTCCGTGTCGACCTCGGTTCGCACCGTGTCGAGCCGCAGCCCGGTCAGGTTCACGAGCAACTGTGACAGCAGCGCACTGCCGACGAGACGGTGCGCAACCGCCGGGTTCACAGCCACGATGTCGAGCACGGCGTTGGGCTCGACCCGGTCGAATTCGCCGTAATCCACCCGCGCCATGATGAAGCCGACAACCTCCCCATCCGATTCGGCCACCATCGAGACCCGGATGCCCGATTCGTCGAGCACTTCGGTTACTTTCTGTTCGTAGTAGGCCGCATGCGTCGCGCCCGTGATCTTCCGGTCGATCCGGATCAGCGCGTCCAGGTCATCTGCCGTGAGCGAACGGCAATTGACGCTGTCCCGGGCCAGTGAACCCTGCTCGTCACCGTTGGGGTCACTGAAATCCCGGTCACCGGACTCGAGCAGCGGATGGGGGTCCGTCGCAGGTCGGTCTGCCGTGTCCAGGTAGCCGACTTCACACTCCAGCACCTGCCTGGGTCCCAGGCGAAATTCCGCGGCGGACAGAAAGCCGAGGAAATCACGGTTCCGCCAATCCGCCTGAGTGGTAATCTCGGGAATACCCTTGTGCCGGAGTATGGCTTTGAACTCATCCAGCAAAGCCTTGCCGAGCCCCTCGCCCTGACGATCCGGCTCGACGCCGATGTTGTCCAGTGCCGCGACCTTGTGGCTGGACCCGTACTCGCCTTCGAGCAGACGCGCCTGCAGGTAACCCTGCAGAGCGCCGTCGCGTTCGCAAGCGATGTAAATGAAGTCTTTCGGCTCAGCCAGCGCGGCTTCCAGGCGTTTTTCGAAGAAAGCCGGTCGGCGGTGGCCGGCGATGCGGGCATCGATGGCCACGACGGCGTCCAGGTCATTGGCCTCGAGCGGGCGAATTTTGAGCGGTGCTTGCGTGTTGACCATGAAGGTCCTCCTTAAGGCGGGTGCGGCGTTTACGCGCGCTTACCGGCGTAACGCGGCTCAACGCATCATCATGTAATTATTGGCCAGCTCCAGATCCTGTTCCTCATCGAGGGTCTCATCCAGCAGCGGCACCAGGCTCATTTCTTCCTTGTCGATGTGGCCCGACAGGTTTTCGACAAGGGCCAGGCCGTCGCGCCGGAAACGCGCCCAACCGTCGGCGTCGTGGCCGCCTTTGCGGGCGCCGCGGGCATATTCGCACAGCTGCTTCGCAATCGGCAGGATCACATCATGCTCTTCCTGCAGCAAATCGCACAGGTCATCGGCGTCGGCTTTCTGCAAAATGGGGAAAAGTGCATCCTCTTCAAACTTGAAATGCGGGATGAGCTCGGTTTCCACGATGGCGATCAGGTCACCCAGCAGCGCGGTGAGCGCGCTGTCCTGCGCATCGGGAACCTCCTCGACCCGGTATTGCAGGAGCTGGGATTCAAATTTTTTCAAAAACTCGGCGACCGTCGTGTGTTCATGGTGCAAAGTGTTCGAGGTCTGGGTGTCAAAATCTGCCATTGTCGCTTCCGTCCGGGTTAATTCAGGTATAACGATACCACAATATAACATTAACCGGAAAGACTTCCTGATTACTTGTATGGCGCAGCCGCGGCTGGAGGACCGTAAGCTCAGGCTTTTCGCCAGGGGTGCTCCAGCTTGCCCTGCTGGAAGTCGCTGATGCGCTGGCGCAGATCGTCCGGGATGGGTTCGGCGCGCCGGGTTTCCAAGGAGAAAACACAGAGGGTGAGCAGCGCCCTGACCCGCGTCTGTCCGTCCAGCACGCACTGCGCCATCAGCGCCAGCGAAGAGTTGCCGATGCGCTCGACCTCCAGCGTCAGGGTGATGATTTCGCCGATTTTCGACGG
>JAVVFH010000128.1:0-9831 GCA_032250585.1 Lysobacterales bacterium
CGGGCAAGGTGGCGTCGTGGTCCGAACTCGTCCTCTACGAACGCGGGGACCGCGGCCTCAGTCGGCACATCATCGACCGCCTGTACCGGGACGAAGACGGCCGCCTCGTCATCGCCGATTACAAGAGCGGCGCCGAGCCCCCCGGTGGCCGGGCCAAGTGGATCGAACAGCTGCGCCGTTACCGCGCGCTGGTCGACGAGCTGGGGGCAGGGGAGGTCGCGTGCACCCTGATCCACCATGCCAGCGGCGACCTCGTCATCGACCTGAGTACGGAGACCAGTTCGCCTGGTAAATCCTGACAGATGTTCCCGCAGGAACGTCTGTCATATGAGAAACTACATTAGTATATATCTATAAGCTATTGATATAAAATGTAATAGGTGTCACTCGATGTTAAACGATAACTGTATATAACACCACTTATACAAAACGCATAAGTTTTTCACGATGACCGCCACCGTTACCGCGAACTGAAAGGGTACACCGACACCGGCAATAGCTTTGCGCTCACGCACGAGCAGAATGAAGCTCGATGAAACAGAGAGGTAAGTGTTGCGGGACGATGCTGACGACGCGTTCAAGCCGGTCCTGACGCCTGCGCGCCGCTGAGAGCATGACTGCAGAGCGACCAGCAGCCTGCTGGACCCAGCAACGGCCCCGGGTGGTAACAGGCTCTGTTTCAACCGGTCACACGGTATTCAAGGTTTTGCTGGCGGCGGGTTGCTTGTTCTTGGGGCCTCGCCAGCCTACTTTTTTCATTACTTCGCGGGGGGTCAGTCCGTCAAGTTTGGCGGCCAGCTTTTCCAGGTCGCCGCGGGCGCTGAGGTCGTAGACCAGCAGGTACTCGATGGCACCTTGCAGCGAAACATATTCATCGGCAGAAACATATTTCTTGACGCGCGCCAGGCTGGTTTCGAAGGCTTCCACGCTGCTGCCGTCGAGCGGGATGTCCATGCCATCACCCTCCCAGGTGAAGTCGTCTTCGACCGTTTCGACGGCGGGGGCGGATGTTTCCGCAGCTGTTTCGCCCGCCGGTTTGGCGGCGCAGGCGGCGAGCAACGCGAGCGACAGGATCAACAGGCTCAGTTTCAGGGCTTTCATACGGATTGTTCCCGGTTATTGATTGATTAGTGAAATTGGACTCTGGTGACGGCGACAAATTCACGCAATTGTTTTGTTTTTACCGCTGCCGGGCCGCCAGGACGCGGAATTCGCGGTTGCCTGCACATTCCTCGACTTGACGGAAGTACTCCTGCAGGCCTCTGAAATAGGGCAAATGCCGGTTGCAGACGATGAGCATAGTACCGCTTTGGGAAAGAGAAGTTCCAGCCGCGGCGAAAAAATCCGCCGCCACGTCCAGGTCGGCGCCAACGCCGCGGTGGAACGGCGGGTTGCTGACGATCCAGTCGAAGCGTCCGCTGAGTTCGCGCAGGCCGTCGGAGGCGAGCACGGTGGCCTGCAGGCCGTTGGCGGCCAGCGAGCGGCGGCTGGCTTCCAGGGCCAGCGAGTAGACGTCCAGCAGCGTCAGCTCGACCGTACGGCCGGCGGCCAGCAGCGACAGGCCGATAACGCCCGCGCTGCAGGCGAGGTCCAGTACCCGGCCGGCCGGTTTCAGTGCTTCCAGCGCCTGCAGCAGCAGGGCGCTGCCGGGGTCGAGTCGCCCGTGCGCGAAGACGCCGGGAAAGGACTTTATCTCGAGTCGGCGGCCGCCGGCGTCCAGTGTCCAGCTTGCTTCGTAGTCGTCGAGGTCGAAGCGCGGTACGCGCAGCGGCTGCGCGGCGCTGAACAGCGTGCAGTGACGCGCGCTGTCGCGTTTTTCCACCGTGTCGAAAAACCGCTGGAGATGGCGCGGGCAGGACTTGATTCCGGCGCGGTTCTCGCCGCTGACCCACAGCTGCGCGTCTGCGGGCAGGCTTGCCGCAAGGCCGTGCAGCAGCAGTTCGAGGCGGCTTTTTTCGCGCGGCAGAAACAGCAGCGCCGCGCCGCTATCGGGAACCGCCTGCGCGACGCGGTCGAAAGCGGCTTGCGCGCCGGAACCCTCCAGCCAGCGAAAATCGCCGTAATCCTGCGTCGATACCCTCACTCTGTGCCCACTGTCCTGCAGGTGGCGAAACAGCAGGTCGCGCGGCGGGTTGACCAGCAGCAGGTCGCCGGCGGGCAGGCTCGCCACGTTGCGCAGGATGATTTCGCTGACTCCTTGCATCGCGCCGAGCCCGGTTTCAGCGTGCCAGGCGCGCGAACAGGTCGTAGTCGTCCGCGTCTTCGATCAGCACCGACAGGCGCCCGCCCGGAGCCAGGCCCTGGCCGTCGCTGATTTTGACCAGACCGTCGATTTCCGGAGCGTCGGCGGTGCTGCGCGCGACGGCACCGTTTTGGTCCGCCGTATCGACCAGCACTTCCAGAGTTTTGCCGATTTTCTGCGCCAGGCGCGCGCGGCTGATTTCCGCCTGTACCTGCATGAAGCGCTCCCAGCGCGCCTGCTTGAGGGCTTCGGGAACGGCGCCCGGCAGTTCGTTGGCGCGCGCACCCGCGACCGGTGAGTAGGTGAAGCAGCCGACGCGGTCGAGTTGGGCCTGGTCGAGAAAGTCAAGCAGGATCTCGAAATCCTCGTCGGTCTCGCCAGGAAAGCCGACGATGAAGGTGCTGCGCAGGGTCAGCTCGGGGCAGATTTCCCGCCAGCGGTGGATGCGCTCCAGCGTGTTTTCAGCCGCGGCCGGGCGCTTCATGGCGCGCAGCACGCGCGGGCTGCCGTGCTGGAAGGGCACGTCGAGGTAAGGCAGGATCAGCCCGTCGGCCATCAGTGGAATGATCGCGTCGACGTGGGGGTAGGGGTACACGTAATGCAGGCGCACCCAGGCGCCCAGCGTACCCAGCGCCGTGCACAGTTCCTGCAGGCGGGTCTTCAGCGGGCGGCCGTTCCAGAAATCCAGCTTGTACTTGAGGTCGACGCCGTAGGCCGAGGTGTCCTGCGAGATCACCAGCAGTTCCTTGACGCCGGCCGCAACCAGCCGCTCGGCCTCGCCCATCACCTCGCCCAACGGGCGGCTGACCAGAGGTCCGCGCATCGAGGGGATGATGCAGAAGCTGCACTTGTGGTTGCAGCCTTCCGAGATTTTCAGGTAGGCATAATGGCGCGGCGTCAGCTTGACGCCCTGCGGCGGCAGCAGGCTGGTATAGGGGTCGTGTTCTCGGCTCGGCGGGGCGTGGCGGTGGACTTCGCCGACCACCGCTTCATACTGCTGCGGGCCGGTGACCGCCAGCACGCGCGGGTGCAGGTCGCGGATGGCCTGTTCGTCGACGCCCATGCAGCCGGTCACGATCACGCGGCCGTTGGCCTTCAGGGCCTCACCGATGGCCTCCAGCGACTCGGCCCGGGCGCTGTCGATGAAACCGCAGGTGTTGACCACCACCACGTCGGCGCCCTCGTAGTCGGGGCTGATTTCGTAGCCGTCGATGCGCAGCTGGGTCAGGATGCGCTCGGAGTCGACCAGCGCCTTCGGGCAGCCGAGGCTGACGAAGCCGACGCGCGTGGCGCGGCTCGTGCCGTCCCGGGGCTCCCTCGTCGCCATCTGCGGCGGGCGTCGTGAGATTACCAGATCTGCACCCGCTCTTCGGGCGGCAGGTACATGCCGTCGCCTTGCTGGACGTCGAAGGCCTCGTAAAAGGCGTCGATGTTCACCGCGGCGCCGTTGGCGCGGAATTTCGGCGGCGAATGCGGATCGACGGTCAGCCGGCGTCGGGTTTCCTCGTCGCGGGCCTTGGCGCGCCAGACCTGTGCCCAGCCGAGGAAGAAGCGCTGCTCGCCGGTCAGGCCGTCGATGACGGGGGCTTCTTTGCCGTCCAGCGACAGGCGCCAGGCCTTGTAGGCGATGCCCAGGCCGCCCAGGTCGCCGATGTTCTCGCCAGAGGTGAATTCACCGTTGATGGTCAGGCCGTCGATGACCTCGTAGCCCTCGTACTGCGCGGCAAGTTTGGCGGCGCGTTCCTCGAAACGGGCGTTGTCCTCTTCGGTCCACCAGTCGCGCAGGTTGCCATCGCCGTCGAACTTGCGGCCCTGGTCGTCGAAGCCGTGGCCGATTTCGTGGCCGATCACCGCGCCGATGCCGCCGTAGTTCACCGCGTCGTCCGCCGCCACGTTGAAAAAGGGTGGCTGCAGGATGGCGGCCGGGAACACGATCTCGTTCCAGGCCGGGTTGTAATAGGCGTTGACCGTCTGCGGGCTCATGAACCACTCGTTTTTGTCGACCGGGCGGTCGAGCTTGTCGAGGTTGCGGCGGTATTCAAACTGCCGGGCGCTCTTGATGTTGGCTACCAGGTCGCCGGCGACGATTTCCAGGCTGCCATAGTCACGCCATTCGTCCGGGTAGCCAATTTTGGGCTTGAATTTCGACAGCTTGACCAGTGCCTGTTGACGGGTTTCTTCGCCCATCCATTCCAGTTCCGAAATCGATCGGCGATAGGCTTCGATCAGCATGTCGATCATCGTCTCCATGCGCTCGCGGGATTCCGCCCGGTAATGCTTCGCGACGTAAAGCTGGCCCAGCAGTTCGCCCATGCCGCCGTTGATGGCGTTGACCGCGCGTTTCCAGCGCGGGCGGGGCGCGTCGATGCCCTGCAGGCCGGCGCGATGGAAATCGAACCAGGCGGTGAACAGCGGCTCCGACAGGACGGGCGCGAAGGCGCTGATGGTCTTGAACGTCAGGTAATCCTTCCAGGTAGCCAGGTCGGTGCGGGTGATGATCTCGCTGGCCGCGGTGAAGTAGCTGGGCTGGCGCACAATGTAACGTTCGCGGGCCGGGACCCGGCCGGCCTCGAAGGTGGCGTCCCAATCGATGTTCGGCGCCATTTCGCGCAGTTCCGCGGCGCTCTTCGGGTTGTAGGTCAGCGTCGGGTTGCGGTTGTCTTCGCGGGGCCAGTGCGCTGCCGCCAGTTCGGCCTCCAGCGCGTACAGCGCGTCGGCCTTGCCCGCTGCGTCGTCGCTACCGGCCAGTTCGAACAGGCGCGTGACGTAATCGCGGTACAGCTGCCGGCCTTCCACGAACTGCGGGTCGTCCTTGAGATAATAATCGCGGTCGGGCAGGCTGAGGCCGGATTCTCCGAGGTAGACCACGTTGGTGTCGGGGTCTTTCAGGTCGGAGAAGATGCCGCCACCGATCGGCCCGTCGACGCCGTAGATGCCGAGCCTGGCGAAGGCTCGGAACAATTCCTCCCGGCTGTCGATGGCGGCGATCTCGTCCAACTCGGCCTGGATGGCTGCGATGCCAAGTTCGTCGGCGGTCGCGGTGTCCATGTAGGCGTTGTAGAAATCACGAATCTTCTGGGCCGCGCTGCCGGGCTCCAGGTTGTCCGCGCTGCTGACTTCCTCGACCAGCGCGCGCACATCCGCTTCCGACTGATCGCGCAGCATGTCGAAGCTGCCCCAGCGTGCCTTGTCGGCCGGCAGTTCGGTCTCGGCGACCCACTTGCCGTTGGCGTGCTCGAAGAGGTCGTCCTGTGGGCGGACCTCCGTGTTGAAACCGCTCCAGTCGATGCCGCTGGCCAGGGCGGGTTCCGGCGTTGCGGCCTGCTCCGTGGCTTGCTCTTTAGCCTGGTCCGTGGGTGAATCGGACGGTTGGCAGGCGGTCAGGCCCAGCGCCGCGGCCAAAATCATGGCCGGGGCCGACAGAAGTCGATGTGGCTCTCTCATGCTTATTCCTCACGGGATTCGGTAAACTGCGGAGACTATAGCTCAAAGGTGCCTGCGATGCAGGTGCCGAAAGTCGCACATTCGACCAACATCTTCCGGAATCGTTCGATGACACGTTGGCGCCCTCCGCGCGAGAAAAGCAGCCGTTACATCACTGCGGCGGGGGTGCGTGCGCTGAATGTGGAGCTGCGGGAACTCTGGCAGCTGCGGCGTCGCGACGTGCTGCCCGCGCTGAGCGCGGCCGCCGCCGAGGGCGACCGCTCGGAAAACGCCGAGTACATCTACCGCAAAAAGCAGCTGGGCGAGATCGACCGGCGCATCCACTATCTGTCCAAACGCCTCGACGAGGTCGAAGTGGTGCGCCTGGCGCCCGCACGGCGCGACCGCATCCACTTTGGCGCCTGGGTGACGCTGGAAGACGAGAACGGGGTGGAGCACCGTTACCGCATCGTTGGCGCCGACGAGATCGATCCGGCACGCAGCTGCATCTCGGTCGATTCGCCCTTGGCGCGCGCCTTGCTCGGGCGCGGCACCGGGGATTCCATCGGCGTGGAACTGCCGGAGCGCCGCGCCGAATTTCTCGTCATCGAGATCGATTATCCGGCTGAAAAATAGTTGTTTCAGCAGCCCTTGAAATTTTCCCCGCCGACCCTATTTTTCTAATGCGGTCGCCATCCGGGGCCGCGCACCCACGGCCGACAGGCGCGGGTGCCTGTAAACAAACCGAATTGCTTCAATGGAGGATACGGTAATGACGACTCTTGATTTTTCACCTTTGTTCCGCACGTCCGTCGGTTTCGACCGCCTGGCGTCGATGTTGAATTCCGCCAATCGCCTGGAAGCGGGCAATGGCTACCCCCCCTACAACATCCAGAGGGCCGGCGAGGACCGCTATCGGATCACGATGGCCGTGGCCGGTTTCTCCGAGGATGAACTGCAGATCACGACCGAAGAGAACAAGCTGGTCGTGACCGGCGAGAAAGCCGAGGAACAGGAAAGCGACGAGAACGCCTACCTGTACCGTGGCATCGCCACCCGCTCTTTCGAGCGCCGCTTCAACCTCGCCGACCACGTGCGCGTCATCGGCGCCAAGCTGGACAACGGCTTGCTGCACATCGAACTGGAACGCGAGATTCCCGAAGCGATGAAGCCGCGCAAGATCGAGATCAAGAGCAGCGGGAACCTGCTCGAAGGCAAAGCCGCGCAGGACATCGCCGCCTGATCGCGATCTGCACGGCAGCGACACCGAAGGGCGCTCTTTCGAGCGCCCTTTTTTATTTCTTTTTTGGGCACTGAGCGGTTCAATCCGCGGTTGCGAAGCCGGCCGCCCGCCGGTAGTCTGCCGGCAGGCGCAGCAAAACCTGGTCAGCGATGAAAAAGATACTGTTCTGGCCTTACCAGTTGTACGTCTGGCTGCTGTTTGCGCCGCTGGTGGTGGTCCTGACGCTGCTGTTCAGCAGCCTGACGGTGCTGTTCTCGATGTGGGTCAACCCCAACTTCGCCAGCCGTGTGTTCGGCGCCACCTGGGCTCGCTGCTGCGGCTGGCTGACGCCCATCCGGGTGCGGGTCGAGGGCCGCGAACATTGCGAGGCGGGGCGCAGTTACGTGGTGGTGGCCAACCACCAGAGTCTGTACGACATCGTGGTGGTTTACGGCTGGCTGGATCTGGATCTGAAATGGGTGATGAAACAGGAACTGCGTAGCATACCGGGTATCGGCATCGGCTGTGAAAAGGCCGGCCATATTTTCATCGACCGGCACAAGCCCAAAGAGGCCGGGCGCACGATTGCCGCGGCGTTGGAGCGCCTGGGCGACGGCGTAGGCATGCTGTTTTTTCCCGAAGGCACGCGCAGCCGCGACGGGCGTTTGCTGCCTTTCAAGAGGGGCGCGTTTCGCACCGCCGTTGAACAGCAGTTGCCGCTGCTGCCGATCACGCTGCTTGGCACTCGCGACATCTGCCCGGCAAGAACCCTGAAGATCTTTCCAGGCCGGGTGCGGATGGTGATCCATCCCGCGATCGAAACCGCTGGCCTCGGCCCCGAAAAAATCGACGCGCTTGCGAATCGCTCACGGCAGGTCATCGAAGCGGCCATGCCCGCCGGGCTGCGTTAGCGCATGGCCCTGCACCGACCGGACCCGCGCTACACCCAGTCGCACAAGGCGCAGGCGAATTTCCGCCTGGCGCTGCGGATCGCACTGGCGTTTGTCGCCGCCATCTGGTTCGTTTTTCTGCTCGACGCACTGCTGGGCCTCGGTCTGACGCGCTTCGGTTTGCGCCCGGGGTCGGTGCCGGGCTTGGTCGGCGTGGTCAGTGCGCCGCTGCTGCACGGCAGCCTGGAGCACGTCTTTTCCAACAGCCTGCCGCTGTTCGTGGCGCTGACCGCCATCCTGTACCTCTACCCCAATTCCGCCCTGCGCGTGATTCCGCTGATCTGGCTGGGCTCGGGCCTGTTGGCCTGGCTGTTCGCCCGCCCGACGATTCACGTGGGCGCCAGCGGGGTCATTTACGGCTTGCTGGCTTACGTTTTTCTGGGGGGTGTCTTGCGGCGCGACCTGCGTTCGGTCTCCGTTTCGCTGCTGGTGGCTTTTCTGTACGGCTCCATGGTCTGGGGCGTGTTGCCGATCCGGTTGCGCATGTCCTGGGAGATGCATCTGAGCGGCGCGGTGTTCGGCGTTCTGGCGGCGTTTTTGTACCGGCGCTGGGACCGCGTGCCGCGGGTGCGCTACGACTGGGAGGACGATGACAGTGTGCCGGAGTGGTATCCTGAGGACGACGACGATTTGAAAAAGTAGCCGCATGTTCACGAAAACGCTCTATGGAATCGGTTTTGCGGCCTTGCTTTTCGTGCTGGTCGGTCTGTTTTTGCCGCGCGAGGTGCACGTCGAGCGCCAGGTAGCGATCGAACGGCCCGCCATCACCGTGTTTACGCTGCTCAACGGGTACCGCAGTTTCCTGGCCTGGTCGCCGTGGGCCGGGCGCGATCCGGACGCCGTCTATGAACTCAGCGGTCCGGCCACCGGTGTCGGCGCGCGCCTCAGCTGGGAAGGCGACCCCCGGCTGGTCGGCAGCGGCTGGCAGGAGATTACCGAAGTGCAGCCTAACGAATGGGTACGCTCAAAGCTGAACTTCGACCTGCAGAGCGCGGCGGACACCTGGTTCCGGATCGACGAAACCGCGGGCGGCGCGCTCGTCACCTGGGGTTTCGACAGCGATCTCGTCAGTGGGCAGGGTTTCGTCGGCGGGTTGCTGGCCCGTTATTTCGGCCTGTTCTTCGACCGCTGGATCGGGACCGATTACGAGCGCGGGCTGGTGAAGCTGAAGACTTACGCCGAGAGCTTGCCGGCGGCCGACTTTTCGGATCTCGAGGTCGAACTGCTGCATGCCGAACCACTCGACATACTCTATGTCTCCAGCGACAACAGCGCCAATCCCGGTGATGTTGCCGAAAGTCTGGCTGCCGCCTACCGTGAGATCACGACTTTCATGCTGGACAACGAGTTGGAAATTCGCGCCCAGCCTATGGCCATCACGCGGGCCTGGGACGAAAAAGGCTACCGTTTCGATGCCGCCGTGCCCGTTGTCATGCGCGACGTGCCGTTGACCGGTCGGATTCGGTTCGGGAAGTCGCCGTCCGGCCCGGCTTTGCGCGCGATTCATCGCGGCCCCTACGAAACCATGACGCCGACCTACGAAAAAATCGATGCGTTCATGGCCGCACACGGCCTGGAGGAGGGGCGCGTGTCCTGGGAACACTACGTGGTGAACCCGGGCGCAACGCCACCTGAAGACTGGGTAACCCATATCTATTTCCTGCTTTCCAACGCAAGTTCCGGAGTGCCCGAGCCGTGATCGAACAACTCGACGACAACGGTTGCGGCCCGCTCGCCGTCGAACGGCTGAACATTATCGGTTGCGGTCAGGCCGCGAGCAGCCTGGCGAAGCTGTGGGTAGAACTCGGGCTGCCGGCCATCGGGCAGCTGCTGAACCGGACTCCGCAAAGCACCGCCGCGGCCGTGCGGGAGCTGCGCAGCGGCGAACCGGCTGCTTCGATCGGGCAGATGGAGCCGGCGGATGGCTGGTTGATCGGTACGCCCGACAAGCAAATCGCCGGCGTGGCCGAAGAACTCGCCGCAGCGGGGCGCGG
>JAVVFH010000129.1:0-9758 GCA_032250585.1 Lysobacterales bacterium
CTTGTCAATCAACAGTCGCTGCAGGTGTTTCTCCTGCTCTGCGTCCAGCTGGCGGCCCGAGCCCAGGCGACGGCCGCGCACCTGGGACAGCAAGGCTTTCATCCCGCCATCGCGGTATTTCGCCAGCCAGCGCCCAACCGTCAGGTAGTGAACACCAACGTGCTCGGAAATTGCTTTGTGAGTGAACCCGCGCTTGGAAAGACGAACTGCCGTCTTACGCTTTTCTTCCTGCGCGGCCGGATCAAGTGTGCGAGCGTCTTCTTTATACATGCTCGCATTATACCATAGCTATTTGATTGCCGGGTTAATAATTGCAGGTCTTGGCATTAAAGACCGCTTGCATTTGGTTCGCCGCCATGAGGGCTGCTAGGTCGACAACAACCCGAGCAGCAGGGTCTTACCTCAGGGGCTCGTCCGTGCCAAGGTCGATACAAGGTATTGATCCGGCGTGCGATTGCTGTTGTATCGCCCAATTTCTATCGTCCGGCTATTGCCGATATCGGGCTGCCTGTCCGATAGCTTGCTTGGCTCAGCGCTATGGCTCGTAGGCGGCAGTTATTCGAAAACGTCGAATAACTGGAGGCCCTCATGCGCGTGAATGCCCCGGCTGCCACGAGGCGGACAGCACCTCGGCCTGCTGCAGCACGGTCTGTACCGCCGCGTCCTGCAAATCGGGCGGGTAGCCGTACTTGCGCAGGATGCGCTTGACCAGCACGCGCAGCCGCGCGCGGGCCGATTCACGGTGAGCCCAGTCGACGGCGACGTTTTCGCGCAAGGACACCAGCAACTCGTGAGCGATCACGCGCAGCTTGTCGTCGCCCATTACCTGCAAGGCAGATTCGTTTTCCGCCAGCGCGTCGTAGAAGGCGATCTCCTCGTCGGACAAGCCCTGTTCCTCGCCGCGATTGCGTGCGGCGCGAATGTCCTGGGCGAGCTTGATCAGCTCTTGCAGCACCTCGGCGGTGGTGATGGCGTTGGCGTGGTAACGGGCAACGGCGTCTTCCAGCCGTTCGGTAAAGGCGCGGGTCTCGACCACGTTGGTGCGGGTGCGCGAGCGGATGCTGTCATTGAGCAGCTTGCGCAGCGCCTCCAGCCCCAGGTTCTTCTTCTCCATCTGCTGCACTTCGAGCAAGAACTCGTCAGAGAGGATGGAGATGTCCGGCGTTTGGATACCGGCGGCGGCGAGAATGTCCACGATCTCGGTGGACACCACGGCGCGGCTGACGATCTGCTGAATGGCGAGTTCACGCTCCTTGCGGCTGATTCCGCTGCCCGCGGCGGACTTCACAAGCGCGGCCCGAATCGCCTGGAAGAATCCCACCTCTTCCCGGATGGCGCGGGCCTGGTCGGAGCTGGCCGCCAGCGCGAACGCCTTCGACAGGCCGAGCACGGCGTCAGCGAACCGGCGCTGCGCCGCCTTCTTGCCGTCCGGAGTGGATTCCGCAGCGGCCCATTGCTGCTGTCGGGACAGAATCCACTCGATCGCGCCCGCCATCATCGCCAGGCGTTCGGACGGGCTTCCGGCCAGTCCAGTCCGGTAGTCGAAGCCGTGGAACATGTCACGGACGATCTCGTACTTCTCCAGCAGCACGGCCACGGCCTGTGATTCGTCGATGCCGGTCTTGTCCTGATCGGGTTTCGAGTACTGTGCCAGCGCGGATTTGAGGTTCTGGGCGATGCCGATGTAGTCGACGATCAGCCCGGCCGGCTTGTCGCGGAACACGCGATTGACGCGGGCGATCGCCTGCATCAGGCCGTGGCCGCGCATCGGTTTGTCGATGTACATCGTGTGCATGCTGGGCGCATCGAAGCCCGTCAGCCACATGTCGCGCACGAGGACCAACTGCAAGGCGTCGCCCGGATCGCGGGCGCGGCGCGCCAGAAGGTCGCGCCGGGCCTTGTTGCCGATGTGCTGCTGCCATTCGACCGGGTCCGAGGCCGAGCCGGTCATGACGATCTTGACGCTGCCGGCCTGGTCGTCGTCGCTGTGCCAGTCCGGCCGTAGTCGGACGATTTCGTCGTACAGCGCCACGCAGATGCGCCGGCTCATGCAGACCACCATGGCCTTGCCCTTGAGGGCCGCGACCCGGTCCTCGAAGTGCTGAACCAGATCGGCGGCCACCAACGCCAGCCGCTTGTCGCTGCCGACCAGCGCCTCGACCGTGCTCCACTTCTGCTTCGCACGCTCGGCGCTGGTCTCGTCCTCGTCCTCCAGCAGCGCCTCGATCTCGGCATCGATGCTCGGGCGTTCGTCCTCGTCCAGCTCGATCCGGGCCAGCCGCGATTCGTAGTAGATCGGCACCGTCGCGCCGTCTTCCACCGCGCGGCTGATGTCGTAAATGTCGATGTAGTGGCCGAACACGGCCGGCGTGTTGACGTCATCGGCCTCGATCGGCGTGCCGGTGAAGCCGATGAACGAGGCGTGCGGCAGCGCGTCGCGCAGGTATTTGGCGAAGCCGTAGGCGATCTCTCCGGTCTTGCTCGCCACCCGGGCCTTGAAGCCGTACTGGCTGCGATGGGCCTCGTCGGCAATCACGACCACGTTGGCCCGCTTGGTCAGTTCCGGGTACTCGGATTCGTCCGGGCCGGGCGAGAATTTCTGCAGCGTGGTGAAGATGACGCCGCCGGAGGCGCGATCGAGCAGCTCGCGCAGATGCGCCCGATCGCGGGCCTGGACCGGGGTCTGGCGAATCAGGTCGCGGCACATCGAGAACGTGGCGAACAGCTGATCGTCCAGGTCGTTTCGGTCGGTCAGCACCACCAGCGTCGGGTTGGCCATGCGCGGCTCGATCACCAGCAGGCCGGCGTAGAAGGCCATCAGCAGGCTCTTGCCCGAGCCCTGGGTGTGCCAGATCACGCCAGCCTTGCGATCACCCTCCGGTTGGCTATCGACGCTGGGCAGGCCGTATTCGGCCGGGTCTTCGCTGGAAACGTGCTGACTCGCCCGTAGCGTCGAGGTCACGGCCTTCCGGACTGCATGGAACTGGTGGTAACCGGCGATGATCTTGATCAGCCCGGTCCCGGCCTCGCCGAACACCGTGAAATGGCGCAGCAGCGCCAGCAGCCGGGACGGCTCGAACACGCCTTCGATCAAGGTGCCGAGTTCCGGTGAACCCTTCGGCTCGATCTTGCGGCCGTCAGTGGTCCGCCACGGCATGAACCGCTCCTGGTCGGCCGACAGCGACCCGACCCGCGCCGACAGCCCGTCGGAGGTGACCAGCAGCGCGTTCGCATGAAACAGCGCCGGCACCTGGTGCTTGTAGGTCTGCAACTGGTTGAACGCGCTGGCGAGCGTCGCCCCTTCGCCGCCCGGGGCCTTGAGCTCGATGACCGCGACGGCCAGGCCGTTCAGAAACACCACCACGTCCGGCCGCCGCTTGTACGGTCCGGCAATGACCGTGAACTGCTGCACTGCCAGCCAGTCGTTGTTGCCGGGCTTGTCGAAATCGATCAACCGAACCTTGCCGGCCGTCAGCACGCCGTCCTCGCCGTAGTACTCGACATCCACACCCTCGGTCAGCAGCCGGTGGATGCGGCGGTTCTCTTCCAGCAGGTTGGGCAGTTCCGACTGCGTCAGGCGGCGAATGGCGTCGGCCTGCGCCTCGGGTGGCAGCGTCGGGTTCAGCCGCGCCACGGCGGCGGTAAGTCGCGCCTTGAGCACCACCTCGTCGTAGGCGTCCCGCTCCGGCTGCTTGCCGTCAGGGCCGATGACCTCGTCCGAGGCGCAGGCGAAGCCCAGCCCGGCCAACTGCTCCAGCAGCGCGGTTTCCAGTTGGGCTTCGGAAAGAAATGCCATTAACGTTGCGCTCCCAACACAAACCGCGCGCGCTCGCGGCGCAGCATTTCGTAAGGCGTCATGAAGCGCAGATTCAGGCCGATACAGGCATTGGGAATCTTGATGCGCTTGACCGAGTTGGCGGGCACTTCGTGGGTGACCACCACGTGGCCGTCTGCCAGGGCGTGGGCGATCAGGTAATAGTCGGCCACCTGCAGAAAGGTGTTGATGGCTGCCGGTTCATACTGTTGCTGCGTGGCCCAGGTGCTCACGGCGCCGAACTTCGCCGCGACCGCCGTACCCGTCTTCACGAACAGGCCGTTGCCGTGGTCACGCATCCAGTCCGTCAGCTCATCGCCGCCTGCGGCGATTTCATCGGCCACCTTGTCGATGCTGAACACGCGACCTGCGGCATGGTTGTCGAGCAGCCATTGCCAAAAGGCGGGGCAGAAATCCAGCCCGTAATGCAGGTTCTTGGCCTGGATGAACACGTTGGCATCGAGCAGGTAGGTCACAGCATAACCCCCAGCTCGCGCGCTGCTTCATAAAAGGTGGAGGTCTTGCGCACGCCCAGCATGCGGAAGGCATCCTGAAACAGGGTTTGTCCTTCCAGCGTGCTCGACAGCACGGCGCGGGCAAAGCGCTTGCCGGTGCGCGCGCCCAAGGTGCGGTAGAAGTCGCCGCCACCGCTGCCGCCCCGATCCAGCCTGCGGATGCGTGCCAGCTCTTCGCGGTAGTTCTGCCAGAGGGTGGGTTCGTCGATGAAACCCGCATCGAACAGGCGCCGCAGGGCGACCAGCGAGCTGACCTTGAAACGGCGGGCCAGGCGCTGGATTTCCTCCGCGATAGGTACACCGGCCTGATAGTCCTGCCGCAGCAGGGCCAGCGGCATCAGAAACTCCGCCGCCACGGTGTTACACCAGCGTTCGATACCCGGTTCGGCCAGCCGACCCGCCTCGGGGTCGGAAATGCCACTCTCGCCCAGCCACAGGTGCGCCAGCTCGTGAGCCAGGGTAAACATCTGTGCCGCTTTGCTGTCGGCGCCATTGATGAACACCAGTGGTGCCAGCTCATCTGCGAGGGCAAAGCCGCGAAACTCCTCGACGGACAGCTTGCGGTGGCTGTTGCTGCCGACCACGCCGCTGGCCATAACCAGTACGCCCGCATCCTCAGCCTTGCCTACAAACAAGCGCAGGGCATCGGTCCAGGTGGGGCTTTGCTGCCGCTCGGCCATGCTGAGCGCCAGGGTTTGCCGCATCGCCTCGGCCACCCGTTCGGGCGCGTGCTGCAGCGTGGCGCTGCCGGCAAAGTCCAGCGCAGGCAGCGCGTGCACGCGGGCATAGTCGCGGAACCAGTCCTGCCGTTGCTGGCACAGATAGATGGTGTCGAGCAGGTTGGGGCTGGGACGGCTCAGATCGCGATCCGCCAGGGTGCGGAAGTCGGGAATCGGCAGCGGCTCCTGTGGCGGAGCAGGCAGGAACAGATAACCCACCGCCACATGAACCGCGCGGGCGAAGTCTTCCAGTTGCCGCAGCGTGGGTTGCAGTTCTCCGGCTTCCCACTCGCTGAGTTTGGGAAACCGCCCCGCCAGCGCGAGCGTATCCAACCCGGCACGCTCACGCGCCCAGGTCAGCAGCTCGGGGTTGACGGGGATGCGGGTCATTGTGCCTCCTCGCTTGGCGGATCAACCAACGCCACCATTGCATCGTAATGCGCTGCGTCCTCATGCCGGATGAGCGCGAGCAAATCCGCCAGAACAGCTTGCGCTTCGCCGAGCACAGATGGATCGTGCTCGGGATCGACAATGGCATCGGCATGAGAGTGCGTATGCAGAAAGCGCAGAACCCGAAGTTTCTTGGTTTCGTCGAAGTCGATGCCTTGCAATTTCTGGCGTAGATCGCCGGCGTTCTGTGGGCGACGGAATGCCAGGAAGGCTTCGAGCAACCGACGTGCCATGTTCGGGAAGATGTAGTTCTGCTCCAACCCGCCCCGTGTATGCTCTTTCGCCCTACGGTAAACCCGAGCGAACAGATAGTGATACTCCGACTCGAACTGCTCCAGCAATGGGTCGAGGGGTGCTATGCGCGAGCGTCGGCCTTGGTCAGTCAACGAACAGTCCATCATATAGAACCGTGCCGGCCGTCTGGCAATGTCATTCTTGTTCTGGTCCTTGAGGTGATGAAACCAATTCCGCACTTGACGAAACATGGCAAAGTTGTGCGTCAGGATAACTATCTGGCCTGCGTCATCCACGCATCGCCGGATGAAGCCGAAAGCGAGAAATAAAGCATTCGCATCGAGGCTGGATACCGGGTCGTCCAGCACAACCAGGCCTTTTTCGATCTCAAAGCGGCGATCCTTCAACGTCTTGAGGAAATAGAGCAGCGCGATCGCGGTCATTTCGCCTTCGCTCAAAGATCGGGCGGGTGTGCCATTACGCGAAATGGTGTAGCCGGTGTCCTTTACATCAAGTTGAAGTTCGGTGTGACCAAGGTAACTATGCAGGTCCTGGTTCAGTTCCTCCGCCGGTTGGCGATGCTCGATGATCTCCCGTTCGAGCCTTGTGATCTGGTTGGTCAGTTGCTGAACCTTGGTGTTCGCTTGACTGATCGCTGCCTCCTGGGCCTGCACTGTGTCGGCCACGCTCTGATATTCATCGAGCGAACTGGCGACTGAATCTGCCTCCAGTCTTGTTCTGGCAGCGCCGACATGTATTGCAAAGTCTGTGCAGGTCTGGTTGTGGCGCTGAATGATGGCGTTTACATCGCCAATGACTGTCTGCTTGACGTCAGGAACGACGACATTCAGCGACTGCGACTCGAAGACCTTCTGCTTCTTGCTTTTCAGGGCTCCGACCAGTGCTGCCAAGTGATCGGTTAAGGTTGTGACCGTCGTGTCGTATGCGGCTTTCGCCGAATCGAAATCGGCAACCAGGTCTTCGTAGAGTTCGGCTCGATTGGGAAGCGAAGCCTGACTGACCGAATACGAAGCCGCCTCAAGCTCGGCTATCTGCGCGTCCAGTTGGCGCAACAGTTTTTCGTACTCAGTGTTGAAGTGAGCTTCTAACTCGGCGATGCGGCCGCCGGGAAGGGATTGCTCACAGAACAGGCAATGATCAACTTCCCGCTGGTGATGCAGTCTGAGGCCATCGCGGATCCATGAAGACAACTGCGGATCAGCCTTGAGTGTGGTAATAGCAGAAGAAACCACCGACTTCTGCATCAACTGGGCCGTACCCTCGGTGAGCCTCTGGAGATCGGGCAGTCGAAGCTGCACTTCACTGATAGATGCCTTTGGCGTTGCCTTGCTTTGAGCGAGCAGGCGCTCCCGCTCATCATCTGCGAGCAGGTGGCTTGCCTTGTTACCTTCGCTCAGCATCGTCGCAACGCGCTGCTTGTAACGCGCCTTGTCGTAATTGTTGTAAGCGTTATTGCCCGACGATCTCAAGGTCTCACGGATCACCGTGGCGCGATCCACACAGTGCTTGTCGAGCGCTCTTTCGACCTTACCCTTCTCCTGCCTCGCGGCGTCGAGCGCGTTCTGTGCTTTGGTTCTTTCGCCTTTTAGCTGCTCGGCCTGTGCCTGCTTATCTGCACTTTCCTCGCCAAGAACGAAGATGGGTGGCACTTCGCCACCGCCTACCGGAAACACGTTGGCAGTTTTGAAGTCACGATTAAACACCCGAACCGGCAGGGTCGCCTGAGCGAAGTCATTGCCAGCTATGGTGGTGCTCGCGGTGGCCAGTGTTGCCTCGCCCTCGGGCTGCGTCCTCAGCTCCAGTGCGCGGAACATGTTGCTGATAGTGGTCTTTCCGCTGCCGTTCCATCCGTAGATCAGGTTGTAACGGCCAAAGGTGGGCAACTCAGCAGGCCAACTGAAATCACGCAGGACGCCCGGATGGCGCAGGCGGCTGATTTTGGTGAAGAGCGTCATGCCACAGACTCCATGAACTTCTCGGTGTCCTTGATGCGCAGCTCGCCGGAGATGAGTTTGGGCAGCAGGGTGTCGCGGAGTTGGGCGAGGGTTTGGGATTCCCGCTGGTTCTCTCCAACAGCCTTCAAGATTGGGCCAGCTTGCCGGTTGAACGCCGTGACGACGCTAGGACTCGGAGTAAGAATATTCACCTTGGCAATCTGCGATGGCTGGGCGCGTTGCCGACTTCCTGTCGAACCGGTGACGTGTTGCAGTACTACCTCCTGCATCGTTCCAGAAGACATGAGGCAATAGAGATACGATCTGTTGTCACGATCATGCGGAACGAACTGCATGAACTCTGTGGAGCAGATGGCACGGTCCGTCGCCACAGCGGGCAACCAAACACGCTGGGTCTGTGGGTTCAGTTTTGATACGAGAACTGAATCGGGATCTACGATGTACTTGTTGCTCTTGATGGACTCACCAACCTCCATCGCTGGCATGCGCCCGACGTCAAATGCCGGAATGCTGTAGTGCTCGAATACGGCCTTCGGTGTTTTGCCCGGAGCGATACTGTTGGTCACGAGCGCGGCAATCTGATCCAGCGGCTGAATCTCCCACCCCTCCGGCTTGCCCTCGTCGTCGAGTCGGTCGGGTAAGAGTTGCCAGAGGTCGGCGAGGAGGTAGGGTTCTTGGCCGTCCATCTTGGCGCGGACTGGGCCGAAGTCGACGAACCAGTCCTTGAACAGGGCGCGGGCCATGGCCTCCAGGGTCTGGTTGCGGCGGCGGTTGAGTTCGATCTTGTCGTCCAGCGTGCCGAGGATGTGGGCGATGGCGCGTTGTTCGGGGAGTTCGGGAACCCTGAGAGCCAATCGATCAAGGGTTTGTAGATTGATATTGTCTTGAACGCTGCCTGTTCCAACGTTCTCATGCTGAATTTGGCGACGCAAATGACGGAAAAGGTACTCAATAAATCTAACGTCAGCTTTTCGCTCGTCAGCAATGAATCCAACAACACTGTCGGGGAAACATGCCGGGTAGGTCAGGATTGCGGTCTCAGCGATGTTCGCTGCAATCGTGATGACCATTGTGCTTTCGGGCCAAATCCTGCTTTGCGCCAGCCCGGCTTCGCTGTAGGTTTGTGAGTGCGCAGTGATCAAGCCATTCGACGCTTTAATGTCGCCAGTCTGAATGAATGGATATTCGCCACCATACAAATGTGGCGCGTTGCGTGGCCTGTGCCGGGAACGGCCTCTATTCACCTCTCCAAGCTCCCCGAGGCGCACCTCTTTCCACTCACCCGCCATACCCAAGCTCCCTCAGGTTGGCCTCTATCGCCGCATCCAGCCGCGCCGCTTCCTGCTGCTGCTCGCGCCACTGCACGCTGAGCCGCTGCATCTTGTCGGTAAAGGCTTCGCCGTCATCCTCGGCCGCTTCGGCGCCGACATAGCGGCCGGGGGTGAGCACATGGCCGTGCTTGCGGATCTCGTCCAGCGTGGCGCTTTTGCAGAAGCCGGGGATGTCCGCGTACTTCCCGGCTTCCTTCTCACCCCGCCAGGCATGGTAGGTGTCGGCGATCTTCTGGATGTCGGCGTCTGTGAGTTCACGCCGGGTGCGGTCCACCAGCTGTCCTAAGTTGCGGGCGTCGATGAACAGCACTTCACCCCGGCGGTCCCGCAAGGTCTCCTTGCCGCGCTTGCCGTTGGACTTGTCGCGGGCCAGGAACCACAGGCAGGCGGGGATCTGGGTGGAGTAGAACAACTGGCCGGGCAGGGCGACCATGCAGTCCACGGCGTCGGCCTCGACCATGGCCTTGCGGATCTCGCCTTCGCCGCTCTGGTTGGAACTCATCGAGCCGTTGGCCAGCACCACGCCGGCGGTTCCGAAGGGGGCCAGGTGCCAGTGGATGTGCTGCAGCCAGGCGTAGTTGGCGTTGCCCACGGGCGGCACGCCGAACTGCCAGCGCGGGTCTTCGCGCAGGCGGTCGCCGCCCCAGTCGGAGATGTTGAAGGGCGGGTTGGCGAGGATGTGGTCGAAGCGCAGGTCGCGCAGTTCGTCCTTGTGGAAG
>JAVVFH010000012.1:0-30673 GCA_032250585.1 Lysobacterales bacterium
GACGCGGTTTTTCGCGCCGGGGTAGATCAGCGCGTCGACCTGCCGGTGTTGCGGGCGCATCCAGCGCCGCAGGTGTTTCAGGGAATAGCTCACGGCATCCAGCGAAAAGATGATTTCCGCCACCAGCGATTCGTTGCGCGCGCGATTGCCGTAATCGCGGTCGATCGCCGCGACGATGTCGTCCTGGTGGTCGGCGATCATCCGCTTGAGCGCCAGCAGATCCTGCCGGCGCTGCTTGAAGGTGGGATGGGGCGCGGCCAGGCCGGCTTCGCGCTGCCGGTCCAGGCAGCGCCGCAGTTCGCGCGCAAGGGCGTCGGCGTCATTGTCGGACCTTGGGTCGGATGCCGGGTCGGGGGCCTCGCTCGGGGAACGGTTCATGGTCTGAATCCTTTGCTGCGATGTATCGACATTGGCCCATTATCGCGCAATTGTCGCCGTGGGGGGTGGCCCCGCATCAGCTTCGCTTGCCATGGTTTTATCATCGACTCCTGGTACCTGCGTAAATGTCGCGCCTGGCCTGCGGCGTGCCGGTTGCGGTCTTCCCGGTACCGGGTCCGCCAGAAAAGCGGATTTTTCGGTAGAATGCCTGGACCGGCCGCACCCGGCTGAGACGAGGATATTCGCATGGTCCAGAAGCCCACTGATTTCAGCAATTTCCAGACGGTTGAACTCAGGCAGTCGCTGCACGAACTGCTCGGTATCGCCCGTGGCCTGATGGCTGATCAGCAATTGAGCGACGGCGAGATCGATTACCTGAAACAATGGCTGGACCAGCGCAGCGAACTGACGGCGTCGTTTCCCGGCAACGTGATTTACGAGCGGGTCAAGCACGTGCTGGCCGACGGCGTGGTCACCGAGGAGGAACGCAGTCACCTGGTGGAGATGCTGAACATGCTGACCGAGGAGCGCCTGGAAGACCTCGCCGAACGGGTGGATCTGGACGAACTGTGGTTCGACGAAGTCGGTCTGATCCAGTTCGACAAGACGCGCTTCTGCCTGACCGGGAACTTCGTTTACGGACCGATAGCGAAATGCACAACGGCCGTCGAGCAGCGCGGCGGCACGGTGGTGCCGAAGGTAGGCGAGGAAACGCAGTACCTGGTGGTCGGCGCCCTGGGGGTTGATGAATGGCGCAGCGGCGGGATGGGCGAAAAGATCGAACAGGCGATGCGCCTGCGCGGGCAGGGCAAGCCGCTGAAGATCATCCCGGAGGATTCCTGGGTGGTGCAGCTCTGAATGTGACCGTTCCGCGCGTGGCCCGCTGATCAGTCGTAAACGATGGTCTCGACGATCGCGCGCAGGTCGCTGACCCCACGCCGCCAGGCGCCCACATCGACGCGCTCGTCGTTGCCGTGGATGCGCGCAAACTCCGACTCCGGGACGACGCGCGGGTCGAAACCGTAGGCGGCGATGCCGGCGTCGCGCATGAAGTGGCTGTCGGTAAAGCCCGTCATGACCGACGGGCGCACGCTCGAATCCGGGTAACGGCCGCTCATCACCTGTTCGATGGCGCGGTAGACCTCGTTGTCGGTCGAAGTCACAGCCGGCGTGAAGGCCATCAGCACCTCGACTTCCACCCCGCTGCCCTCCAGCCGCTTGCGAATTTCCTGCACGAACACCTCGGCCGGCCGGTCGGGCAGGATGCGGCAGTCGATCTCGGCCCAGGCTTCCGGCGGCACCACGTTGATCTTGCTGGAACCCTGCATGCGCGTCAGCGAGCAGGTGTCGCGGGTCAGCGCATGCAGGAACGGCGACTCCGCCTGCAGCCGGGCGAGGAAACCGGGCTCCCTTACCGCCTTGGCCATGTCGCGATAGGCCTGCTGCCACTCATCGCCGACGTCGGCGGCGAGCTTCGAAAAATACTCGTCGACCGCCGGCACGATACGCGGCGCGAACTCGGTTCCGTTCAGGCGCGCCAGCGCGTCCACGATGCGGCTCACGGAGCTGGTCTGCCTCGGCATTGATCCGTGGCCGGGCGTGTCCACCGCCTTCAACCGCAGCCAGACCGGCACTTTCTGGGTCACCTCGACGTTGAACAGCAGCCGGCCTTGCTGGTCGACGCCGCCACCGCCCTCGTTGAGGACGAAGCCGACGTTCTCGAACAGCCCGGGGTGGTGTTCCAGCATCCAGCCCGCCCCGAAAAAGCCCCCGGCCTCCTCGTCGGCGGTGGCCAGCAGGATCACGTCACGGTTGAGCGCCCGCATTGAGCGGTGCAGGGCGATGAAGGCGGCCAGCTGCGAGATGCCCGTGCCCTTCATATCCAGCGCGCCCCGGCCCCACAGGTAGCCGTCGCGAATCTCGCCGCCCAGCGGATCGGCGGTCCAGTATTCAGGGTCCGCCGGCACCACGTCGGTGTGCTGCAGTAACAGCAATGCGGGCAGGTCGCCGCCTTCGAGCCGGGCCCAGAGATTGCCGCGCCCGGGTGCGCTCTCCGCCGATTGCCAGGCGATGCCTTCGGCCTCCAGGATCGTGCCGAGAAAATCGACCGCGCGTGATTCGTTGCCGGGGGGATTGACGGTGTCGATGCGGATGAATTCCTGCAGCCAGCCCAGTGCCTCGTCCTCCAGGGGCGGGCTGGAAGCAGGCTGGGCGATAAGCGGCTGTGAGCAGCAGACGAGCAAAACGAGCGGCGTGATCAGGCGTAAAAACATGGCGTCCTTCCTTTGAATGGACAGGCTTCGTCGGGTACGGCCCTTGCGGACAGCGCGTTACCGTGTCGCGATTATAGTGCAAGGGCCCATAATAGTAAGACCGCCCGCGGAGAATGCGCATGGAAAAACCCGCCGTCCTGATCCTGAGCCACGATGCCGAGGACTACCTGCCCCTACTCGATGAGCTTGCGCGCGATAAGGTCCGAATCAGTACGGTCAGCTGCACTGCCGGGGCCCTGGACGCGCTGGACGGACAGCCTGTGGTGCTCGGCCAGCCCGACCTGGTGGCGGCGGTGCTGCCACGCCTGCCGGAACTGCGCTGGGTGCAGTCGACCTGGGCGGGCGTCACGCCGCTGATCGACAACCCGCGCCGCGATTACCTGCTGACCGGCGTCAAAGGCGTGTTCGGACCGCAGATGGCGGAATACGTGCTGGCTTACCTGCTGGCCCGCGAGATCCGCATCATCGAACGCCGGGCAAGCCAACGCGCACATGCCTGGTGGCCGGAGCCGTCCGGCACGTTACGGGGCAAGACGCTGGGACTGATCGGAACCGGTTCCATCGGCCGCGATATCGCCCGTGCGGCCCGGGCCTTCGGCATGCGGCTGCAGGGCCTGAACCGCGACGGCCACCCGGTGGACGGTTTCGAGCGTGTCTTCGCGGCGGTGGAGCTGCATGATTTTCTCGCCGCGCCGGAGTACGTGGTCGTGGTGCTGCCGGCGACCCGGGCCAGCGATCGTTTGCTGGATGCGCGGGCCTTCCGGGCGATGCGCAATGACGCGTTTCTCGTCAACGTCGGGCGCGGCAACGTCATCGACGAGCGCGCGCTGGTCAGGGCGCTGAGCGCCGGTGAACTGGCCGGGGCCGTGCTGGACGTGTTTCAGAACGAGCCCCTGCCTGCTGCCAGCCCGCTATGGGACGCGCCGCGGCTCACCGTCACCGCCCACGTGGCGGCCGACAGCCGGCCGCCGGACATCGCCGCGATCTTTCAGGACAACTACCGGCGCTTCATCGCCGGTGAGCCGTTGAAATATGTGGTCGATTTCGAGCAGGGTTACTGATTCGGTGGAGAAGCTTGTGAGTGCGATGACCGCTCCCACCCCCGGTTTCGGCTACCGGTCAAGCTGATATTCGACGAATTTCCTGAGCCATATCAGGCGCATGTAAATCGCCTGCCCACTTGAGCGGCCCTCACCCTCTATACTGGTACCTGACGCGCAGACAAGCGAAACCGCCGTGACCCCTGCCGCTGCACGGCCACTTCGCGGGGAGGAAACATGCCGCGCAGCTTAGCAAGCCTTTTGATGATCATGCCGCTGGTGCTGATATCGGCCGGCGCGACCGCGCAGGACTACGCTGCCGAGCGTGCGGCGCTGGTCGCGAAGATTCGCACTTACGCCCGGCAGGACCGGCCCGCCGGCAAAGCGGGTTTCAGCGACCAGGTACTCGAAGCGATGACCGCGGTGAAGCGCCACGAGTTTGTACCCGCCAACCTGCGCGACCAGGCCTATGCCAATCACCCGCTGCCAATCGGCCATGGTCAGACGATTTCCCAGCCCTACATCGTGGCGATGATGACCGACCTGCTGGAGCCCGAGCCGGACGATATCGTGCTGGAAGTGGGCACCGGCTCCGGCTACCAGGCGGCGGTGCTGGCGAAGCTGGTCGAGCGGGTCTACAGCATCGAGATCATCGAGCCGCTGGCCGTGCAGGTTAAAGCGCGCCTGGAGCGGCTCGGCTACGACAACGTCACCACCCGCCTGGGCGACGGCTATTTCGGCTGGGAGGAACAGGCGCCCTTCGACGGTATCGTCGTGACGGCTGCCGCCAGCCACGTGCCGCCGCCGCTGATCGCGCAGCTCAAGCCAGGCGGGCGCATGGTCATTCCGGTGGGCGGGGCCTTCCTGACCCAGTACCTGCTGCTGATCGAAAAGAGCGAAGCCGGTGAAATCACGACCCGCCAGATCACCCCCGTGCGCTTCGTGCCGCTGACCGGGCAGCACTGAGCCGTGCGGGTGCTGCTGCCCGCCATCCTGCTGATTTCGGCCGCGGCGATCGCCTTCGAGATTCTGCTGATGCGGGTGCTGTCGATCGTGCAGTGGCATCATTTCGCGTGGATGGTCATCAGCCTGGCGCTGCTCGGCTACGGCGCCAGCGGCACCGCGATTGCGCTGGGCAAACGCTGGCTGACGCCACGCTTCGAAAGCACCTTTGCCGCGGCCGCGCTGCTGTTCAGCATCACGATGGTGCTCTGTTACATGCTCGGCCAGCGGGTGCCGTTCAATGCGCTGGAGGTGGTCTGGGAGCCGCGCCAGATGCTCTACCTGGGGCTGATGTACCTGCTGTTCATGCTGCCGTTCTTCTTCGCCGCGGCCTGTGTCGGCCTGGCCTTCAGTTGCCGCAGCCAGTGGGTGGCGCGCATTTACCTGTTCGACCTGCTGGGCGCCGGCAGCGGCGCGCTGGCGGTTATCGGCCTGCTGTTCGTGCTGCGCCCGCCGGCGGCGCTGGTGCTGCTGGCTGCCCTGGCGCTGGTCGCTTCAATCGCAGCCGGGTGGGTCTCGCCACGGCGCCGGGCGCTGGGCGGCCTGCAGATCGCCTGGGCGGTGGCGCTGGCGCTGCTCGCTTCCAGCGACCTGCTGGCGTTGCGGATGTCGCAGTTCAAGGGCCTGAGCCAGACCCTGCAGACGGTCGACGCCTCGGTGATCGCGAGACGTTCCAGCCCGTTGGCCCAGTTGGTGGTGGTCGAAAGCGGCCGCATTCCGTTCCGGCATGCGCCGGGGCTGAGTTTCGCCACGCGCCACCTGCCACCCGACCAGTTGGCCGTGTTCGCCGACGGCGACAGCATGAGCGTGATCAACCGCTGGCAGGGCGACCAGGAATCGATTGCCTACCTCGGTGATGTCAGTTCGGCCCTGCCCTATGAACTGCTGCCGGCGCCGCCGGCCCGGAATCGCGTCCTGGTGCTGGGCGCCGGCGCCGGCAGCGATGTGCTGCAGGCGCTGTACCATGGTGCGGCGAGCGTCGATGCCGTCGAGCTGAACCCGCAGATGCTGGAACTGGTGCGCGAAACCTTCGCGGATTTCACCGGGCCAGTCTACGGCAATGCGCGCGTGAATGTGCACCTCGGCGAGGCGCGCGGCTTCGTGGCCCGCAGCGCGAGGCGTTACGACCTGGTGCAGCTCGGCCTGCTCGATTCCTTCGCCGCCTCGGGCTCCGGCGTGCAGGCGCTGAACGAGAATTACCTGTATACCGTCGAGGCGATCGGCGAATACCTCGGGCATCTGCGTCCGGGCGGGCTGCTGGCGATCACCCGCTGGTTGCGCATCCCGCCGCGCGACAGCCTCAAGCTGACCGCCACGGTGATCGCAGCGCTGCGCCAGGCCGGCGTCGAGCAGCCGCACCAGCGCCTGGCGGTGATTCGCGGCTGGAACACGCTGACGCTGCTGGTGAAAAACGGCGAACTGGATGCCGGCGAGCTCGAAGCGATCCGCCAATTCGCCCGCCAGCGTTCCTTCGACACCGTGTACTACCCGGGCATGCCGGCGCAGGAGGCCAATCGCTACAACCGCCTCGACCGGGCCTGGTTTCACGAGGGCGTGACCGCTTTGCTGAGTCCGCAGGCCGAAGCCTACATGCGGCAGTACAAGTTCAACATCGAGCCACCGACCGACGAGCGGCCGTATTTCTTCAATTTCTTCCGCTGGCGCGTGCTGCCCGAAGTGTTGTCGCTGCGCGAGCGCGGCGGCGCGGGGCTGGTCGAGTGGGGCTACCTGGTGCCGGCAGCCACGTTGCTGCAGGCCGCGCTGGCCGGCGCGCTGCTGATCCTGCTGCCGCTGGCGCTGGCGCCAAAAAAATGGCCGTCCGGCATCGGCGGGCGGGCCGGGACCTATTTCTTTCTGCTCGGCCTGGCCTTCCTGTTCGTCGAGATCGTGTTCATCCAGAAGTTCATCCTGTTCCTGAGCCACCCGCTGTACGCCGTGGCGGTGGTGCTGGCGGGCTTTTTGGTATTCGCCGGCCTCGGCAGCGGCGCCTCGCAGCGCCTGGCGCAGCGCGCCGGGCGGCGCGGACGGTCACCGCTGCCCGGCGTCGTGGCCGGTATCGCGTTGCTGGCGCTGGCCTACGCGTTGGCGCTGCCGTTCGTGTTCGAGCGGTTGATCGGCCTGCCGGACGGCGCCAAGATCCTGCTGTCGCTGCTGCTGATTGCGCCGCTCGCCTTCCTGATGGGCATGCCCTTTCCGCTGGGCCTGGCCAGGTTGTCGAGCCGCGCGCCGGAGTTCATTCCATGGGCCTGGGGCATCAACGGCTTCGCCTCGGTGATCAGCGCCGCGTTGGCCATCCTGCTGGCCATCGAGTTCGGTTTTACCGTCGTGTTACTGCTGGCGCTGGCCTTGTACGCCGCCGCGGCGGCCATTCTGGGAGACTGAGGATTTGCAGGTAGCGGCGGCCATCCTTTTGCTTGCGCCTGTCAGTGGTCACAAGCCAGTGTCGCTGGTTGCTCTGCGGTTAGACATCACGGTGCAACATTGCGGCTACGCCGTGGTGATCGACGCCCTGGACGGCCCCGCCGCCGGGTTTTATCAAGGATTCGGATTCATGCCCTTGCCGAGCCAAGCACTGAAGGTCAGTATATTCCAAATAGCCAGATGTAAGGGGCAAGACAGATGACCCGAAACCGGCGCCCCCAGGGCGACCTCATTGAGCAGGAAATCGAGCTGGTGCTCAATCCGGGCGCCTTCATTCCTTACCGCGCCAGCTTCTCGTTCGTAAGCGATCTCGACGAGGTCGCCGCGAAGATCGCCAGGCTGGTCAGCAGCGACCCCGCACGCGCCGCCACCTTATACGAGACTTTCCTCGCCGCATGCTACCTGAAGATCGAGGAGCTCGACGATTCGAGCGGCAATTTCGGCGAGTTCGTGGAAAATCTTTACTGTGGCTGGATCGAGGCGCGCCAGGCTGATGGAGCAGACCCCGACGAGACCGCCTCGCGCTTGCTGACCTGGATCGATCAGGACGACTACGGCTTTTGCTACGGGCTCGAGATGGCTGCGGTGAAGGTCTTCGACAAGCCCAACCTCTCCGCCTTCGTGAAGCGGGTCCGGGCGCGATTCGACGCCGCGGCGCAGAAGAGTGTAAAAGAAGATGACACGTTCTGGGAACGTCCCGACTACCTCTGCCGCCAGTGGGGCGAAATCCTGCGCACGCTCTATGCGGCCCGGAAGGACGTCGCGGCCTACATAGCGCTCACCGAGGAGACCGGCCTCACGGCCAAAGACTGCCATGTCGTTGCCACCCTGCTCGTCTCCAAACGCAAACCGGGGGAGGCCCTCTCCTGGGTGGAACGTGGCTTCGAGGTCGACAGGCAAGCGCCGCACGGATCGACGGCCGGCTACGATCTGGCCAAACTCAAACGCGACCTTTTGACCAGGCTCGGCCGGGGTGACGAAGCACTCGACGCTGCCTGGTCCGACTATCTCAGGGACCCGGCCACCTACACCTACGACGACCTCATGAAGTACGTGCCCAAAGGGCAGCATAAAGAGTGGCATGAGAAGGCCATTGAGGCGGCGATGGGCGCCGACCTCCATGCGACCATGGATCTGCTCCTCGACACCAGGGAACTGAACCGGCTCGCCGAGCTCGTGCGTCAGACCAGGGACGATGAGCTCGAAGATTTGAGCCATTACGCCACCGAACCCGTTGCCAGAAAGTTCGAGAAGCCCCATCCCGATCTTGCAGCCCGGCTCTGGCGGGCCCAGGGGCTGCGCATCGTCAACGCCGGGAAGAGCAGGTACTACGACGCCGCGCTTGCCAACTTCGAACGCGCCTGGCACTGTTTCGAGCGGGCCGGGCAGGAAGACGAATGGAGCGAGACCGTATGCCAGGTACGCGCCGATCACTATCGCAAAAGCAGCTTCATGCCGGGCTTCGAACGCCTGGCGGAGGGAGTGGGGCCGAGCGATGAGCCTACCTTCCTCAAACTCGCCAAGGCGCGCTGGAAAGCGAAAGAGTGGAAAGCCCGATGAAGAAAAGAAGCGACGACATGACAATGGAAGATCTGGATGCCTCGATCGAGGAAATCACTACCGACGCTTATGGCGATGACGAACAGACCTGGGCTTTTCACTGTGCGTTTGAGGACGGTATCGAGTTGCCATGCGACGCGTTCGTCATCGGTGAGCCGGTCTCCGTGGTCGAATTCGACTACGACGGTAACCAGCGACGCGGGCTCGTAGCCCGATGCAAAAGGGAAGATGGATCGGAACACACTGTCTCTGCGTCCGAGCTCACGCTCGCGGAGCAATCGAAAGGTGGTCATCTCCACGCCGCCTACCGCAAATGGTCGGGACTCGATCCCTGGCCAGAGCGGGGGGCCGCCCTGCCCCCTCGACAACAACGCTGGCACAAGGTCGCAGCCACAGACCTCGATTTGAGCGGCCCGATCAAGCTGGTCGTCCTTTCCGTGAAGGAGAGGGCCGCCCGCTGCCGTCTCGTGGGCAGCGATCGGGCCGTCACGCTGCGCGCGAGCCAACTGGGGGACATCGTGCCGGGCGAGATCGCGGTGGTGAAGCCGCGCAAGCAGTGGACCTACGCAGGGTACCCCTATCTCTCTGGCGAGATCGAGTCGTCGCGCCTGGACATCGACGCCTTGAGGCTGGTTCCGTTGAAGCTCGAGGGCCGGGGGCTGTGGACACCTGAGGAGCACTACTGGGGCGAGACCGGAGAACCGATCGAGGAGTGGGCCAAGCCGATCATCGCCTGCGGTCCGCGGCCGTCGTTCGAGATGGAGCAGGTCGTGCCGGGCCGAGACCCGGACGATATCGATTCCGATCCGATCTGTGAGTCCAACGACCTGAAAGACGCCGGCGATCCCGTCGCCGCCAGGCAGATCCTGATGGAGCTGTGCCAGGCGGATCTGCGCTGCCTCGACGCTCACGCTCATCTCGGCAACTTCGTCTTTGATGGTTGGGCCAGGGAAGCGATACGCCACTATGAGGTTGGCGTGCGCATCGGCGAACTCTCCCTCGGACCGGACTTCGACGGCCTCTTGCCCTGGGGGTACATCGACAACCGGCCATTCCTGCGCTGCATGCATGGGTTCGGCTTGTGCCTGTGGCGACTCGAGCGATTCGAGGATGCAGAACGCGTCTTTGAGCGAATGCTCCGGCTCAACCCGTCGGACAATCAGGGAGTGCGTTTCCTGATCGATGACCTGCGTGCCGGGACCGTGTGGAAGGACCGTGCAGCAGAATGATTTCGGCCAAGGGCATGCGGGAATGAAACGAAAATGACTGCTGACAGGATCAGCCAGTGTGAGCGAGGGAGAAGAAATGAAACGGTATGACCCGGATGGGAGGATCCCAACGCTCGAGGTTGCGCTCACCGAGCACATGAATGTCGACCAGCTCAAGAAGCTGGCGAAACATACCAACCAGAAGATTCCGACGAGGAAGGCCGATATCGCCGCTGTGGTCGAGCGATACCTCGACGGCGACCGGTTGAAATCAGTCTGGCAAAGCCTTGACGAACTGCAACGCGCGGCAGTGGCCGAGGTGGTTCACTCGAGCTCGACCCGTTTCCTCGCCGACCGCTTTGCCGCCAAGTATGGCCGCAGCCCCAATTGGGGTATCACCAACAAGTATGGCTATCGCCGAAACCCGTCTCTGCTGGCGTTCTTCTTCTACGGCGGCGGGGTGATGCCCGACGAGCTCAAGGCGCGGCTCAAGACCTTCGTGCCGAAGCCCGCGGCGGCCAAAGTCAAGACCCTGGCCGAGCTTCCCGCCGCCTGCGAACTGCCCTGGTCCAGATGGAATCCAAAGACGAGGACTAACGAAAAAGGCACAGAGGAAGTGCCCCTGACAGTTCACCAGACCGAATTGACCGCTCAGCGTGAGCTGCTCTCGGTCCTGCGCCTCATCGATTTCGGCAAGGTCGCTGTCAGCAACAAGACGCGACGCCCCTCCGCTGCGACCATCAAGGCCATCAGCAACGTCCTGGAGGGCGGCGACTATTACCCGGTCCTGCCAGTCAAGAACAAGTGGCACGATGAGAACGCGGGTCCGATTCGCGCCTTCGCCTGGCCGCTCATCGTGCAAGCCGGGGGGATGGCGCAGCTCTCGGGCTCGAAGTTGCAGCTCACCAAGGCCGGGCGCAAAGCACTCTCGGAGCCTGCCGCCGAGAGCCTGTACACGCTCTGGTCCAAGTGGATCGACACGACCGTACTCGACGAGCTGTCGCGCATCGAGTGCGTCAAGGGACAAACCGGCAAGGGCAAGCGCGGGCTCACCGCCCTGTCGTCCCGCCGGGACGCCATCGCCGACACCCTGGCCGAGTGCCCCACGGGCGCCTGGATTTCCACCGACGAATTCCATCGTTTCGTATGCGCCTCTGGCAACGACTTCACGGTCTCTCGCCATGCATGGGACCTCTACATCTGCGAAAAGCGGTACGGGTCGCTGGGGTATGAAGGTGGCGAGCAGATTCTCGATGAGCGCTACCTCCTCGCCTTCCTGCTCGAATACGTGGCGACCCTCGGGATGATCGATGTCGCGCTCATCCCGCCGGCCGGAGCGCGGTACGACTACGGTGGCCTCTGGGGCACGGACGAGTTGGTCTACTTCAGCCGCTACGATGGGTTGAGGTACTTCCGCATCACGGCGCTTGGTGCCTATTGCCTCGGCTCCGAGACCGGGTACCAACCCGCCCCCGTGGAAACGAAGCCAGTGCTCAGCGTGCTCCCCAACCTCGAGATCACCGCCATCGGCGCCGAGCTGGACCAGGGCGACCGCATCGCCCTGGACACTTATGCAACTCAAGTCTCGGATCTCGTCTGGCGTCTGGACCGGTTGAAGCTGCTCGCTGCGGTCGAGGAGGGCCGCTCCATTGCCGAGGTCCATGAGTTCCTCTCCGCGCGTAGCAGCGTCGCGATTCCCGATACCGTCACGCGCCTTCTCGATGATGTCACGGAGCGCAGTACCAAGGTCCAGGACCAGGGCCTGGTCCGGCTCGTCGAATGCGCCGATCCCGCGTTGGCGGCGCTCATCGCTAACGACTCACGCACCCGCAGGCATTGCATGCTGGCGGGTGAGCGGCATCTGGTCGTGCCGGCATCCTCGGAGACCGCGTTCAAGCGCACGCTGCGCGAGCTCGGTTATATGGTGGCCCTGGGTGATGTCAAAACCGCCAAGCCACGTCGAAAAGGGTCAGCCAGGAAGTCGGCATCTCAGTCGGTCGGAGCCTGACCGCATGGGCGTCTCTCCCGACAACGCTCTGGTGGTACAGAGCGACGGCAGCGTGTTGCTCGAGCTTCACTCTGCGCGTGCAGAGGAAGCCCGGGAGGCGATCGCCCCGTTCGCCGGGTTGGTGAAGAGCCCCGAGCACGTTCACACCTACCGCTTGACGCCGCTTTCCATCTGGAATGCCAGGGCAGCGGGGCTGGCGGCCGCTGAGATGGTGGCGGCTCTCCACGAACACGCTCGATACCCGGTACCCGAGAATGTGGAACAGAACGTTCTGGACCTGGCGGGGCGCTTTGGACGCGTTGTCATCACCCGCGATGACGGGATGTTGCGATGCAGCTGTGGGGACGAGGTCATTGCCGAGCTCCTGAGCCGCGATCGCAAGACTTCGAAGTACCTCGCGGACCGCATCGACGGGACCCGCTTCCGGGTTGCTCCGGGAAACCGGGGTGTTCTCAAGCAAGCCCTGGTGTCAGCCGGGTATCCAGCCGAAGACCTGGCCGGCTACGTAAGCGGTGATGCTCTCGATGTGTCACTCCGCGAGCGGACGGTTTCGGGTACGCGTTTCAGCATCCGCGAGTACCAGAGGCAGGCAGCCGAGGCGTTCTATGCCTCCGGCTCGGCGCGCGGCGGCAGTGGCGTGATCGTGCTGCCTTGTGGCGCGGGCAAGACCATCGTCGGCCTCGCGGCCATGGAGTTGGTAGGTCAGACGACGCTCGTGCTCACCACGAGTCTGACCTCGATCGCGCAATGGCGCCGAGAGATCTGCGACAAGACCAACCTGCTGCCGGACGAGATCGCGGAGTACACAGGAGCGCATAAGAGCACCGGTCCGGTGACGCTCACCACCTATCAGATACTGACGTGGCGCTCGACTCGGGAGAGCGCTTTTCCACACCTCGAGCTGTTTCGGGCACGATCCTGGGGCCTCATCATCTACGATGAGGTTCACCTGCTCCCTGCACCGGTGTTCCGCGCAACCGCTGAATTACAGGCCCGTCGGCGACTGGGGCTCACCGCCACACTGGTACGCGAGGACAATCGCGAAGCCGACGTGTTCGCGCTCGTCGGACCGAAGCGGTTCGACGTACCCTGGCAAGATCTCGAACGTCAAAACTGGATAGCCGGCGCCAGCTGTGTGGAAGAGCGAATTCCCATGACCCAGGAGCGGCGCATGGAATATGCCCTCGCGAACAGGAGGGCTCAGTTCCGGATCGCGGCCGAGAACCCGGCCAAGATGGACCGCCTGAGCCGATTGCTCAAACAACACGCAGAGGGCCGCGTGCTTGTCATCGGGGAATACATCGCCCAGGTCGAGGCTATTGCCAGGCAGATCGGCGCACCCCTGGTCACCGGCAAGACCCCGCAGACCGAGCGCGAACAGATCTATGATCGCTTTCGCCGTGGCGAGCTGCACTGCATCGTGCTCTCCAAAGTCGGGAACTTCGCCCTCGACCTGCCCGATGCGGACGTGCTTATACAGGTTTCGGGGCTGTTTGGCTCAAGGCAGGAAGAGGCCCAGCGCCTCGGTCGCATATTGCGGCCCAAGGCGGATGGGCGCACAGCCCATTTCTTCACCCTGGTTTCGCGCGACACCCGCGAGGAGGACTTCGCCCACCACCGCAAGCTGTTCCTCACCGAACAGGGGTACTCCTACCAGGTCGTTATCGCTGACGAGCCGTGATTACCGGATATTGCGACAGGAGGCATTCGTTTGTTGTCGCTCATCAACAAGGCCACCCGGTTTTTCGCATACCGCCTGCTGATCGTGGTTATGGCGTAACGGTTGGTCCGTCGTGGTGCCCGCAGATACCGACCCTGCGTTGCGTACGTTCCTTGCCCGCTTCCAGTGATGAGATTCTCAAGGTAACAGATGAGGCTTTGGCGGCGGCTTGAGATCGTCCCGCAGGCGCTGCAGTTTTTCAATCAGCCGGCCCATGCCCCGCAGCAGCCTTTTAAGCGGCAGCGGCAGGTCGTCCCAGTCCATGCTGTCCATGGTGTTCTTGACGCCCAGTCCGAGCTCGGTGTCGCCTTCGACCCGGATCCGGCGCTGGAAAAACAGCGTGTCGGGATCGGCCCTGCGGGTCGCCAGCAGCACGAAACTCAGGGCGTCGCCGCTGATGCGTACGTCCTCGTCCTGCCTGCGGTCGATGGCGCGGAAACGGTCGGCCTCGACCTGGATCAGCCAGTCGAGGCACAGGTCAGTCACTTCGATCCGCACCCGCCGGCCTTCCAGGAATTCCAGTTCGCCGTGGCGCAGGGGCTCGCGAAAAGCCTCGTTCAGCACCATGGAAAGCGCCGGGCGCTGGGCGGAATACGGCAGGGCGCGGCCGGGAAGGCCGATGATTCTGCGGACGATGGGACGGACGAATTCGGGAACGGCTGGCATGCTTCGGCTCGACGGGGTTCAACGCACCAGCTTATGCAATTAATTCACCCGCGACTTGATGCGGGTCAATGTGGCGGCGAATGGCGCACCTAGACTGGGGTTTCCTTCACGCCCGGAAACACCTGATGGAACTTGTCTGCCCCGCCGGAAACCTGCCTTCGCTGAAAGCCGCCGTCGACAACGGCGCCGACGCCGTCTACGTCGGCTTCAAGGACGACACCAACGCGCGCCATTTCAACGGGCTGAATTTCACCGATCGAACCTTTCAGCGCGCCATCGACTACGCCCACGAGCGCGGCCGCAAGCTGTTTGTGGCCATCAACACCTTTCCCACGCCGGCGGGTTTCAGACGCTGGAAAACCGCGGTCGACCAGGCGGCCGAAGCCGGCGTCGATGCGCTGATCGTCGCCGACATGGGGGTGCTGGACTACGCCCGCGAACGCTGGCCGGAGCTGCGCCTGCACTTGTCGGTACAGGCTTCTGTGACCACCGCCGAGGGCATCGGCTTCTACCACGACAATTTCGGCATCAGCCGGGTCGTGCTGCCGCGGGTGCTGTCGGTCCGGCAAGTCGCCCAGGTCGTCGAGGAGTCGCCGATCCCGGTCGAGGTGTTCGGTTTCGGCAGCCTGTGCGTGATGGTCGAAGGCCGTTGCCTGCTGTCGAGTTACGCCACCGGCCGCTCACCGAACACCTATGGGGCTTGCTCGCCGGCCTCGCACGTGCGCTGGGAGGAAACCGCCGAGGGCACCGACACGCGGCTCAACGGCGTGCTGATCGACCGCTTCGGTGCCGGCGAAAAAGCGGGCTACCCCACTTTGTGCAAAGGCCGCTTCCGGGTCGGTGAGCACGTGTTCTATGCCCTCGAGGAGCCGACCAGCCTCAACACACTGTCCATCCTGCCGACGCTGCGCAAGATGGGCGTGGCCGCCATCAAGCTCGAAGGGCGCCAGCGCAGCCCGGCCTACGTCGCCCAGGTGACTGGCGTGATGCGCGCGGCGATCGACGAGTGCCTGAAGAACCCGGAAAATTATCAGCCCCGGGAGCGCTGGATGCGTGAACTCGAAAGCGTGTCCGAAGGCGCGCAAACGACCCTCGGCGCCTACCACCGGCCCTGGCAGTGAGGCGCGCGCGATGAAACTGTCACTGGGGCCGATCACGTATTTCTGGGAGCGCCGCGAGGTGCTGGATTTCTATGAGCAGGTGGCCGCCAGCCCGGTGGACATCGTCTGCCTGGGCGAGGTCATCTGCTCGAAACGGCGCCTGGTCACGTTCGAGGACTGGCTGGCGATCGGCCGTGAACTCGAACAGGCCGGCAAGCAGGTGCTGCTGTCCTCGCTGACGCTGCTCGAAGCGGCCTCCGAAGTGGGCGCGCTGAAGAAACTCTGCGCCCGCCAGGACGTGCTGGTCGAGGCGAACGACGTCACGGCGATCCAGTTACTGACGGCGGCCGGCCGGCCTTTCGTGACCGGTCCCAGTGTCAACATCTACAACCACCGCAGCCTGCGCCTGCTGGCCGACAAAGGGCTCAAGCGCTGGGTGCTGCCGGTGGAACTGGGCCTGGAAACGCTGCAGGAACTGCAGGCGCAGCGGCCCGCCGGCGTGGAAACCGAGGTTTTTGCGCTGGGCCGCCTGCCGCTGGCCTACTCGGCGCGCTGCTACACCGCGCGCTCGCACAACCTGCCCAAGGACGACTGCCAGTTCAAGTGCCTGGACTATCCCGACGGGCGCTTGCTGGAAACGCAGGAAGGCGGCGAATTCCTGGTGCTCAACGGCATCCAGACCCAGTCGGCGCTAACCCACCAGGCGCTGATGCAGATCCCGGAACTGCAGGCTCTGGGGGTGGACGTGCTGAGGATCAGCCCCCAGCACCAGGGCACGCTGCGGATCATCGGGATCTTCGACAGCGCCTGCAATGGCGCGGCCCTCGAGCCCTTGAACGAGGAGCTGAACAGCCTGCTGCCGGTCGGTGCCTGCAACGGCTATCTGCTGAAGCGGGCGGGGATGGACCATGACGATACACAGGCTGCTTGAGCACCACCGCCGCCAGATGAACAGGGAAGCGTGGAGCGATCTCGGCGGCTTTGCCCGGGCGCTGGAGAAAAGCGGGCAGTTGGTGCTCGTCAACGCGCCGGTTTCGCCGCGGCTGCAGATCACCGAATTGTGCCACCGCAGCCTGGCCGGCAACGGGCCGGCACTGCTGTTCAACGACGTGCGCAAAGACGGGCGTGAAAACGGGCATCAGCACGCCATGCCGGTGCTCGGCAACCTGTTCGGCAACGAGCAGCGCATCCTGACGGCCCTGGAGCTGGATTCACGCCAGGCACTCTACGAGCTGGGCAAGGATTTCGCATTCCTGAAACGCCCCAGCCTGCCGGTCGACCTGCGCTCGACGGTGGCGTCCATCCCGGATTTCGCCCGACTGGCGCACGTCAGCACGGTGCGCAAGGAGCAGGCGCCCTGGCAGGCGAACGTGGTGGAGGGTCCGGACGTCGATCTCGAGCGCCTGCCCATCTCGACCTGCTGGCCGGAAGACGCCGGGCCGCTGATCACCTGGGGCATGGTGATCACGCGCGGCCCGCTCAAAGAGCGCGTCAACCTGGCGATCTACCGCCAGCAGCTGATCGGCCGCAACAAGCTCATCATGCGCTGGCTGGCGCACCGCGGCGGCGCCCAGGACTTCCGCGAATTCCAGCAGGAGCGTCCGGGCGAGCCGTTCCCGCTGGCGGTGGTCATCGGCGCCGACCCGGCGACCCTGCTGGCGGCCGTCACGCCGATCCCCGACACGCTTTCCGAGTACCAGTTCGCCGGCCTGCTGCGCGGGCGCAGGAGCCGTGTCGTCGAGTCCGGATTCAGCGGCCTGCCCATTCCGCAGGGCGCCGAGATCGTGCTGGAAGGCCACATCGCACCGGGCGAGACGGCCACCGAGGGCCCCTTCGCCGACCACACCGGTTACTACAACGCCCGCGCCGACTTCCCGGTGTTCACCGTCGAGCGCATCAGTCAGCGCGACAACCCGGTCTACCTGACCACCTACATGGGCAAGCCCGGCGAAGACGAGCCCTCGATCATGGCCTCGGCCCTGAACGAGATGTACATTCCTCTCCTGCAGGAACAGTTCCCGGAGGTGGTGGATTTCTACCTGCCGCCGGAAGCCTGCTCCTACCGCATGGCCATCGTCAGCATCCGCAAGCAGTACCCCGGCCACGCGCGCCGCATCATGTTCGGTATCTGGTCCAGCCTGCGGCAGTTCACCTACACCAAGACCATCATCGTGACCGACGACGACATCGACATCCGCAACTGGAAAGAAGTGATCTGGGCCGTCAGCACCCGCGCCGATCCGGTCCGCGACAGCGTGCTGGTCGAAAACACGCCGATCGACTACCTCGATTTCGCCAGCCCGCAGCCCGGCCTGGGCGGCAAGATGGGCATCGACGCCACCCACAAGCAACCCCCCGAAACCAGCCGCGACTGGGGCCGCGCCGCCCGGATGGACCGGGCCACCCGCGAACAGGTCGAGGAAATCGCCCGCTCGCTGGGCCTGTAAGCGGCTCCCACACGCAGCACCTTCCTCCCGGTTTTTGGCGTGCCTGTCGGGACGCTTCGGTTTCGTTACAGGGCGTGTAACAGCGCTGTCACAAACCCTAAATAAACTGCGCAAATTCGAGGGGCGCGGTCTTCGCCAAGCCCAAACCGATGATTCGCCGCTTGCAGACAGCCCGGAACCCGCAGATGAAGCCTTTACTCGCCAGATACTCTTTGCTCGCCGCGCTGGTGCTCACGGCGCCGGACGCCTTGCCCCAGGATGCCACCGAAGCACTTACGAGCCGCCTGATCCAGATGCGTGGGCAGGTGGACCAGCTGCAAAGCGAGCTGAACCTCAAGCGCGAGGAACACAAGAACCGCATGGCCTACCTGACGGCGCAACTGACCGAAACCGAGGCCAGCCGCGACCGTGAAACACTGCGGGTACGCCAGCTGGAGCAGGATCTCGAACAGATGAAAGAGGAGGTGGCCGCGGCCGGCGCAACTTCCGGGATGCTGGCGCCGATCATGCTGCGCTACCTGGCCGAGCTGCGCAGGCAGGTCCGTATGGGCTTTCCTTTCAAGGTCGGCGAGCGGCTGGCCGAGCTCGATGAAATCGAGACCCAGCTGAACAGTGGCGTGATCACCGCCCACCGGGCGTTCAACCGCCTGTGGGCTTTCGTCGAGGACGAGCTGCGCATCACCCGTGAGAACGCCATCTACACCCAGTCGATCAATCTCAATGGCGAGAACGTGCTGGTCGACGTCGCCAAGCTGGGCAACGCCATGATGTATTTCCGCACACGCGACCTGCGCTACGGTCGCGCGGTTGAAACGGGGCAGGCCTGGCGCTTCGAAGTGCTGGACTCCGCCAGTGATCAGGAACGGGTGGCGCGTCTTTTCGACTCACTCCGCAAGCAGATCCGCCAGGGCTACTTCCAGTTGCCCAACGCCCTGCCACAGGAGGCCTCGTCATGAACCGGCGTCTTGGCATTCTGTTCGCTTTGCTGCTGGCACTGCCGCTCGCCGTGCTGGGCCAGGACGAAGCTTCGCCTGTCGCCGAAGCGCCGCCGCCGGTGCCGAAGATCAACCCACTGAAAACCCAGGATGAGCTGCAGGCCGCCTATCAGAAAGAATACGCCTTCCTGGAAGCGCAGCTGCGTGACCTGCAGGCGCGGCTGGTTGCTTTCGAAGTCCAGTCACAGCGGGCAGAGCAGGAGAAAGAAGCGGCGATCGATCGCGTCGAGGGCGAGTACATCAACCTCCAGTCGCGCGCCGACCGCATCAACGACATGCTGACCGAGGCGGAGCGTCAGGTCTCGGCCGTCGAGGACAGCCGCAATACGCTGGAGGCGACGTTTCTGCAGGCGGGTTCCACGCTCCAGCCCTACGGGCTCGAGGCGCTGCGCTCCGAACAGTACCTTGCCAGCGGTGACGCCGAGAAGATCGCCACCCTTTTCGGCGAGACCCTGGACCTGCTGGCCGGCTTGGGCCAACTGCGGCAAAGCCCCGGCCGCTTCTTCCTGGCCGATGGCACGGAGGTCGAGGGCACCATCTTCCGCGTGGGCAACATCGCTGCCTACGGCATTGCGGGCGACCGCGGCGGTGCGCTGGCCCCGGCCGGTGACGAGCGGCTGAAGGTCTGGTCCGGGTCCTCGCCTGACATGGCGCAGGCACTGGCAAACGGCCGTGCGCCGGATGTGATTGACATCTTCCTGTACGAATCCGTGCAAAAAGCGGTCGAGGAAACGGCTGGCAAGACCCTGTTGGGCGTGATCAGAAGCGGCGGTACCATCGCCTGGATCATTATCGGGCTCGGCGGCCTGGCCGCGCTGATGATCGTCCTGCGCATCATCTTTCTGCGCAATGCGAGCAAGAGCACGGGCAAGGTGGACAAGGCGGTGGGCGATCTGGTCGAACTGGGCCGCATCGATGAAGCCCTGAAAGCCTGTAAGAAGCTGAAAGGCTCGACCGCCAACGTGGTGGCCTCCGCGATCCGTAATCTGGACCGTGAGCGGGAGCACATCGAGGACATCGTGATGGAGCAGATGCTTCATGAATCGACCCACCTCAATCGTTTTGGCGCGTTCATCATCGTGATCGCGGCCGTCGCGCCGCTGCTGGGCCTGCTCGGCACGGTAACCGGCATGATCGCGACCTTCGACATTATCACCGAGTTCGGCACCGGGGACCCGAAACTGCTATCCGGCGGCATCTCGATCGCGCTGGTCACCACCGAGATCGGCCTGGCGGTCGCCATCCCGGCGCTGATTTTCGGCAACCTGCTCTCCGGCTGGGCCGAATCCATCAAAGACGACATGGAAAAGGCCGCGCTGCACGTGATGAATCGCTACAAGGGCCAGCCGGCGGTTGCGGCGCCGGCGGTCTGATCCATGTGGTCGAGCCTGCTTCAGGAGGTCAGCAGCTACATCAAGGTGGGCGGTTGGGTAATGCCTCCGCTGATCGCGGCCACGGTCGTCCTCTGGCTCGCGATCGGCTACCGCATCGCGGCGCTCAAACGTGGCAGCGAGCGCGATGTACGCAACCTGATTCGTCGTTTCGACAAGGGCAAGCCGCCCTCCGGCGAAGGTGTGCTGGTCCGGGCACTGCAAAAAGGCATGGACCTGCGTGATCGCAACCCGGACGAGCTTCGCCCCTACCTCGATGTCGCGTTTTCCGAGGAAGAAAAAGAGATTCGCCGCTACAGCCGGCTGATCATGACCATCGTGACCGCGGCGCCGCTGCTGGGCCTGCTGGGAACCGTGATCGGCATGATCGAGACCTTCGACTCGCTTGGCGACATGTCGCTGTTCTCGCAGTCCGGCGGCATCGCCGGCGGTATCTCGCAGGCGCTGATCACGACGCAGATGGGCCTGGTCGTCGCCATTCCCGGCCTGCTGGTGAACGGCGTGCTGTCGCGCCGCCAGAAGAACATTGAAATCGAACTGGCCCAGATGAAAGACATTCTGGTTGCCGGGTACCTAGCCTGGGACAGGACATGATCATGCGTTACCGCGAAAAAAAGGAAGACATGCAGGACATCAACATCTCGCCGTTGATCGACATGGTGTTCATCCTGCTGATTTTCTTCATGGTCAGCACCACCTTCGTCAAGGACATGAAGCTGGACCTCGACCGGCCCGCTGCGTCCAGCGCCTCGACGGCGTCGACCAAGGCCATCCGCCTCTACATCGACGACAAGGGCGATACCTACATGGACGGCGAGCCGTTGCAGGCCTGGGTCATCCAGAGCCGCCTGCGTGACCAGCTGAAAACCATGACGGCCAAGGCCGTGCTGGTCGTCACCGACGAAGGCGTGCCGGCCGGCAAGCTGGTGGAAGTGGTCGACCAGGCGCGCCTGGCGGGTGCCACCGACGTCGGTGTGGCCACCGTCGAGGAAGCCGGGGCGGGTTAGCCGTGAAGACCGGCGAACGCATACGCCGCCTCGCCTGGGCGACGGGTTCCATGATCATCGGCACGGTCGTCGTGCTGGGAACCGTTATCCTGATCAATCACTACTCCGACAGCCTGGATGAATCCCGCGCGGGCGCCACCAGCCAGATTGCTTTGGAACGGAATAAGCCGCCGCCGGAGCAGGAGATTCAGAAGCCAAAACCCAAGCCCAAGCCGCGGCAGAACCGGCGCGCACCGCCCTCGCCCCTGGTCGGGCTGGATACCCGCCTGTCCGGCGTGGACGTGGGCCTGCCCGGCTTTTCCGCGGACGATCTCGGTGCCCTCGAAGGCGACCTGCTGGGAAATGCGGACGGCGTGGTCATGACCGATGACACCGTGGATCAGCCGCCGCAGGCGAGCTATCAGGCATCCATGGTGTTTCCGCCGCGGGCGCGAGCGCAGGGCATCGAGGGCTACGTGGTGTTTTCCCTGCTGATCGGCATCACCGGCGAGATCGAACAGCTCGAGATCGTGGAGTCCTACCCCGAAGGCCTGTTCGACGAGGCCGCCAAGCAGGGCATCAACCAGTGGAAGTTCGAGCCGGCCGTGTATCAGGGTCAGGCGGTGCGCGCCTGGGCCCGGCAGCGCATCCGCTTTGACCTCAGCTGAGCCCCGAAGCCAATGAAAACCGACACGATGACAGCCAAGGCGATGAAAGCCTGGACGACCTTCTTGCTGAGCCTGCTGCTGTTCATTACGGTGTCGCTGCCTGCCGCGGAATCCGGGGACGAGGTCGATTACCTGGCCCTGGCCGCCCTGATGCTGCGCGACGGCAACATCGACCGCGCTTTCGTCGCCCTCGACCAGGTTGACGTGACCGCCGAGTATGCCAATCCCGTGCGCTACTACACGCTGCGCGGCATGGCCCACCTGCGCCGCGACGAACTGGAGCCGGCGCGCGAGGCTTTCTCGCAGGCGATTGACTCGGGTGCGACCGAGTCGGTGGTTTTCGTTTACCTCGCCCAGGTGAATTACAGGCTGGAAGATTACCGCGCAACCATCGATGCGCTGAACCGGGCCGGTGACACCCTGGCGCGGGTTCCCTCCGCATACCACATGAAGTCGCAGAGCTACTGGCTGCTGGAAGAACCGATCATGGCGCTGGCCACGCTGGATCAGGGTGCGCAGGTTTTTCCCGACGATCCGAACTTCATTCGCCGCAAGACCTTCTACCTGGTCGATCTCGGCCTGCATAAGGAGGCGGTGATCCAGGGCAGGCGCTACCTGGAACAGTCGGAGGGCAGCCTGAAGGACTACGTCGCCCTGGGCAATGCGCTGCGCGCCAGCGGGGAACTCGACGAGGCCGCCGCCTTTCTCGAGGAGGCCCAGCTGATCTTCCCGGACTCATCGGACGTTAAAAAGGTGCTGGCGCACGTTTACATCCAGCGTGGCGAGATGAGCGTGGCGGCGGACCTGCTGTACAAGGCGGCCCTGCTGGAGCCGCTACTGCTGGCGGAAGCAGCCGAACTCTACCGTCGCGCCGGCCAGACCCACCGGGCGCTGACCATCAACAGCCGTCTCAGTGACCAGCCCGAGAAATTTCGCCAGCGCCTGGCGCTGTACCTGGAACTGCAAAACTACGAGCAGGCGGCGGCCATGGAGATGCCCTTACGCCGCGTCGGGCTGCTGGACGACGAAGACCTGCGCTACGCGATCGCCTACGCCCATTTCAAGGCCGGCGATTTCGCTGCTGCCGAGCGACACCTCGCGGCGCTCAACCGCCCCGACCTGTTTCGCAAAGCGGCCGAGTTGCGCCGCGCGATCCAGGATTGCATGGAGGACAGCTGGAAATGCATCTGATCCTGCGCGCTTTTGCCAGGCTGGTGGCGGCCGGCCTGGTCTGCCTGCTGACGACGGTGCCCGCACTGGCGCAATCTTTAAACCTGACCCTGTACGTGTTCAACGAAGGGACGCCGGTGCAGAACATCGAAATCCTGCTGGACAGCCAACTGATCGGCCTGACGAACGAACGCGGCGTGGCGGTCCTCGAGATCGAGCCGGGCATTCACTACCTGGAATTGCGGCTGGAAGACGCGGTCGTCGTGGATCAACAGATCCTCGCGGTGGAGGACGAATACAGCCAATGGATCATCGACATCACCGGCGGTGGATCGGCGCTCTATGACGTGGAGTCGTCTGGCCCCGGGTTGGCTGGTACCGTGACGGCAGTCGAGGAAACCGATCTCGCCCCCGGCGTCCTCGACGGCCAGTTGATTTCCTCCGATGACGGCCGCCCGGTGGAGAACGCACGCATCTTCATCAGCGGCGTCGCAGCCGACATCCGCAGTGACGCGGAAGGTCGCTTCAGTGCCGAAGTTCCGGCCGGCCAGCGCTCGGTTTCGGTTCTGCACTCGGGTTTCAACACCTTGACCCGAGACAAGGTCGAGGTGCCTGAAGAGGGCACCGTCAGCCTCCAGCTGGAACTGACACCGGCCGGTTCCGAGTTGCCCGAATTCGTGGTCATTGCACCTTATATTTCCGGCTCCCTGGCCTCGGTGATGGCCGAGCGCCGGGAGTCCGAAGGGGTCACAGACGTGTTGAGTGCGGAGCAGATTTCCCGGGCCGGCGATTCGAACGCCGCCGGAGCGCTGAAACGGGTGACCGGGCTGACCCTGGTGGGCGGCCAGTATATCTACGTTCGCGGGCTGGGTGAGCGCTACTCCAGCGTGGTGCTCAATGATGCCACGATCCCCAGCCCCGATCCTACCCGGCGGGTGGTGCCCCTGAGCCTGTTCCCGACCGACGTGATTGAGGCGGTGGTCGTGCAGAAAACCGCCTCGTCAAACCTGCCGGGGGAGTTCGGCGGCGGCATCGTGCAATTGCGCACCGTTTCCTTCCCGCCGGAGCTGACCGGAAATCTGGGCATCAGCCTTGGCGTCCGGGATAACACGACCTTCGAGACCGGTCTCGATTACGAGGGCGGCGATAGCGACTTCCTCGGCTTCGATGACGGGACCCGGGACCTCCCCGGCTCCCTGGCTGATGCCATCGCCGGCGGGCAGTTCCTGAGGCCCCGCTCCTTCACCAATCCGGATGGATTGACGCCGGAGGAAATCGAGGTGTTCGGCGAGGATTTGGCCGCTGTGAGCAGCTATGATTTGCTGGAACAGACCGTGCCTTTGGACCTGGGTCTGTCCGGCTCCTTCGGTAATTCCTTCGAATTCGGCGACGGCATGCGCTGGGGTTTTTTGACCGCTATTAAATACGACAACAAATGGACGCAGCTGAATGAGATACGACGGGAGTTCAGCGCGGTCGCCGACGGGGGCCTGCAACTGGCGGACGAGCTGGACGTGATTCGCACCGTGAACAACATCGATACGAGCCTGTTCGCCAACCTGGGCGTCGAATTCAGTGACAATCACAAGCTGGGCCTGAACGCCATGCTCCTGCGCCAGGCCGAGAACGAGACCAAGATCAGTGAAGGCCTCGAGGACAGCCAAAAACTGCGCCGCTTCGAATTTGAGTGGATCGAGAACGAGCTGCTCTCCTACCAGGCGGTGGGTTCCCACATCTTCGCCCTGCAGGACTGGACCCTCGACTGGCAATACACCGACGCCACCGCCACCCGCGACGAGCCCAACACGCGCCGCTACCGGCGCGACGACGATGATGGGGACGGGGTGTTCGAGGTTTCCACCCGCTCCGACAGCAATTCGCAGTCCTGGTCGGATCTGGAGGACAATCTGAGACACTGGTCGCTCGACAGCGCGCTGCCGCTGGAGTTCGGCGATCATGTACTGGCGATGAGGGGCGGTCTGGGCGGCCTGGATCGCGACCGTGAGGCGTCTATCCGAACCTTTTCTTTTCAGGGCCGGATTCCGAATGAACTGCTGACGCTGGACTTGTCGGAGTTGCTTACTCCGTCGTTCATCGATCCGCGCATCCTGCAACTGAAGGAAACCACCCGGGCCACCGACACCTATACCGCCACCCAGACCCTCGACTCCAGGTTCCTGAACCTGGACCTGTCGCTGTTCAACGGAAAGTATCGGATCTCCGCGGGCCTGCGGGAGGAGGACAACCGTCAGCAGGTGGTGACGGCCGACCTTTCCAATCCGAACGCGCCCCCGGTGATCGGTGATATCGATAAGGTCGACCGGCTGCCTTCCGCGGCCATCACCTGGGCCTACAGCGACAAGGCACAGCTTCGGGCCGCCTACGCCGAGTCGGTCAACCGACCGGACTTTCGTGAGATGGCCCCGGCACCCTACCTGGACCCTTTGCTGGATATTGTCACGGTGGGCAACCCGGAACTGAAAACCGCCGAGTTGAAAAATTATGATCTGCGCTGGGAGTACTATTTCTCGCCCAGTGAGGGTTTTTCCCTGGCCGGCTTTTACAAGGAGTTCAGCAATCCCATCGAGAAGACTTTTTCGTCGGGCGGCTCGGCCCGAATCATCAACTTGCAAAACGCCCTGGCAGCTGAACTCATTGGTGTGGAAGTGGATTACGCCCAGTCCCTGGGCTGGATCGGCAGCCAGTCCTGGCTCGGTTGGCTGGCGGATTTCGAATGGGGCTTCCTCGGGCCCGTCGACTGGGCGCATTACCGCTTCGCTTTCAATTACGCCTGGATCGACTCCACCGTCGAAATCGACACCAGCCTGACCACCCAGACCAATTCGGACCGGCCGCTGCAGGGACAGTCCCCGTGGGTGATCAATCTCCAGCTGGGCTACTACAACCCCGACAGCCCCACCGAATGGAACCTGCTTTACAACGAATTCGGCGCGCGGATTTCGCAAGCGGGGGTGTTGGGGGCGCCGGAGATCTACGAACAGCCGTTTCCCCAGCTGGATTTTGTCTTCAAGCGCCGCTTTGCCGAAGACTGGCGCTTCGTGCTGAAGCTCAAGAACCTGCTGGACCCGGAGGTCGAGTTTGTCCAGGGGCAGGAAACCACCCGCGCTTTCAAGCTGGGGCGCGAAGCCAGCGTCGAGTTGCAGTGGTCATTCTAGACCGTTGCCGGAAGCCCCGCCAAAGCTCTCACGATCTGGTCACATTAATGTCACATGGCTCCGGTAACGTAGCGACTCGATTGACCGCATCACGATTTCGTACTCAATCAAGACTCAATTCCAATTCCCGGAGGGAACTAAAGTGAATATTTCATTACGACAACTCGTTCCGCTTGTTGCAATCGCTGGCGCTTTGCATGTCAGTGATGCAACAGCGGCCGCCAAGCTGAGCGAGGCTTTTGACAGCTGTTATTTCTCTCCGTCGGCCAACGGGCGCGGACTCTGCGTGCTGAATGCACCGCAGGCGGACGGGTCGCACATCTTTTTCAGCGCGTTGTACACTTACGACGCGGACGGTAACCCCACCTGGCTGATCCTTCAGGACAGGTTCCTGGAGCACCAGTTCGAAAACACCGCGATTCCGATTACCCAGTTCAGCGGCGGCGTGCCGGGACTGCCGTTCGACAACGGCGCGGTGAGTTCCGAAACGATCGGTACGGCGTCCGTGCGGGTGGATTCCTGCAACAGCATCTCCGTCGACATGGACATGAACGACGATTCCGGTTTCCCGGACGTGTCGCTTGGAAGTCTCGAGCCCGTTGATGGCCCGTCGGAGAACTGTGTCTATCGGGAAGAATTTGATGGTTGCCCGGCTTTTGCGTCATCTTTCGGAGCCATTCCCCGCGCCTGCCGGCTGACCGGTGTAATCACCCAGGACATCCAGCTGACCAATGACACCACCTGGGTCCTGGACGGCCTGGTGCGCATCGGCGACGACAACGCCAACTCCGCTGACATCACGATTGAGCCGGGCACCGTGATTATCGGCGCCGGTCAGACGGCCGATTATCTGTATGTGAGCCCGGGTTCCAGGATATTCGCCAACGGCACGCCGGCGGCACCCATCGTATTGACCAGCCCGCAGGACGGGTTCAGTGCGGAATTCGGCATCCCGAGCCCGGGCGACGTGGGCGGCCTGGTGGTCACGGGTAACGCGCCTGTCAATGCTTGCCCGAACGCGCCGTTCAACTGCTTCTCGGAATTCGACCAGAGCCAGCGTTTCGGCGGCGACGACCCCTTTGAGTCCAGCGGCGAGATCAGCTACTTCCAGGTTCGTTACGCGGGCATCGAGTTCCAGCCCAATGCGGAGGTGAATTCCTTCACCTTCCAGGGCGTCGGCAGCGGCACCACGGTGCATCACCTGCAGGCCTTTCGCGGCCAGGACGACGGCATCGAGTTCTTCGGCGGCACCGTGAACGTGAAATACATGGTGGTTACCGAAGGCGGCGACGACGCCGTGGACTGGGACCTGGGTTACCACGGCAACCTGCAATACGGCCAGGTAATCCACGGCGAAGGCTTCGGTGAAGACTTTGGCATCGAAGGCGCCAACAACCCGGACAGCTTCGACGCCCTGCCGCGCGCCACCCCGACCCTGGCCAACTACACTTTCCTGGGCAACGGCAACGGCAGTTCCGGCATTCAGTTCAAGGACGGTTCGGGTGGACGTATTTTCAATACCATCGTTTCTGGCTTCCCCGGCTCCTGCATTCGATGGGACGATGCGCCAGCGACTTATAACGCAGCCGGCACACCGGCGAACCCCAACACGGACGTCAGCGCGTTCAACGGCGTGATCATTGACTGTGCGAACAGTTTCACCGACGCGGGCGGCGCGCCTTTCGCAGTTGGAGATTTCTTCAACAGCGGGGCCTTCAACGGCAATGACGATACCAATCCGCTCCTGGATGGTTACATGCCGCTCCCGAACTCTCCCGCGCTGATGGGTAGCGTGCAGATCATCGATAACCAGTTCTTCGATACCACCTCCTACCGCGGCGGTTTCGACGGCGTTAACGATTGGACCGTCGGCTGGACCCACCAGGTGACCGGCGGTCAGTGATCGCATACGATCAAACCGACTGACGACCCTGCACTACCCTGAGGGGCCGGACTACCGGCCCCTCTTTTTTAGCGTGACGAAAGACCGGGCTCAGCCGCGATGTGCTTTGATTCAAAGCTCTTACAGCGGTTCCCACAGGGCCTCCCACGCGACCTTCTGCCAGGCCTGTGGAAGCACGCGCGGTTCATGATTTGATGCAGGTCATTGTCGCGTCGCGCCGGGCTGGATAGAGTCCGGTTTGGCCTGCAACCTGCACGCCCGCAGGCGCCCGAATCAAGGACCGAAAAATGGACGATGTCGCCCGTTCGATCACCTGCCCCTCTGCCCCGAATGCGTTGAGCGAGCCCCCCGATACCCGGCTCGAACTCCAGCCGCCGGTAGCGGCCGTGAGCGGCCGCCCGGAAATACCGGACTACTTGCAGAAAACCTACTACTGGGCGTATCTGAACCCGCGCAACGTCCGCTTGCTCGACCGCGAATTCGTCGTCAGAACCATCCTCTGGCAGCAGCACATCAAGCTCCAGAAGCTGGCGTTCGCCGAGATTCGGGCTGGCCAGAGCGTCTTGCAGCCGGCCTCGGTGTACGGCCGCTTCGTCCCCAACCTGGCGGCCCACATCGGCCCGCAGGGCAGCCTCGACGTGGTCGACGTGGCCGAAGTGCAGGTGCTCAGCGCGCGGCGCAAGCTCCGGGGCTTCCCTTCCGCCACCGTGCACCACAGCAACATTATCGATTTTCGCGGCGGACCCTTCGACGTGGTGTGCTGTTATTTTCTGCTGCACGAGGTTCCCGACTCCTATAAGTACGAAGTCGTGAACCTGCTGCTGGACAAGCTCGGCCCGGGCGGCAAGGCGGTTTTCGTCGACTACCACAAGCCGTGCTGGTGGCACCCGCTGAAACTGATCACCAGCATCGTTTTCGACACGCTCGAGCCCTATGCGAAAACCTTGTGGCACCACGAAATCCGCGATTTCGCAGGCACACCCGAACGCTTCCGCTGGAGCAAGGAAACCTGCTTCGGCGGACTGTTCCAGAAGGTCGTCGCCAGCAGGCGGGAAGGCCTGAGTCAACACCCCGTGGGACCGGCTTTAGGCGGGAAGGCCGCCGTCCATAGCGGCTGAAGCCGGCCGGAAAGCCGCCGCGATTTCGCTGCCCTGCTCGCCGCCGCCGACCGCCACGATCCGGCGCTCCCGATCGATGCGGTAGGCGCCGCCATCGGCCGTACCCACGGCGCCGTCGAAGCGCAGCATATAGGCGAGTTCCTGTTCGAAGACCTGTTGCAGGCTGCGCCGGGAGGTGAACAGGCCGTTGCACATCAACACCGCCTGCACGCCGTTGCGGATCATCTCGAGCTGGCTGCTGAAGTAATCGTGGTCGTCAGGTTGCGGCGTCTGCGCGGTAGCGAATTGGGGCAGGCCGAGCAGGAGGCTCAGAAAAATCCATTTTTTCGGATCGGTAATCGGCATCGGTTTTAAAAGTTTCGGCTCAGCCACTTTTCCGCCTCGACGACCAGCAGCATCGCGATGCCGGCCGCCACGATGAGGAGTCCGTCGCGGATCGCCACCGGGCGGGTCTCGAACACGGCCTGCAACGGCGGCGCGTAGGTCAGTGCGAACTGTGCCAGGGTCACGGTCATGATGCCGATCAACAGGGCGCGCGTGCCCAGCACGGCGCGCCAGGTCAAAGCGCTGCCGTGCGTGTAGCGGACGCTGAACAGATAGAAGATTTCCATCACCACCAGCGTGTTCACGACCAGCGTGCGCGAGGTCTCCAGCGGCAGGTCGCGTGTCTGGCCCCAGCGGGCGCCGCATCGTGCCTGCTTCGGTGGGCTCGAAGGCGAGCGTCAGACCCAGCGCGACCGCGGTCCAGGGTCCGGACCTCGCCCCCGCTGCGCTGTTCGCAGCACATCTCGAGGATCCGTTCGGGCGCCCCCTTGAGCAGTACGAAGCACTCACCCGCATGGCTGTGGTGCAGTGTGGCCATTACGCGGTGGGCCGGATCGAAGGGGATTTCATCACCGCTCCGAAAAGCGCCCCGGGGTTCGTAGCCGACGCCGTCGACGTCATTACGGCAATCGCCGGCCACCAGCGATTGCGCGGTCATCTCGTTGCGCGTCAGGGTGCCTGTTTTATCCGAGCAGATCACGGCAACCGAACCCAGGGTTTCCACCGCGGTTAAACGGCGGATGATCGCGTTGCGTCCGGCCATCCGCTGCACGCCGATGGCCAGCGAAATGGTCAGGATGGCAGGCAGCCCTTCGGGTATCGCCGCGACGGTGAGACCGACCACGGCCATGAAGGCGTCCGCCAGCGGGTAATCGCGCAGCCCCAGGGCGACAGAAAAGGTCAGGGCGGAAAGGCCGAGAATGAAGGCCGTCAGGCGCTGCGCGAAGCGGTGCATCTGGCGCAGAAGGGGCGTTTTCAGCGAGGTCACCGAGCGCATCAACTGGCTGATCCGTCCCAGTTCGGTATGCTCGCCGGTGGCAACGACGACTTCGACGCCCTGGCCGCCTGAAACCAGGGTGCCCGAATAGGCCATGCAGGCGCGATCCGCCAGTTCGGCTT
>JAVVFH010000130.1:0-9704 GCA_032250585.1 Lysobacterales bacterium
CGACCGCCTGCTGGCCGACGGCCACGACGTGCTCTGCGTCGATAATTTCTACACCAGCACCCGCCGCAACATCGTGCATCTGCTGGAAAATCCGAACTTCGAGCTGATGCGCCACGACGTCACCTTCCCGCTGTACGTCGAGGTCGACCGCATCTACAACATGGCCTGCCCGGCCTCGCCGATCCACTACCAGCGCGACCCGGTGCAGACCACCAAGACCAGCGTGCACGGCGCCATCAACATGCTGGGGCTGGCCAAGCGCACCGGTGCGCGCATCCTGCAGGCCTCCACCAGCGAGGTCTACGGCGACCCGGAACTGCACCCGCAGCCGGAAAGCTACTGGGGCAACGTCAACCCCATCGGCATCCGCAGCTGCTACGACGAAGGCAAGCGCTGCGCCGAGACCCTGTTCTTCGATTACCGCCGCCAGCACGGGCTGCCGATCAAGGTGGCGCGCATCTTCAACACCTACGGCCCGCGCATGCTGCCAAACGACGGTCGCGTAGTCAGCAACTTCATCGTCCAGGCGCTGGAGGGCAGGGACATCACCATCTACGGCGACGGCAGCCAGACGCGCTCGTTCTGTTACGTAGACGACCTGGTCGACGGCCTGATCCGCCTGATGGAAAGCGACGAAGAAGTCACCGGCCCCATCAACCTCGGCAACCCTGGCGAATTCAGCATCAAGGAACTGGCCGAAAAAATAGTCGAAAGAGTGAGCGGAGCGAGTAGAAGTGGGCAACGTAGAAGTGGGCAGGGTGGAACTGATGAAGGTGGAAGTGGGAGCGGCTTCAGCCGCGATCTGAAAATCGTCTACCAACCCCTCCCCCAGGACGACCCCGCCCAGCGCCAACCCGACATCAGCCAGGCCAAAGCCGTGCTCGGCTGGCAGCCCAAAGTGTCGCTGGACCAGGGTCTGCCCAAAACCATAGATTACTTCAAGAATAGCCTGTAAGACTCAGAAATATCATGGAAATATCAATAGTCCGTGGAAGGATCTCTGAGAGAACCTGTGGGAGCGGCTTCAGCCGCGATCTTTTACTTCCAGGCTCAGTAATCGCGGCTAAAGCCGCTCCCACAGTTCGAGCCGCTTCCACAAGCACTGTTTGAGCAACTACTTGATATGAACAAACCTCCAACCATCCTCGTCACCGGCGGCGCCGGCTACATCGGCTCGCATGCCTGCCTGGAACTGCTGAACGCCGGTTTCGAGGTGGTGGTGGTCGATAACCTCAGCAACGCTCACCGCGACGCGCTCAGCCGCGTGGAGCAACTCGGCGGCAAGCAAATGCAGTTCCACCTGGCCGACCTGCGCGACGCGGCCGCGATCGACGACCTGTTCGCCGAAGAGAAAATCGATGCGGTGTTGCATTTTGCCGGCCTCAAAGCAGTGGGTGAGTCGATGGAAAAGCCGCTGGATTACTACCGGAACAATGTCGGCGGCACCGTCAACCTGCTGGCAGCCATGAACGCGCGGGGCGTGAAGGACATCGTGTTCAGCTCTTCGTGCACCGTGTACGGCGCGCCCGATAAGCTGCCGCTGGACGAGAGTGCCCCGCTGCAGGCGGTCAACCCCTACGGCCAGACCAAGCTGACCATTGAGCACATGCTGCGCGACCTGGCCGCGAGTGACCCGCAGTGGAACATCTCCATCCTGCGCTATTTCAACCCCGTCGGCGCCCACCAAAGCGGCGAGATCGGCGAGGACCCGCTGGGCATCCCCAACAACCTGATGCCCCTGATCACCCGGGTCGCCATCGGCGAACTGCCCGAACTGCAGGTCAACGGCGACGATTACGACACGCCCGACGGCAGCTGCATCCGCGATTACATCCACGTCGTCGACCTGGCGCGCGGCCACCTCGACGCGCTGCGCAAGCTGGGCGAAAAGCCCGGCCTGATCACCCACAACCTGGGAACGGGGCAGGGCCACTCCGTTTTCGAGGTGATCCGCGCCTTCGAAGAAGCTACCGGCCGGAAAATCAGACACCGCGTCAGGGGCCGCCGCCCCGGCGATGCGCCGGCCGTCTACGCTGATGCGGCGCGGGCACACCGCGACTTAGGCTGGAAAGCCGAACGCAACCTCGAGACCATGTGCCGCGACGCCTGGCGCTGGCAGCAGAAGTATCCGCGAGGCTATCGCGGCTAGGATCGCATCATGCGACCCGACTGTGCTGTGGGAGCGGCTTTAGCCGCGATCTCAGGCATGAAGCACACACTTTCGCGGCTAAAGCCGCTCCCACAAATCAGTCGCCTTTCCGCAGCACCGCGATCCGTTTGCGGCCGATTGAGGAACATCCCTGCCCCTAAGGCCGAAACGCCTTCAGCCGCAGTTCCTTAACTGCCTTGAAATGCTTCACATTGCTCGAAACGAGCTCCAGGTTTCGCTCCACCGCGGTCGCGGCGATCAAGGCATCGGCCGAACGCATGCCGGCGCAGGCGTTCCATTTCGTCGGCAACCGATTCCGTCCTGTCGGTGTGCATACCGAAAAAGGCGTGTTCGGCAACCCCGGGCGCCGGCTTTTTTCCGGCCGGCTGAATCACGCCCCGGACCCGGCCGTGGTACAGCACCGTCACGCTTTCGTTGCGCTCCAGCGCCTCCAGGATTTCACGCGTCTTATAGCGAAGATCGACAATTGAAGCCTTCACGGCGCCTCCGAAGCTGAACAAAGAATGTCTAGAGAGTATAGACAGTTTATGGAGCGGCACCAAGCGCCTGCAATAAATCAGTCGCCCCGGGTTTCTGCAGCCCCAGGTGCTCAACGAAGGGCTCGTAATCGCGGTCCGAGTACAGCAGCGGCACGGCGTGCTCGATGCACCAGGTGGCGATCAGGCAGTCGATGGTTTTTCGAACCGTGATTCCGAGCCCGCGCAACCTGCGGTAATTCCGGGCGCTTGCAACCGCCAGGGCAGGGGTGACGACCTGAACGGTGTCCAGGGCGCTCAACGATCTTCGCACCAAGCGGAATTCGCTGTCTGACTTGATGCCCTGGAGCACTTCCGTCAACACCAGGTCACCCATCAGGACACGCCCGTGCCCGATGTGTGACGCCAGTGCGTCGACCTCGAACGTCATGGTGTCGCCGAAGAAATCAACCCAAACACTGGAGTCGACCATGATCATCAGTCGCGCCTCATTTCATCCAGGTCGCCCTCCCAGTTGATTTTCCCCCTGAGTTCGAGGATCTTTTCCTGGTTCTTCATCTTCAACAGCAATTTAAGCCCTTCCTCGACGGCTTCCCGCTTGGTCTTGATGCCCGTTTTCTCGAGCACCGCTTTCATCAACGCGTCGTCGATCACGATATTGGTCCGCATGTCGCTTATCATGTGTATGGAAAGCTTAAATCATACACATCAAGAGCGATAGCGGCAATCGCCGCGAATTTCTGTAGGCAATCCGCCCTTTACCCACGCCGGTGAGTTTGCGCAGAACATGTTTGCGAAACGCGGATCTGTCGAAGCCGCTCCTACAATTCAGCCAGCTTCCACACTTCAACCAGCGCCCACTTCACCAGATCGTTCGAACGGCGCCGGCGGCCCGGAGCCTGTCATCGCCTGTAACAAGAGGCGCGTTCAGCGAAATTGAAGTAGCGGCAATTAGCCTCTCGGCGCAAGTATCGAGCAGGATCAACGCCCGGCCTCCCACTCCTCGCCGAGCGGCGCAACGACGTCGTGAATCCTGACGCTGGCCGCCCGTTCGTCCAGCCGTGAACGTGCAGCCTCGCGTTCACCGACCGGCGGCACCGGCAACTCAATACGGACCGGGTTCATGAGCAGCGTAGCCGGATCAGCCGCGATTTCAGGCCTGAAACAACCATTTTGTCCGTTGTCAGTATTCCTTCATTTTCAGCTTGTCTTTGCAAAACCTCGTGGTTAAACTCGGCGCACCATTCAGTTTTCTGAAATTGGGGAGGTTGGGGGGTTCGGTACTGTTTTTTGCCGACCCAGCCCTGCTATCGTACGTTGTCCATACGTGTCTTGAAGCGTCGACATCTCAGTCCCTATGTGTGGCTGCTTCTGCTTTGTCTTTCCCTGTCTATAACACCTAATGGTCTGGCATCGTCCTGTGGAGTCCAACTCCAGAAGCTTGGGCGGGTTCAAGCATGGGAAATGACCTACACTTACACTCTCGACCTGGAGGTTAAGGACGAATGGGAAGAAAAATCGACCAAGATCAGGTCTGATGGCACTGTCCGATTTACCAGGAGCGGTAGGAGTGAGTATGCGGGAAGTGGACGGGTGATGTACGAACTCAGTTCGGAGTCGATGCTTAAGGCCGGTGATTATTTCATTGGAGGGGATGAGAGGGGAAAGGGAGATGCGCCTGTCGACGACAGCAGTGTGCTTGAATTCAGTTCATATCTGGGCACCTACACGTTTACAGTCGTCCCAGGTGGTGAAGAGGGAGTAGCGGTGGACTGGTCGCGAAAGAGCAATCTCTCCTCCAAGATGGGAGAAGAGCTGAGCGATGTGCTCGTATCGCCGGGTGCGCTCGAGACTGTGGCCCCCTATGACGAGGAGGATGAAGGCTGGTCTTCGTTTGCTGTCCGCGCCGTCGGGGTCCCGATTCCTTCTTTCGGAACCGTTCTTTCCGGAAGTACGACTGATAACGAGGGGGGGGTCGTTTCGTGGAGACTCGAGCCTTTGGAACCGAGACCGGACACGAACAATGAATTACAGGAGTTTCCTTTTACAGAAAGCGGGGCTCACTATCACGCTCCCGACCCGCACGGCAGGTGGCAGGCGACTTGCCTTGAACTGGAATCGAGTGCACAGGATCTCCGGAAATCAACATCGCCGGCGGTCGCTTTTCCTCAGAGGACTCCATCAAGTATTTTCCTGGTGTCCGAATCAGGATCTCATTCTGGAATTCAGCTTTCATGTGGTGACAGCCTGGTCGCGGTACCGATTCCTTCGGCAGATAACGCAAACGCCAAGGGACCTTCACGGCCCACGTCAACCACTCTCTTGCAGGCGGCCCAGATCTCGGTCCGTGAGACAGAAGCCGCCGACTCCTCAGACAGCGCCTCCCAGATCCAGGCCCTGCTCAATGCACTCTTCATAGAGGAGCTTGTCGGCGTTCCGCCGGATCTGGTTAACCCGGTACAGGCTTACCCCCTTTTTCTCGAGGCAGTGACCTTAGAGGGGTCCGCAGCGGTGGTTCGCCTCGCAGGCGCATTCACGGAACGCGCGCCGTGTGATCGGGATCGGATCAAGGGACAGATTAACCAAACAGTGCGCCAGTTCGAAACGGTCTCGGATGTGAGGATTCTTCTTGATGATCAAAGCTTTTGAAAGGTGCGTTGCCAATTTAGCTTTTCTCTGCCTGTTCAGCGGCGGATTATTCGCTTTAGTGCCCGCTGTTCAGGCCCAAAGCAACAGCGAATCCCCTTATATTGAGACGCGGTTGTGGTGCCCGAACGATATTGAGTTGTTCTACCAGGAGATGAAGAGCAGAGAGGCGGACTTGCCGGAGCATGTGACCTTTCCCCGGCTTTCAAATGCCGGTGTCTATCTCCTCTTCACCCCAATTGCATTCATCGAGGTGATCGGCAAACTCGTGGAAATCACTTTTATGCCCGAATCCGAGATCATGCGTAAGGTCGCCTACAACATACTGCGACAGTGGCCGGCAGCGAAGAACGGTGTGGTTCGAACCAGCGCAGGAGGAAAATCAGTGTTTACCGTTCCGGGTGCGCTTGAGCGCGGGGGACGGGAACATGCTGACTCGGCCATACATGGCATCGATCTGTTGAAGACCGTATGGCGGAATTGGAGGGCTCAATGGATGGCTATCAGAAAACTGGCTTCCGGGGGGTATGATCCAGTCACTATAGAGAAGCACATCATGGCGTTTGCCGACAGATGGGGCGAAAATTACGAAGAGGTTCCGAATCCGGTTCCTGATGGATGGCTGCCCGAGGAATGTGACTGCAAGTGGTTTCTAAGCGTTGAACAGGATGGGGAGACGCTGTTCTATGCTGTCTTTGTAAAAAAAGGTTCCATCTTTGATGTCTGGACGGCCGACAACACCGAGGTAGTCAGCTATTTTGCAGGGCGCGATTCAGAAAGCCAGACGGCGCCGTATCCTACAGAGATGGTCTTTGTGATTCCATTTCATCGGAAAGGTATCTACTTCACGGAAGACACCTATTATTTCTGGCGGAACCAGTCGGCCACGAAGCTAACGCCCCGAAGACGGTCCGGTCAGAGCCCAGCCGTCTCATTCGAATTCAAATATCCGATGACCAACGATCTGGGCCAGACGTGGAGTTTCGCCGAAGCTGTCGTTTCCTCTTCGCCCGGGGAGGATTTTATGGATGTTTTTGAGGAGATCAAGCGGTTGAAAGCCTTGGGGTTGCGGATCGGCGAGCATTTCCGTGCCTGGGCCGGACCCTTCCGGATCCAATAAGAGAGGATAGAATCAAATGAAACTTTTAAGAACGACTTTTTTAGTACTTCTGTTTCTGCCTGTTCAGCTTTCCGCAATTGGAGCCGAAGGCGCGTTCGACCAAGTTCTGACGGATCTTGCCGATTTTACCAGGGACGTCCGGTTCAACAAGCAAGATATCGGGAATTTCATCAGCTATTGGGCGGAAGTATCAGCCCTGGACGAAGACGAAAACTGGAACGACTTTGGTGAATCGATGACTGATTCGATGGATTTCGACGAACTCGGAAATGATCCCGAGTACAGGGCCTGGGCTTCGAGCCGAAACCTGGATCCCGACGATTTCCTGAAGAAATCGATGCGCATCTACGCCGTTCAGATGCGAACGAGCTTCCCTGCTCAGGCGGACGAGATGCGATCCGAATTGACGGAGGAGCGCATGATGGAAGGCATGCCGGAAGGGCTTTCGGCCGAAGACAGGAAAAAGATGCAGGATTTAGTGCAAGCCGGTCTGCAAAGCCTGGAGGCCATGGAAGAATCAATGCTGAGACTTCCGGAACCTACCGCGTCCGAAAGGGCCTTACTCGAGGCTCATCAAGACCAGCTGATAATCCTGCTGGAGGAGGGGGATGAAGAAGACTCTGACTGGTGATCTCAAAAGGATTGAAAGGCGCAAACGCGAGTATTTAACTGAGAAATGAGAAAGGGGTCGGACCCAGTTAATTGGATCCGACCCCTCGATGGGCTCACGCATGTTGACTTCGGTTTCTTCTGGCTTATCGCCTGCCGAGACACAGCCAGGCAGGTCCGGCGACCAGGCCGAAAAGCCGGTGGAAGTCCGTTCGAGAATGATGGCGTATTAAAAGGGGTGCGCGGCTATCGCGGGTGCAGACGGCGTGCCGGCCGGTCGGATGACGCCCTGAACAAAGTCCCAACAAAGCCCCCACTGAAAGCCCTCCAATAACCCCCAACCCAAACACCGTTTGTTCACTACCTGAACATACGCTAGACTTTGGCTTCCATTGTTTTGACGAGTGAGTGAGTTTGCAGCAGAGCCAGGCCAGTTGGTTCGCGGTCTACACCAAACCGCGCCAGGAACAGATCGCCGTCGAGCACCTCGAGCGGCAGGGCTTCAGCTGCTTTTTGCCGCTGGCGGTCAATCCCTATCAGCGCCGCAGCGCGCGCAAGCCGCGCATCGAGCCGCTGTTCCCGCGCTACCTGTTCCTGCGGGCCGTGCCCGACCAGCAAAGCCTGGGCCCGGTGCGCTCGACCCGCGGGGTGTGCAGCCTGGTGCGCTTCGGCCTGCGCCTGGCGACGCTGCCCGCGCGGGTGATCGAAACCATCGACCGCCGCCGCGACCCGGCAACCGGCCTCGTGCAGTTGCAGCCGGTGCCCGTTGACGTCGGGGACAGGGTAAAAGTATTCGACGGCCCGCTGGCCGGACTGGAAGGCATTTTCCGCGAGCGCAAGGGCGTGAACCGGGCGCTGCTGCTGATGAGCATGATGGGCACCGAATCGACCGTCGAAGTCGACGCCCTGCTGCTGCAAAAGACCCGCTGACAGCCGGGGAAGGAAAACCAGGTAGGAGCCGCTCCCACAGAAAGATCCCCGCCGTACGGCAAACGAGGTTTGCTTCACCATAGTGCATGCATTATAATGAAACCCATTTCTTAACCGGGGCAACGGCCATGCCATCCCTGCAAATTCGCAACCTTCCAGACGACCTGTATCAAACCCTGACCTTTCGCGCAGAACAGGCGCATCGGAGCCTGGCACAACAAGCGTTAATTGAGCTGCGCAGGGCAACTGGGGGCGCAAACGCCGGGCAGCGAGAGCGGATTCTTGAAACAATCAGCCAGGATATCGCCGGCATGGGTACCCGAACGCTGCATGCCCCACCCGAAGCGCTACTGCGGGAAGACCGGGATCGTTAGCCCATGCGCGCCGTCCTCGACGCCTCGGCGGCTGCCAACATCATACTGCGTACCAAGCTCGCGCCGGCCCTCATCGAAAAGCTGAAGCGCTGCCAGCTGGTTATCGCTCCGGCCCTGTTTCACAGCGAAATCGCCAACACCCTTTGGAAATATGTCCGTTTCGGCGACTTGGACAAAGAGACGGCATTGGCCCGCTACGCCGAAGCCATCGGCCTGGTTGACGCGTTCGAGGCCGACGAACAACTTGCCACAGAAGCTTTGTCCACCGCCATTCACTACAAGCACTCTGTGTACGATATGCTCTATGTGATCCTGGCGCGCCGGCACGGCTGCAGCATTCTGACTGTCGACAAGAAGCTCATCAAGCTGACCCGGCAGCTCGATAAGAGCGTGCTTCCGTGACCGGCAAAGAATACCTCATCGGCGGCGCGCCTCCGGGCATTTTGTCCGGCGCCGCGGTCGCGAGCTGGCGTTCATCAGAACGGTAGGAGCACCCGAGGGCATAAACAAGCGAAGCTCGCGACCGGTTAAAGCAAATCAACGGAGGGCAGCCAGCGCGGCCTCCGGAGCTTTATCCAGCACCTTCAAAAGCGCCTTTGCGGGACCGGTGGGGCATCTTTTCCCTTGCTCCCAATTACGAATCGTGTCGAGAGAAACATCAATGCGCTGCGCAAACTCAGCCTGGCTGAATCCGAGGCGCTTGCGAACGCGCCGCGCAAATTTGGCTGCGTCCAGCATGGCATCTGCTTCATCCGCCGCCGTCTGTCGCGCGATGTCCCTTTCGGTCGTGGCATCTACCCGCGCCGGATCGATGCGCCCGCGTGTCATTGAAGCAGGATCCTTCGGATCAATCGTCATGCGAACGGTTTTCATATTTCTTCACCTCACGTTGATTGGCTTTTCGCGCCGAAATAATGCGCATCACGCCGCGCCGAGGGGTATAAACCACCACAAAAAGGCGGCCATCAATACTCCCCAGAGCGGCAATCGCAGCAAAAATCCTAGTCCAGTGGCCTTTATGAGACCAACGGTTATAACGTACGTACACGCGGTGCCAATGACCAAAATGGTCCGGCAAGTCGCGCCAGGGAGAACCGGTTCTGGCGATCCACAATACCGCTTCCAGAAACAGGCGGTTATCAGACGCTGTAACACCGCAATCGCTTGCTTTTCCTGGTAATATATCTTTGATGCGCTCCCATTGATCATCTCTCAGTAGCATCCGGGCCATGGTTTTCTCCGAGGAAAGATCATATAATACAATACATTATAGAACTATATTAAACTTAATTGAGAACGCCCCCTAGCCTATGAACGATACGAATCGATTCTGATTTTGGGGCATTCCGAAATCAACCGAATGTCCGCCACCACAAGGA
>JAVVFH010000131.1:0-3552 GCA_032250585.1 Lysobacterales bacterium
GAGGTCAACCGCGGCCTGCTCAAACAGGCCACCGACCAGGGCGTGCTCGGCGAAGAGCAGGCCGAACGCCTCTGGGCCTTTCTTTCCGCCCACACCAAAGACCAACCCCGTTTTCACGTCACTCACATCCTCTACTATCTCGGCGGCCTGATTGCCATCGGCGCCATGACCCTGTTCATGACGCTCGGCTGGGAACGTATTGCGGGGCTTCGGGCCGCGGTTTTTACTGCTTGGCCATCTGCTGCCGATCCTGGCGGCGGTTGCCGCGCTGGCCGAAATCCCCGGCGGGCCGGCCCTGATGCTGGTGGCCGGCATCACGGCGATCGCCGGCGGCTGGCAATTGAAATTCACGCTCATGCTGCGGGCCGCATTCACACAAGGCCTGGCCCTGCCCCGTCTGCCCGTGCGCGGCCAGGGAACCGGCGGCCCGGCGGTCAAACCCGGATGGCATGCGGCGCCGCGCCCCTTGGCCGGACAACAGGAGAGCGCCGGATGAAATCCCATGTATGAAGTTCGCATTCACGGCCGCGGCGGCCAGGGCGCCGTTACCGCCGCGGCGCTGCTGGCGGCCGCGCTGCTCGAGGAAGGCAAGTATGCCATGTCAATTCCTTCGTTCGGGTTCGAACGACGAGGGGCGCCGGTCGTTTCGTTTCTGCGCTTTAGCGACCGCGAAATCCGCCAGATGACCAACATCTATACACCCGACTGCCTGATCTGCGTCGATCCGACCCTGGCCAAATCGGTAGACATTTTCAGCGGCCTGAAAGCGGGTGGCACGCTGGTGCAGGCCACGCACGCACCCCTTGAAGACGTCGTCATCGCCGACACCGTCGGCGTCGTCGGGCTGTGTAACGCCATTGAAATCGCCCTCGAAATTTTCAAGCGCCCGATCACCAACACGCTGATGCTCGGCGCCTTTGCCCGCACCACTGGCGTGATATCCCTGGACGCCCTCAAACGTTCGATGAAAGGTTCCGATTTTCGTGATGCCGGCCTGGCCCAGAATCTGCTTGCGCTGGAGCGCGGCTATCAGGAAACTACGGTGCACACCATCGAACGGAGCGCGGCAGCATGAGCCGGCATAAACGCTATGAGCCATTCGATCTGAAGCTGGCAAACGTGCCCGACGACATGTGTCCGGTCGCCACCGAGATAAGCCCCATGCTGCCCGGTGACTGGCGCAGCATGCGCCCGGTGGTCGACCGCGACAAATGCGTCAAATGCGCCGTGTGCTGGCTGTATTGCCCCGTGCAGTGCGTCGAGGAGCGCCCGGCCTGGTTCGATTTCAACCTGGATACCTGCAAAGGATGCGGTATCTGTGCCACCGAGTGCCCGCATAACGCCATCACCATGATCCCGGAGTCGTCATGACCGCCGCCCGCCCTGAACTGGCCGAAATCCACGACCAGGCCGAACCCGCAAAGCAAAAAGTCGTCCTCTGCGAAGGCAACGAAGCCGCCGCGCTTGCCGTGGCGCTGGCGCGCCCGGACATGGTCGCCGTCTATCCGATCACGCCACAGTCGTCGCTGGTCGAGCACATCGCCGAACTCATCGCCGACGGGCACATGGATGCCGACATCGTCGATGCCGAGGGTGAGCACTCGGTGCTCTCGGTGCTGCAGGGCGCCGCCCTGGCCGGCGGGCGCACCTACACCGCGACCTGCGGCCCCGGCCTCGCTTTCATGTTCGAACCCTATTTCCGCACGTCGGGCATGCGCCTGCCGATCGTCATGTCGATCGTGACCCGCGACGGCATCACGCCGCAATCGGTCTGGGGCGGGCACCAGGACGCGATGACGGTGCGCGAGGTCGGCTGGATCCAGATGTATTGTGAAACGGTGCAGGAAGTTCTGGATACCACCGTCATGGCGTTCAAGATCGCCGAGCATCACGACGTGATGCTGCCGGTCAACGTCTGCCTGGACGGCAACTACCTTTCCTATGGCTCTTCCCGTGTCGAACTGCCCGGGCAGGCGGAAGTGGATGACTTCATGGGCGTCAAGGACGTCAACTGGCACGTCGCGCTCGATCCCCAGCGGCCGATGGCCGTCGATCCCCTGACCGGCGGCGCCGGCGGCGCCGGCCCGGCCAATTTCGTGCGCTACCGCAAGGGGCAGTGCCGCGGCATGCAGAATTCGCTGCGGGTCATCGACGAGATACACGAGGACTGGGCGCAGCGTTTCGGCCGCCACTTTGCGCCCCTGGTGGAGGAATACCGGCTCGATGACGCGGATTACGCCATCATGACCCTGGGCAGCATGACCGGGGCGGCCAAGGACGCCATCGACGAGGCGCGCGACCAGGGCCAAGCGGTCGGTTTGATCAAGATCAAGACCTTCAGTCCGTTCCCGGTCGAGGCGCTGCTTCACTCCCTACGCAAAATCCGGGCACTGGGCGTGGTCGACCGCTCGGTCGGTTTCCGCTGGAACTGCGGGCCGATGTACCAGGAAATGATGGGCGTCCTGTACCGGCTCGGCCGGCAACTTCCGTCCATCAGTTTCATCGGCGGACTGGCCGGTGCCGACATCACGGTGGGTCATTTTCATCGCGTCATCGAAGCGACGCAGAAGCTGCTCACGGAGCCGGCACCGACTGCGCCGGTCTGGCTCAACGAGAAGGACTAACGATGCAACAGACCAAATACCTGTTGGTCGGCAGCAGCCATGCGGCGCTCGAAGCGCTGACCGCGATCCGCATGCACGACGTCGACGGCTCGCTGATGCTGCGCACGCGCGACCCCCACCTGCCCTATTCGCCAACGGTGCTGCCCTATGTCGTCTCCGGCCAATCGCCAGCGGACAACGTGTTTCTGCGCGATGAAGCCTTCTTCGCCAGCAACCGTATCGAATTCAAGTGCGGCTCGGAGCTCAAAGCCCTGCACGCGCAGCGCAACACGGCGGAATTCGCCGACGGCAGCGAGATCAGCTACGAAAAGATTTTGCTGGCCACCGGGGCGACGCCGGCGATCCCGCCGATCAGCGGCATCGACGAGGTCGACTACCACGTGCTGCGCACGCTGGACGACGCAACCCGGCTGAACGCGGCGATCCGGGAGTCGCGCCAGGCGGTCGTGCTGGGGGCGGGTCTGGTCGGCCTGCACGCAGCGGAAAACCTGGTCAAGGCCGGCGCCAACGTCACCATCGTCGAAATGGCCAAACAACTGACCGACGGCTACTTCGATCCGGTCGCGGCGGATATGATCGAAAAAGCCTTCACCGACAACGGCGCGAAAATCCTCACCGGCAGCCGCGTCGTCGCCCTTGCGCCGTCGCCGCTCGGGGTCAGCCTGACGCTGGAGAACGGCACGCAACTGGAGGCCGACCTGCTGCTCGTCGCCACCGGCGTCAAGCCGAACATCGCCTACCTGCAAAGCAACGGCAGCGGCGTTGAGCACGACCGGGGGATTCTGGTCGACGAGACCATGCAAACCAGTGTCGCCAATATCTGGGCGGCCGGCGACGTCTGCCAGATCTGGTCGGAAGAAGACAAGGCGTACCGTTTCTACTACGGCTGGAACAACGTGCGGCGCATGGGCGAGATCGCTGCGCGCAA
>JAVVFH010000131.1:3562-9549 GCA_032250585.1 Lysobacterales bacterium
CCATCCTGCCCGATGCGACCGAGCAGGGCCGCATCGCGGGAATGGCGATGGCGGGCGACTCCGGACTGAAAAAATACCCGGGCGGCGTGCCGTTGAACACTTATCACTTTTTCGGCCGCCACGCGATCTCCGTCGGCAGCAGCCGGCAGCCGGAAGGCGGCGAGGTCGTGACCCGTTTCGACGAGGAAAGCGGCCGCTACATCAAGGCGGTTTTCAAGGACGACCGCCTGCTCGGCATCTTCGGCGTCAACGAATTTTTCGATGCCGGGGTGATGTGCCAGTTGATACTGCGGCGGGTCGATCTGTCGGCGGTCAAGCAGCGCTTCCTGGCCAGCCCGATGACCGTCGGGCGCGAACTCATGTCCCAACTCTGGCGCTAGGAAATATTATGGGCAAAGGCTACAACACCATCGCCTTCGATGCCGCCAAGTGCGACGGCTGCGGCGACTGCATGACGGCCTGCGCGGTCACCAAAACCGGCACCGAAGACATCTCCCGCTCGCGCATACAGATCATGGGCAGCCTGGACGACGGTTTCGACCTGGCGCTGTGCCGCCAGTGCGGCGACCCCAAGTGCGTGTCGGTTTGCCCGGCCGCGGCGCTGACCAAGAACGGCGACAGCGGCGTTATCGACTGGGACCAGTCGAAGTGCGTCGATTGCCTGCTGTGCACGATCGGCTGCAGCTACGCGGGCATTTCGCTGGATACCGTCAGCGGGCACGTCACCAAGTGCGACACCTGCGACGGTGCGCCGGCCTGCGTGCCGGCCTGCCCGCACGATGCGCTGACCTATGTCACCACCGCGCGCATCTACAACGAAGTGGGCGATTGGGAAGACCTTTTCGCCCCGGGTTTGGCCGGCTGCCAGGGCTGCAACACCGAGCTGCTGATGCGCCACACGCTGCGCCGCGTTGGACCCGACAGCGTGCTGGCTACACCGCCCGGCTGCGTTCCCGGCATGGGCTCGGTCGGCTTCAACGGCACCACCGGCACCAAGGTCCCGGTGTTCCACCCCCTGCTGACCAACACCGCAGCCATGCTGGCCGGTATCAAGCGGCAGTACAAGCGCGTCGGGCGTGACGTGACGGCGCTGGCCATTGCCGGCGACGGCGGCGCCTCGGACGCCGGTTTTCAGTCGCTGTCCGGGGCGGCCGAACGCAACGAGCAGATGCTGTTCATGGTGGTCGACAACGAAGGCTACATGAACACCGGCATGCAGCGCTCCAGCTGCACGCCCTACGGCGCCTGGACCTCCACCACACCGGTCGGCAAAGGGCCGGGCATGGTGCCTTCACAGGGCAAGACGCAGGACGCCAAGAACCTGGCGCTGATCATGGTCAATCACCGTTGCGAATACGTGGCAACGGCCTCAACGGCCTACATGGAAGACCTGTACGACAAGCTGGACAAGGCCATCGAGGCCTCCAAGCGCGGTTTCGCCTACCTGCATGTCTACTCGCCCTGCACCACCGGCTGGCGCTTTCCCACCGATCAGAACATGGAGGTGGCGCGCAAGGCCGTCGAGACCAATTTCGTGCTTCTGTGGGAATACACGCAAGCCGATGGCCTGCAGTTTTCCCGCCCGATCGACCGCGCCCTGCCCGTCACCGAGTACCTCAAAGCCATGGGGCGCTTCCGGCACCTCAGCGAAGAGCAGATTACGCACATTCAGGACAAGGTCGTCGAGAACGTCGAATTCATCAAGCAGATGGCGCAGCAGCACTGACCAGCGGCCCATCCCATCGGGCCTGTAGTCAGAACACCGTAAAATCCTGATCATAGTCTTCGAGTTATTCGAGTCCAGTATCTGGTACCCGGCCCTGTCGAAATGGCAGGTTTTGGTGCGGACTCGACCGCAAGCATTGTTCTGCGGAATGTTCATCACCGCACAGACGGGCAACAGAAATACACTTAACATACATTTTTAATCGAACGAAGGCATGGATGCCGAATTAACTGCAGAAGGATCTGCAGCCTTATTGCAGGGAAGCATGATGCGGGTGGCAAAACGTCCGCAGGACGATCAAGAATGACAGGGACGATGTTTTTTGGTCGTTTTTTTTCGTTCTTACGCATAGCCAGGTGTGGCTCACTGCGCTCCAGACCCGCAAGCTGCTGCGCTCCGCATCAATATCCGCCGGGGATCTATCCCCGCGCCGACGATTATCATGGCGCAGGATCGCCGGCTTCATCCGGTTTTCCCCATCCTGTACCATGCACCGGAAGGCGGTTCGCGAAGATCCGCCAATCGATTGCAAGGAGACTGGCATGGCCGGCAGGAAACGCAATTTCGTCGTCATCGGGCTGGGTACGTTCGGGCGCACGATCGCCACCGAGCTGGCCGGGTACGGCAACCATGTGCTCGGCATCGATTCGGTGGAGGATAGCGTCAACGCGGTAGTCGAGACGCTGGCCGAGGCCGTCATTGCCGATTGCCGTGACGAGGGCGCGCTGCGCCAGGCCGGCGTGGGCAATTACGATGTGGCCGTGGTCGCGATGGGTCACGACCTGGAGGCCAGCGTGCTGTGCACCATGAATCTCAAGCTGCTGGGTGTCGAGACGATCTGGGTCAAGGCGCTGAGCCGAACCCACCACCGCATTCTGTCCAAGCTCGGGGCCGATCGGATAGTCCATCCCGAACAGGACGTGGGCCAGCACGTCGCAGAGATGCTTCACAACCCGCTGGTGCGCGACTACCTGAGCCTGGGCAACGGCTACTACATCGTCGACCTGCGCGTGCCGGACAATCTGCACGGTAAGGGGCTGGACAAGCTCAAGCTCGATAAACACCCCGACCTCGACTCCCTGGGCATCATGCGCGGCTCCAGGCACCTTGAGCCCAACGGCGAGCAGACCATACTTGAAGCCGACGACAAGCTACTGCTGATCGGCCGCCGCGATGCGTTACGGGACTTCAGCGACAGCCTCTGACCCGGCTGATTGACGCAGCGCGCGGGCACGGGGTCCGAGATGCCATCATTTTTTACCGGACACACCATCCGACTGCCACCGACCGCGGTCCTGGCACTGATCTATCTGCTGCTGGTCGCGCTCGGCACGGTGCTGCTGATGCTGCCGGCCGCCACAACCGAACCCATTGACTGGTCCGACGCGATCTTCACCGCGACCTCGGCGGCGACCGTCACCGGCTTGGTCGTCGTCGACACCGGCGCGCAGTTCACGCTATTCGGCCAGGCGTTAATACTGGTACTGATCCAGCTCGGTGGGCTGGGCATCATCACCTTCGCGGTGCTGGTACTGTGCATGCTGGGCTTGCCTATCAGCCTGCAGCACAAGCTGTTCCTGCGCGACGAGCTGCGCCAAACCTCGATGTCGGACCTGTTGAGTATGGCGCTGTTGATTCTGCGCGTGGTGCTGGTATTCGAGCTGGTCGGCGTCGTGCTGCTGGGCCTGGTATTCGTGCCGGAATTCGGCTGGCGCGAGGGCCTGTGGCAGTCGCTGTTCCACACCGTCTCGGCATTCAACAACGCCGGCTTCGGACTTTTCCCCGACAGCCTTTCGCGCTGGGCCGGCAATCCGATCGTCAACTTCACGGTACCGCTGCTGTTCGTCGTCGGTGGTCTCGGCTTCAGCGTGCTGACCGATCTGCACTACACCCGTGGCTGGAACCGGCTGTCGCTGCATACCAAGCTGATGCTCGCCGGCACCGCCGGGCTGATGCTGTGGTCGGTGGTGACCTTTGCGATCATCGAATGGCACAACCCCGGCACACTCGGGCAATTTGCCAGTGCCAGCGAGAAGATCATGGCCAGCGTGTTCCAGGCGTTGACCACCCGGACTGCCGGCTTCAACACCATCGACACCGCCGCGATCGAGGACAGCAGTGCGCTGATGTTCATCCTGCTGATGATCATTGGCGGCGGCGCAACCTCGAGCGCCGGCGGCATCAAGGTCACAACCTTCGTCGTGATGCTGCTGGCCACGGTGGCCTATTTCCGAAAGCGCGCCCGCCCCGTCGCGTTCCGGCGCAGCCTCGGCAGCGAGGAAGTCATGAAGGTGCTGGCACTGATCTCGTTGAGCCTGATCCTGGTCATGACCGCGACCTTCGTGCTCACGCTGACCCAGGACCAGCCTTTTCTTGACCTGCTGTTCGAGGTCGCCTCGGCCTTCGGCACGGTCGGGCTTTCGCTGGGTGCGACGGGCGAACTGGACGGCTTCGGTCGCGCGGTCATCATCGTGTTGATGTTCATCGGCCGGGTCGGTCCGCTGGCGCTGGGTCTGTTCCTGGCCACGCGCATCCCGCCGCGGGTGCGCTATCCCGAAGGGCAGATCTTTCTGGGCTGACGCCCGGTTGACGGCGGCGGCTCAGTTCCAGGACAGGAACTTATTGACGCTTGTCCAGTACCCGCTGCGCCTTGCCCTGGGAACGGGGAATCACACCCACATCGCAAACGACGATGGTGCTGGAAATTCCTACATAGGACTTGATCCGGTGACGCAGCTGCGCGGCTGCCTCATCCTTGACTCCGGGATCCGTCTCCGGTTTCCTCTCGACCTGGATCGTCACCGAATCCATGTTGCCGCTGCGGGTGACTTCGATCAGGTAATGGGGGGCGAGGGTCTCGATGGTCAGTACCTGTTCCTCGATCTGGCTGGGGTACACGTTCACGCCCCGGATGATCAGCATGTCGTCGCTGCGCCCGACGATCTTGTCCATGCGGCGCATGGGCCGGGCGGTACCGGGTAACAGGCGGGTCAGGTCGCGGGTCCGGTATCGGACGACGGGCATGGCTTCTTTGGTCAGGCTGGTGAACACCAGTTCGCCCTGCTCGCCATCGGGCAATACCTGGCCCGTATACGGGTCGATGATCTCCGGATAGAAGTGATCCTCCCAGATGGTCGGGCCATCCTTCGTTTCCCGGCACTCCTGCGCAACCCCCGGCCCGATCACCTCCGACAGTCCGTAGATGTCGAGCGCGTCGATGCCGAGACGCAACTCCAGTTCGCGGCGCATCGACTCGGTCCAGGGCTCGGCGCCGAACAGGCCGCAGCGCAGGCTCAGCTTATGCGGGTCCATGCCCTGGCGGTCGAATTCGTCGGCGATGTTCAACATGTACGAGGGCGTGACCATGATCAGGTCGGGGTCGAAGTCGTGGATCAGCTGCACCTGTTTTTCCGTTTGCCCTCCGGACATCGGAATGACGGTACAACCCAGCCGTTCCGCGCCATAATGCGCGCCCAGGCCGCCGGTAAACAGTCCGTAGCCATAGGCCACGTGCACCTTGTCGCGGGGCCGCCCGCCCGCCGCGTAAATGGAGCGCGCCACCACATCGGCCCACAGGTCGATGTCGTTGCGCGTGTAACCCACCACGGTCGGCTTGCCGGTCGTGCCGCTGGAGGCGTGTATCCGGACCACCTCTTCCATCGGCACACAGAAACTACCCCAGGGATAGTGATCCCGCAGTTCCTGCTTGGTGGCGAACGGAAAACGGGCGAGATCACTCAGTTCCCGGAGGTCGTCGGGGTGCACGCCGTGGTCCTCGAATTTCTCGCGGTAAACGGGCGAATTTTCATAAACGCGGTTCAGCGTCTGCTTCATCCGAACGAGTTGCACACTGCGCAGTTCGTCCGTACTGGCCGATTCTATTGCATGGAGTCCGCTTTCAGTGGGCTTGGTCACGATCATTACCTGCTGTCGTTTTGTCGGGTTCCGGTTCGGTGCCGAAGCTGGCCGAAATTATACAGTTTTTGTGAACCGGGCATGATATTTTGTATCATATCTCATTTCACTTTTGACGATTATTTTGTTCTGGAGAAACAAATGCAACTGCCAAGCTATGTAGCCGGTTCCTGGGTCGAAGGCAGCAGCGACGGCGTCGAGGTGCGAAACGCCATCACCGGCGAGCCGATCACCACCGTCAGCAGCACAGGCATCGACTTTTCCGAGGTGCTGCGTTATGGCCGTCAAATCGGCGGCCCGGCCCTGCGCCGAATGAGCCTCCACGAACGCGCCTACATGCTCAAGG
>JAVVFH010000132.1:0-9513 GCA_032250585.1 Lysobacterales bacterium
GGTCCATCACCTGCGACGCGGAATCCGGGAACGCCACCGCGGCCGGCGCGGGAGTTCCGAACCGTGTCCAATCGATTCCGTGGCTGTTCAATACGGCCGGATCAAGGCTCAATCTGAGGTCCGGACAGGCGCGTTCGAAAAAGGATTTAATGTCTTTGCGGATTGGGGCGGTCATCGATTTGCCTCAGCTTGCACACACGCCTTCGAGGCGACAGAATACAAGGGTAATCCCCCCTGAGGCCGTTAATCAATGCCATGTTAAGCGATTCACCGAATTACTCGCTGGATAAAACCAAAATCAGATTTCTGCTTCTGGAGGGAATCCATGAAAGCGCCCGAGAAATCATCGAGGGGCATGGCTACACACGGGTAGAGCAACTGCGCCGGGCGCTCAGCGGCGCGGAATTGCGTGAAGCGCTGCAGGGCGTCCATTTTCTCGGCATCCGCTCACGCAGCCAGGTGGACGCCGCAGCCATCACGGCCGCTGGCCGACTGGTGGCCGTCGGCTGCTTCTGCATCGGCACCAACCAGGTCGATTTAGTGGCGGCGGAAAGGGCGGGCGTACCGGTATTCAACGCCCCGTTTTCCAACACCCGCAGCGTAGCTGAACTCGCGCTTGCCGAAACTATCATGCTGATGCGGGGCATTCCACGTCGCAGCGCGGCCGCCCATCGCGGCGAGTGGCTGAAATCAACGGCTCATTCCCACGAAGTGCGCGGTAAAACCCTCGGCATTGTCGGTTATGGCCACATTGGCTCCCAGTTGGGGATCATGGCCGAAAGCCTCGGTATGCGCGTCCTGTTCCACGACCTCGAAAACAAGCTCCCGCTCGGCAATGCCGAGAGCAGCCCGGACCTGTGGGAACTATTGCGTGATTCCCACGTGGTCAGCCTGCACGTGCCTGAAACGCCGCTCACCCGCGGCATGGCCGACGCGCGGTTTTTTCGCGCGATGCAGCCAGGGGCATTCCTGATCAACGCCTCCCGGGGTACCGTGGTAGATATCGATGCCCTGGCCGACGCACTGGAATCTGGGCATGTCGCCGGCGCGGCCATTGATGTTTTCCCGGTCGAGCCCGGGTCCAACTCCGAAGCTTTTCAGTCGCGGTTGCGCGGCATGGACAACGTCATTCTGACACCTCACATCGGCGGCAGCACCAAGGAAGCCCAACAGAACATCGCGCTCGAAGTCGCGGGTAAACTGGTCAAGTACAGCGACAACGGAACCACTCGCTCCGCAGTCAACTTTCCGCAGGTTTCGCTGCCCGACCACGAAAATGCGAGCCGTATCCTGCACATTCACCGCAACGAACCGGGCGTACTCCAACGAATCAACCGGGTATTTTCCGAGCAGCAGGTCAATATTGCATCGCAGTACCTGGACACTCACGGCGACATCGGCTACGTGGTCATGGACATCGAAACACCCGACCCGCAATCACTGCTGGATAGTTTGCGCGAAATACCTGCGACAATCCGGGCCAGGATTCTCCACTGACAGGCCACACCAAGCTGCGAATCCGAAAAACGGCAGACTCGTTGATCAGCACGCCATGAGAGAGCGACCGGAATGCTCGATGTTGACTTCAAGCCGCCGCGAACCCGCTATTGTGCCAAGCCAGGTTGACGGATACCAAAATCAGGTCGAAGACAGCGCACCTCGGCAATTTGTCGGGACCGCCCCGCTGAACGGTAGTAACCGCCGGACAACCGGCTAACGCTCCTGTATCGTTATTTTGGCTGACTCAGTATACTTTTATCAGGTCGGTATGGCATTGCATGAAGGGGTAACGAGCGACCCGACCGGAAAACGATCGCTGCAGGAGATCCGAAACCATTGGCGCTTGCCGGATCGCCTCGCATCAAATGGATTTGGCTTCAGCAAGGGGTGCTCCGGCGTAGCCGCGCACTTGAGTGTTCCATCCGGTCACACTCTCCTGAAGCACCTCCACGCAAAGGACTGTTCAGACGCCGCACCCATGGGTGCGACTGCAATTATTCAGCCATGGAAAGGCGAAACGGCAAATCACACTCGCCTGGTGACGTTCCGTCAACGCAAAGGAAAGCTCAGCACTCAACGCGGGGTACCCGTGTGATTGAGCAGGTGGAAAATGAACAGAGCGACACCCGGCCTTTGCATGGCACGTTCGAAGGGAATTACGTTGATCGAGATCCTGTTGGGGATCGGTTTATTAATGGTGACACTGTCGTTCGCAGTCCCTTCGCTCAGCAACGCCGCCGCGCGCGCCGAATTGCATGCTGCTTCCGAAAACATGGAATATTCCATTCGCAGCGCCCGCCACCTCGCCCGTTTGACCGAGACGCCAGTCTCCATGAATGTGGGAAGCACTGAAACGCCCGCAGTCATCAGCTTCACGTACAGGGTCAAGAGCCCGGTCCGGGACGCAGCCGCGGGGCTGCAGCCGTTTACGCTTCCCTCCGAAATCCGGATCGACTCGACGGCGAATAACTATGTTTTCGACAATCGGGGGCTGGCCGAAAATCCCGGCGTGATTACGCTCATTCACAGAAGCGACAAAGCGCTGAATACGGACATCAGCGTCGAATGACAAGGAAGATCCCCATCAACATGGCAGCCTCACCAGTAGGTGCAAAAGGTCGCCAGCAGGGCCTGTCAGCGATCGAATTGATGATTTTAATCGCAGTGGCCGGCCTGATTTTTCTCGTTTCCGTTCCGGGAAGCTCCTGGTTGCTCGAGCGCAGCCGCATCAATTCCGCATCGGAGAATCTGTTGACGGCATTGAATATCGCACAGCAGGAAGCTCAAGCCCGTAACAGCACCGTGCGCGTCTGCCCTAGTTCCAATGGCCGGACTTGCCGGCGGGACAACAACTGGGCGCTCGGCTGGTTGGTATTCAGCGACGGCAACGCCGATGGCGAAGTGCAGGAAATCGAACTGCTCGAAGTATTCGAGGCGCCGCATCAACCGATTGAAATCATCGCCAGCGGAGGGGTTCGTGCGGTTGTTTCATTTACAGTTGCCGGACTGGCCGACTCCGAAAACGCGCGCGATGGACAATTCGTACTCTGTTATCCAGGTTCGCGACTGCGCGCCAGAACCGTCGTCGTGAATGCCGACGGCTGGGTCTACCTGAAACCTGAAAACAGCCCCGCTTGCGAATCGGCCTGAGCAGAACCCGCCGTCCTTTTTTACTACTCCTGCGGAGCGAGTTTCAGGGACAGGCCTTCGTGCTGCGGTTGAATCAGTAATTGGCAGCTGAGCCTTGAATTGGGTTTCGCATAATCCAGAAAATCCAGCAATTCCTCTTCGTCTATGCCCTTGGCGGGAAAACTGTCCAGCCACTGCGGGTCGAGATAGACGTGACAGGTTCCACAGGAACACATCCCCCCACAAACCGCCTCCACACCCCAGGCGGGCTCACGCAGAGCCTCCATAAGTGGTATGTCCAGCGAGGCCTCCAATACGTGTTCCCGGCCTTCCAGGTCGGTAACTTTGATCCTGATCACTGGCTTTCCTCGTGACAATCCGGGGCCTGTCGGTCAAAGAACCGGCCCGCGCTAAACGGCGCCCATTATGCCGTTTCCGGCCACTGAAGCACAGCCCTCCTATGCTGTTCATGAGTTGCCGCACTCAAGCCGCGGTCCAACTTCGATCGCCTGATCAGGAACTGCAAAGAATTCCATTTCTTTGCTACCGAATGTTCAGCGCGACACCGCGCTTGCATCCGCCGAACCCGACCGCCTCCAGCACCTCGCTGGGCGGATCAGTCTTCCAGAAATTTCCCGGCGCGGGCGCGCATGGCGCCCGGAATCGCGATGGCACGGCGCGCATTGAGGTCAAAATGCACACACACTGCCTCCAGAGTCGCGGCCACCTCGCCGCTGGAGCAATCGATCATTTCATAGAGCGCGGTGAACGACTTTTTCCCGATTTTCTTCAATCGCGCGCGAATTTCCAGCAGTTCGCCGGCGGAGACCTCCGCTTTATACTCGATCACGTGACGAACGTCGGCCCAGCCGAGCCCGCACGATTCCCGGTCGGAGATCGACCAGCCAAAAACCTGGTGCAGCAAATGGTAGGAAGCATCATCGAATTTCGCAACGTAAAAACGGGTGGTCATATGCCCCATCACGTCGCATTCCCAAGGCTGGGCTACGCTCTTGTTGACGAACAACACCTTGTCGGAGCCTTCGAAAGATTGTCCCATGAAGGATTGCACTCTGTTTGTGGCCACAAGCCGAAGCGCACTCGACTGTCGTGCACAGATTATAGGGAAAATCCGCCGCAAGCGAGCGCTGCCGGCGGGATACACTAGAATGCGATATGACGTGATCATCATCGGCGGCGGAATCGTCGGCCTGGCCTCAGCCATAGCGATCCAGCAGCGTTGGCCGCGACGGAAATGCCTGCTGCTGGAAAAGGAGCCGGGCCCGGCGCGCCATCAAAGCGGGCACAACAGCGGCGTGGTTCATGCCGGCGTGTATTACCAACCCGGCAGCCTGAAGGCGCGCCTTTGCCGCGAAGGCGCCGCGGCCACCCGCGCATTCTGCCAGGAGCATGGCGTTCGCTATCGCACTACCGGTAAACTGCTGGTCGCCACGACGCCCCTGGAGGAGCACCGCTTGTGTGATCTTTTCGATCGCTGCCGGCGGAACGGCCTCGAGCCGGAGTGGCTGAGCGGCGGAGCCCTGCGTGAACGAGAGCCCGCGGTGACCGGCGTCTCAGCTGCGCTGGTGCGCGAGTCCGGCATTACCGACTACCCGGAAATCTGCCGTCTCATGCTGCAACAGTTCCTCGGGCGTGGTGGCGAGGCGTGCTTCGGTACCAAGGTAACCGACATCAGCGAGCACGGTGCCAATATTATCGCGCATTGCGCAGACCGGTCATTCACCGGACGGCAACTCATAGTGTGCGCCGGGCTGATGGCGGACCGCCTCGTCACCCTGCATGGCCTGCAACCGAGATTCCGCATCATCCCCTATCGCGGTGAGTATTATCGGCTCGCCGGACCCCTGAGCACACTGGTCCATCACCTGATCTACCCCGTTCCCGACCCGGCACTGCCGTTCCTGGGGGTACACCTCACGCCCACGATCGACGGCGAGATCCTCGTTGGCCCCAACGCCGTGCAGGGTTGGAAACGGGAAGGCTACGGGACGTTCAATTTCAGCCCGAGGGATACCTGGGAACTGCTGGCTTTCAAGGGCTTTTGGAAAGTGTCGGCCCGGCATTTGTGCCAAGGTTTGCGCGAAATCCGGAATTCCGTGTGGAAACAGGGGTATCTCGCGGAGGTCCGCAAATACTGCCCTGCCATCCAGCTCGAAGACCTGCAAACCCATCCCGCCGGCATTCGTGCCCAGGCAGTGCGAGCGGACGGCCGCCTGATCGACGATTTCCTGATCGAGGAAACCCCGCGCAGCCTGCACGTCTGCAACGCGCCGTCACCGGCGGCCACCGCTGCGATTCCGATCGGGCGCTTTATCAGCGAACGGCTGGCTCTAAAGCCGCTCTGAAACTCGCTCCCGTGATGCTGAACTGGCAACGGGTCAATCCGAATGTTGCAGCAGGATCCCGAACCATGGCGCGGGACGACTGTGGCCGGGCACCGATCAATTGAACAGCGCATAGGGCAGGAAATCGGCCAGACCGCCGGCCTCGATGTCTTCACCAACGCTCTGACGCACCAGGCCGTCGCCCCAGCAAGTCGAAAACAGCACGCCGCTGCTCTGGTTGGGGAACTGCTCCAAGCCATCAGGCGTCGAGCGCACACGCAGATAGTCCTCGCGCGAACTGCCCGGCTTGTCGAACAGCGCCACCTGGCGCGTGGCGTTCAGTGCGTGGTCGGCATTGCCCTGGCAGGCGAAAAGATAGGGACGCGCCACCACCAGCAGCGTGACGAAGACGGACACCGGGTTGCCCGGCAGCCCTATCAATGGCGTGCCGCGGACCTGCCCGAAAGCGAAGGGCTTGCCCGGCTTGATGGCAATGCGCCATAGATCGATTGAACCCAGGGATTTCACAACCTCCTTGACGTGATCCTCTTCGCCAACCGAGACACCGCCCGAAGAAACGATGACGTCCGCGCGCTCCGCCCCTTCCAGCAGCATCTCGCGAACCGCGGCCGGATTGTCGCGAGCCACGCCCAGGTCGATCACCTCGAAGCCCCAGGCCTTAAGTTGCGGACACATGATAAAGCGGTTGGAATTGTAGATTTGACCGGGTCCGGCAGCTTCTCCCGGCTCGCGCAATTCATCACCGGTTGACATTGCCGCCACACGCAGCCTGCGAAAAACCGGTATCCGGTGAATTCCGAGCGAAGCAGCCAGGCCCAGGTCCTGAGTCCGCAGCCGATGGCCGGCGACGAGTATTTGCTGGCCAGCCGTAATATCCTGCCCACGCGGACGAATGTTGGCGCCCTGGACCGGGCGCTCGAGGATACGAACGCCCGCCCCAAACTCCTCGCAACGCTCCTGCATCACGACGGTATCGGCACCCGCGGGGATTTCGGCCCCGGTAAAAATCCTGGCCGCCGACGACGGCGCAAGGCTTTGCGGCACCGAGCCTGCTGTGATGCGCTGGCTCAGGGATAATTCCGCCTCCGGGCCCGGCCAGTCCTCGTAGCGGAAGGCATAGCCGTCCATCGCACTGTTGTCGGCAGGCGGCACGTCGATGGGCGCTGTCAGGCTATCGGCCAGAACGCGCCCCGCTGCTTCGATCAGCGGACACTCTTCCGCCTCCACCAATCGTTCAGAAGACTTCAGCAAGCGGTCTATGGCGGCATTGACTTCGAGCATGGGCAATTTTTCCTTATCCGGTGTCGAGCAGGCGTTCCGCTTCCAGCAGAGTCTGCCGATCATTGATGTTCATAAAAGGCGAGACACGGCCTGGCGGCCAATCGAGCGCCGGCAGCGGCTGTATTCGCAAAAAGGCCTTGAAGCCGCGAAGACCCTGTTCCTCCACCGCCTCCGCGACCCGTGGCAACAGGCTGCCGTGCCAGAGCGAAAACGTCGGCTGGGCCTCACCGGCGTAGCGCACGAGGCAACCGGGCGCCTGCTTTCGCCTCGCACAAGCGAGCAATTCAGACGCCAGCCTGCGAGGCACGAACGGGGCGTCACAGGGTGCCAGCAGCAACCAGCCGTCGGGATCGGCCAGTCGCGAGAGGCAAGCCACCAGGCCGCCCAGCGGCCCCTGACTGCCGGGTCGCAGATCGGCAATTTGCGGCAGGTCGAAAACCGCAAGATCGGGCGATTCCGACTCGACGCTGAGCCACAATTCGTCGACCTGCGGGCGCAGGCGGTCGATCACATGCCGGATCATCGGTTTGCCGCCCAGGGAAATCAGGGCCTTGGTCTGTCCGTCCATGCGCGTTGACCGCCCGCCGGCCAACACCGCACCGACCAGGCGAGCGCGCGGCATCAATCCGTTTCCAGGCCCTGAACGGCCTCGACGGCACTCGCTCTCAGGCCGGACTCGCCGGCAGCCAGATGTTGCTTGATCAGCCTGCGCATGGACGGCGCCCAGAACCGCTGCAGGTGTTCCCTGATGCGATCGGCCGCGTCCTCGTGATAACTGAAGTTATCAGCGATCTGGTTGGCCATCTTCACCAGCTGGGCAGCTTCCTGGTTCACCCGTTCTTCTCTTCCGTCAGTCGCTCCCCCAGGGAGTAGACATTGTGCCGGCCGGGACGCGCAAATCCGATCACCGTGACGCCGGAACGCTCAGCAAATTCCACCGCCAGCGTGGTCGGTGCCGAAACCGCCACGACCAGTTCGATTTGCGCGGCTGCCGCCTTGTAGACCATCTCGTAGCTGGCGCGGCTCGAAATCAGTACAAAACCTTCAGCGGGATCATAGCCGCGGCGGTACAGATGCCCGATGAGTTTATCCAGGGCATTATGGCGGCCAACGTCCTCGCGTGCCGCGATGACGGCGCCGGTACGATCGCACCAGGCGGCCCCGTGCGTGGCCCCGGTCACGCCCTGCAGCGGCTGGTGTCCCCGCAGCGCCTGCAAGGCCTTTTGAACGGCGCTGTGGCTTACGGTCAGCGAACGGCCCACCGGCGAAGGCGCACGCAGCGCCTGCTCGATGTTTTCCGCGCCGCACAAGCCGCAGCCGGTGCGCCCGGCCATGTTTCGCCGCCGCGTGTCGAGCCGGTCGTACCAGGCAGGATCGATGGTCAGCGCCAGTTCGATACCGCCCGGCCGCGGAATGACCCGCGTGGCGTGAATGTCTTCGAGACTCCCGACGAGGCGCTCGGTCAGCGAAAAGCCGATGGCAAAATCCTCAAGATCGGCGGGGGTGGCCATCATCACGACATGAGAGCGGCGGTTATAGGTCAGCGCCACCGGCAATTCGGTGGCGATGCCGTCACTCACCCGTTCAAACAAGACGCTGTCCCCGGACGCAAGCCGGGTGACCACGGGAACTTCACGGTAGGTACCCATCGGCCTCGGCTCGCTCTCGAACGGACGGCTCAAACCTGCGCCTTTTCCAGCAAGCGCTCCTGTCGGCGGGCAAAATTCCGATATTCCTGCTGCCATTTCGACGGCTCGGTGACCCGCTCCACCTGCACTGCCGTGACTTTGTACTCCGGGCAGTTCGTGGCCCAGTCAGAATTGTCCGTCGTAATCACGTTCGCACCGCTGGAGGGAAAGTGAAAGGTCGTGTAGACCACGCCGGGCTGGACCCGCGCGGTCAGCACAGCGCGCAGAACCGTTTCCCCTGCCCGGCTGCTGATGCCGCACCAGTCGCCCGCGGCGATGCCGCGCTCTTCCGCGTCAAAGGGATGGATTTCCAGCACGTCCTCGTCGTAAAAGCGGGTGTTCTCGGTCCGCCGGGTCTGGGCGCCGACATTGTATTGCGACAATATCCGACCCGTCGTCATCAACAGCGGGTAGCGCCGCGTTGCACGTTCCTCGGTCGGCACGAAGCCGGTGATCGCGAAATAACCCTTGCCGCGAACGAAGGCGTCGACGTGCATGGTGGTCGTGCCTTCCGGAGTGGCCTCGTTGCAGGGCCACTGGATGCTGCCCAGACGGTCGAGCTTGTCGTAGCTCACGCCGGAAAAGGTCGGCGTCAGGCGGGCGATCTCGTCCATGATCTCCGAGGGGTGGCTGTAATCCATCGGGTAGCCCAGGGCGTTGCTGAGGGCCATCGTGACCTGCCAGTCCTCCAGTCCCGCCAACGGCTCAACGGCCTTGCGCACGGGCGAAATCCGCCGCTCCGCATTCGTGAACGTGCCGTTTTTCTCCAGGAACGAGGAGCCGGGCAGGAACACGTGAGCGAAACGAGCCGTCTCGTTCAGGAAAAGGTCCTGCACGACCAGGCAATCCAGGGCTCTCAGCGCCCGCTCCACGTGCTGCGTGTTCGGGTCGCTCTGGGCCAGGTCCTCGCCCTGCACGTAAAGCCCCCTGAAATGGCCGCTGATCGCGGCGTCAAACATGTTCGGAATGCGCAGCCCCGGTTCGGCATGCAATCGCGTGCCCCACTCGGCTTCGAACAGTTCACGTACGGCAGCGTCGGAAATGTGCCG
>JAVVFH010000133.1:0-9472 GCA_032250585.1 Lysobacterales bacterium
GATTTTCCTGAGCCAGCGCGAGGGCCGCTGACGGGATGCTGATCCGCTTTTTCTTCATGCTGCGCGACGGCGGCCTGAAGGTGTCCGTCACCGAGTTTTTGACCCTGCTGGAAGTGCTCAAGCAGCGCGTCGCGGGCTACAGCGTCGAGGAGTTCTATTACCTGGCGCGCGCCACGCTGGTCAAGGACGAAGCCCATTACGATCGCTTCGATCGTGTTTTTGCGGCGCATTTCAAGGGCATCGAGCAGCTTTTCGAAGAAGGCAAGACCGAGCTACCGGAAGATTGGCTGCGCCGGGGGCTCGAGCGCTTGCTCACGGACGAAGAAAAAGCCCTGGTCGAGTCCCTGGGCGGCTGGGACAAGCTGATGGAAACGCTGAAGCAGCGCCTGGCCGAACAAAAAGAACGCCACGAGGGCGGTAGCAAGTGGATCGGCACCGGCGGCACCTCGCCGTTCGGCGCCTACGGCTACAACCCGGAGGGCATCCGCATCGGTCAGGACGTCTCGCGTCACCGCCGCGCGGTCAAAGTCTGGGACCGCCGGGAATTTCGCAACCTCGACGATTCGGTGGAACTGGGCACCCGCAACCTCAAGGTGGCCCTGCGGCGGCTGCGGCGTTTCGCGCGCGAAGGCGCAGCCGACGAACTGGACCTGCACGACACCATCGAGTCGACCGCGCGTAACGCCGGCTTGCTGGACATCAAAATGGTGCCCGAGCGCCACAACGCCGTCAAAGTGCTGCTGTTCCTGGACATCGGCGGTTCGATGGACGACCACGTGCGCGTCTGCGAGGAACTGTTCTCCGCCGCTCGCGGCGAGTTCAAGCACCTGGAGTATTTCTACTTCCACAACTGCGTCTACGAGGGGGTGTGGAAGGACAACAAACGCCGCCACAGCGAGCGCCTGCCGGTGCTGGACCTGCTGCACAAATACCCGGCCGACTACAAGCTGATTTTCGTCGGTGACGCGACCATGAGCCCTTATGAAATCCACTACGCGGGCGGCAGCGTGGAACACTGGAACGAAGAACCGGGCGCCGCCTGGCTGCAGCGCCTGCTCGACACCTACCCCAAGGCGGTCTGGCTGAACCCCCAGCCGCTGGACCGCTGGGACTACACTCCTTCCATCCGGATGATCAACGAGCTGATGGACGAGCGCATGTTTCCGCTGACCGTCAGCGGTATCGAAGCGGGCATGCGGGCTCTGGGCTGAGTTTCCCCTCCGCCCGGCGGCGCCTCTATTTCATAAATGCTTCAGCGACGGCTGCGCGGTCGTCGATCGGTGACACTTTTGTCATCGAATCATCATCACCCTGTCATGGCTCGCCGATATCTTCAGGAACTCGCCGCGCAATCGCAGCGGCGGCCCAAAACAAACCTGAATGGAGAGACCTTCACAATGAAGAAAAGCAACCTGACCACGGCGGTGCTCGCGGGAATCGCGCTGAGCTTGCCGGTCGCCTCGCAGGCCGGTGGCGTGGCGCCGCCCGCGCCGAAGCATTTCGATCTTGAAGCCAGTTTCCTGGTGTGCGAAAACACCGACTGCGGCGACGAGACCTCCTCCGAGATCATCGCGGTGTCCGCCGACGGCCTGACGCTGGTCTATAGCGACAGCCCCGGCGAGACGGTCGGGCTGATCGACATCAGCGACCCGAGCGCGCCGGCCGCCCGCGGCGCGATCGACCTGAGTGCTGCCGGCGAGCCGACCTCGGTTGCACTGTTCACCGGCGTGGACGCCGACGACAATCCGGCCGAGTACATCCTGGTGGGCATCAACCGCTCGCCCGGTTTCAGCGCTGTGTTCAACGCGGACCACGCGGGTGAGCTCCAGGTCTTCAGCCTCGGCGCGTGCCTGGCCGCCAACGGCGCCTGTTTGCCGCTGGCCGTTCACGACCTCGAAGGTCAGCCTGACTCGGTGGCCGTCAGCCCGGACGGAAGCCACGTCGCCGTGGTGATCGAAAACGAGCGCGACGAGGAAGCCTGCCACGATGCGAGCGGCACGCTGTTCCCCGATTACTGGGGCGAAGACAACGAGGATGCCTGCGAAGACAAGGGTTACCTGTTCGGCCGGATTCCGCAGCCCAATGCGGGCGAGCTGGCGGTCATTCGCGACACCGACGCCAGCGTGCCGGCCGACTGGAGCATCGAAAAAGTCTCCCTGGTGGGTTTGGGCGGCCTGCGCTTCGACACGGACCCGGAGCCCGAATATGTGCACATCAACGCCGATAACAAGGCGCTGGTTTCGCTGCAGGAAAACAACGCCTTCGTCATCGTCGACCTGACCGTGCCTGAAGTGGTCGATTCCTTCAGTGCCGGCAAAGTCGACCTGGTCAACATCGACACCGACGAGGACGACCTGATTCAGCTCAAGGACGACGAAAGCGGCGTCTACCGCGAGCCGGACACGGTCACCTGGATCGGCACGGGTCATTTCTCCAGCGCGAATGAAGGCGATATGGACGGCGGCAGTCGCGGCTTCACCATTTTCGAAGGGGATGGGGACGTCGTCTACGAGTCCTACGAATCCTATGACTACCTGCAGGTCATGCACGGCCATTACCCGGAAGACCGTTCCGGCAACAAGGGCAGCGAGCCCGAAGCGGTGAGCTACCTGCCGGATTTCGGCGGCAGGGAATTGCTGTTCGTTGGATCCGAGCGCGGCAACACCGTCGCGGTCTACGACTTGGCGGACAAGGCCGCCCCCGCCTTGCTGCAGCTCCTGCCGGCCGTGATGGGCCCGGAATCCGTCATCGCCATTCCGGCGCGTGACCTCGTGATTATCGCGAACGAGGTGGACGACGAAGCGCGTTCGATGGTGAACATCTACCGCTACGAGGAAATGCCCGCGGGGCCCGATTATCCGACCGTCGCGTCGGTGGAGGACCCGACACCGCCGGCCGGCGCGTCGGCCGATACCCTGCGGCCGATTCCGTTCGGGGCGCTGTCCGGCCTGACCGCCGGTGACGCACCGGGCGAACTCTACGCGGTGCACGACAGCTTCTACGTCGAGCCGCGGATTTACCATTTGGACGCCAGCGTCAAGCCGGCCCTGATCACCGGCTACACCAGGCTCCACGGCATTGACCAGGACGAACTGGACGCCTACGACATGGAAGGCATCGCGATGCGCCCGGACGGCGGCTTCTGGATCGTCTCGGAAGGCAGCGGCAACATCGACAACAGCGGCGGGCGCACTTTTCGGGATGAAAACCTGCTGATCCGCGTGGCCGCGGACGGTGAAGTGCTGGAGCAGATCGGCTTGCCTGAAGAGGTCGCGAACAAGCAGCACCGCTTCGGTTTCGAAGGCGTTGCGGTGACCGGTTCCGGTGACGAGGAGCGCGTTTACGTGGCCTTCCAGCGCGAATGGCTGCTGGGTGAACCGGAGGGCATCGTCCGCATCGGTGAGTACCGCCCGCAGAGCGGCAACTGGAAGTTCCACTGGTACCCGCTGGACCCGCGCGAAGCGGACAGCGGCTGGGTGGGGCTGTCCGAGATCGTCGCCGTCGGCGAGCGTCAGTTCCTGGTGCTGGAGCGCGACAACCAGGCCGGTCCGGATGCGGCGATCAAGCGCGTTTACCGCGTCGATCTGGACGCAGGGCGCGACGCCAACCGGCAGGCCAACCGCGGCAAAAACGGCCAGGGGCAATCCCGGCCCACCCTGCGCAAGACGCTGGTCCGTGACCTGCTGCCGGTTTACCAGGCAATCAATGGCTGGGTGCCCGACAAGCCCGAAGGCATGACGGTGGACGCCAACGGTGACCTGTTCGTGGTCACCGACAACGACGGCGTCGATGACGCCCCCGGGCAGACCTGGCTGTTCAATCTCGGTTCGCCCGAGGACTGAGGCAGCGCAGCCGATTCACTTTCCCCGCAGTAGTTGAGCCGCCCTTCGGGGCGGCTTTTTTTGGGGCTGGATTCGGCCCGGAAACAGGCGAATCGCAGCTGAAGCCGAGGGCAGCGGATGTAGGAGCGGCTTCAGCCGCGATTACCGGGCAGCGGGCCAGGTCAGGTACGCGAACAGCCACGCGCCGACCGCGCCGGCGGCGGCCTGCGCCAGCAAGCCGCCGCTGGTGCGGGCGACCGCGATCGGCGTGACCCCGAAGGCCATGTTCAGCATGAGGTGGATGCTTACCAGGGCTGCCGCGCCGGCCAGCGCGAACAGGGGTGTTCGCCACGACGGTTTCCTGTGGCTCAGCAGTGCGGCGGTCAAAAAGGCGATCAGGTAGCCGAAGGCCAGCATGGGCAGCAAACTGCCCGCCAGGCCCTGCAGGTCCTTCAGGGTCATGTCGAGGCGGTCCATGAAGGCGACGTCGACGCCCATCTCCTGCAGCCTGGCCACCACCGATTGGGTCGCGATGACGCTCGCCAGCGCGTAGCCGGCGATGAGCGACAGGAGGTACGCTCCGAAGATCCTGATCATGTATGCTTTTATTCCCTGCAAGCGACGCCATGCGGGTCTCCGGGCAGGCTACCACATAGAGACCGATTTGAATAAACACGGGTACAGTTTGATGAATCTGAGCGCGCGATTGGCGAGTTTGATCCTGGCGTTGGCGTTGGTGGCCTCAACCCCCGCGGCAGCGGTGGATTACGAAGTGGAAACCTGGTCCGACGGGCTGTCGCTGCCCTGGAGTCTCGCTTTCCTGCCGGACGGCAGCGCGCTGGTGACCGAGCTGGGGGGCACGCTGCGTCGGCTTGACGCGGAAGGCCGGGCCGGTGCGCCACTGGATAACGTTCCGGCGGTGTACTTTGCCGGCCAGGGTGGCCTGTTCGACGTACTGCCTCATCCGCAATTCGAACACAATGCACTGGTGTACCTGTCGTTCGCCGAAGGTACGCCGGAAGACAACGGCACGGCCGTCGCGCGCGGCCGGCTGGTGGGCTGGGGCCTCGAAGACCTGCAGATCATCTTCCGCAACTTCACGCGCAAGGACACGCCCGTGCATTACGGCGGCCGCATGGCTTTTCTCGCCGACGGCACGCTGCTGCTTACCACGGGCGACGGTTTTGACTACCGTGAAGCGGCACAGGACATAACCAGCGGCCTCGGCAAGGTCCTGCGGATGCGGGACGACGGCCGGCCGGCGGCCGGTAACCCGTTTCCGCAGTCGCCCTTCGTCTACGCTTACGGCTTGCGCAACCCGCAGGGTCTGGCCGTCGATCGCTCCGGCACCATCTGGCTGCACGATCACGGCCCGCGTGGCGGGGACGAGGTGAACATCATCGAAGCCGGCGTCAATTACGGCTGGCCGGCCATCACCTACGGCATCGATTACAGCGGTGCGGTGATTTCGCCCTACACGGAACTCGAGGGCATGGCGCAGCCGGTCCGTTACTGGGTGCCGTCGATCGCGCCTTCCGGCCTGGCGGTCTACGAGGCAGACCTGTTCCCCGCGTGGAAAGGCGACCTGTTCGTGGGTGCGCTGGTCGCGCAGGAAGTGCGCCGTCTCGAAGTCGCGGGCCAGAAGGTCTTGCACGAAGAAGCGCTGTTCAGCGAACTGGCCGCCCGGATTCGCGATGTGCGCACCGGCCCGGACGGTGCGCTGTATGTGCTCACCCCCGACCGAGTGGCGCGTGTGCGGCCCGCGGCCCGGTAAGGGGCGGCGCTGCCGTGCCCCTGTCGACCCGCTTGCGAGTGATCGTCTCGCTGTGCAAGAGCGGATCCACCGCGTTGATCCATTCGCTTTCCCACGCGCCCGGCGTGACCTGCTACCTGCAAACCGTGAAGTCCGGCCAGCGCACAACCGGCCGGCCGGATTACGGCCTTTTCTACCAGGCGCACGCAGGCGTGGCGATCGCCAAGGAAACCATCGGTCACAGCACGCCGGCCGACTGCAGGCTGGCAGTGTTTCCCTCGGACGCCGCGATTGTGGCGACGCGGCCGCTGTTCCTGTTCCGGGATCCGGCCGACACCTGGTCTTCCTGGTCGCGTGCCGGCTGGGGCAGCCTGGACAGTTTCACGGCAGCCTATGCCCACCTGCTGGACCTGCACCAGCGTGCCCGGCGGTTCGGCGCAGCTTCCGCGATCCGCTTCGAAGCCTTCGGCCGCGACCGCGAGGCGGCTTTCCGGCGCATCTGCCGCATCCTCGAAATTCCGTTTACGGCGGAGATGCTGGACTGGCGTCTGCATTTCCCGGATGAATCGCCGGTGATTTGGCGCCCCGACGTGCAACGGGACATCGAAGGGGGGCACGCCGACAGTGTCGGACGCGCCACGGGTTTCGTCTACCGGGAAACGGCCGTGCCGGCGCCGTCCCGCGAAATCGACGTCGTCAACCGGCTGTTCCGGGCGCGGTACGAGGCACTGCAGGAGCCGTGACCGGCTGGCACGGTGGCTGGGCCTGGTGAGCGGGGTGGCGAATCCGCTTATCGAGTCGGCGTTCGGAGGCAAGGGCGAACGAATCACCAGCGGTTCGCTGGCGGCCTTCGAAAAGGGCTATCAACAGGAACCGATTCCTCAATTGGGCAGCGAAGGCAGCATCCTGCGAAGCACGGCGAGTGTGCACAAGTACTGGCAGATCAACGGCAGCGAGGCTTGTGGGCTGGGCGCATTGCGCGGCGGTATCCGCTTCGCGGCGGCCTACCCCATCACGCCCGCCAGCGATCTGCTGGAATGGCTGTCGCCCCGGCTGGAGCTGCTTGGTGGCTGCCTGCTGCAGGCTGAGGACGAACTGGCGTCTATCAACATGGTCATCGGCAGCTCTTTCGGCGGCGCGCTCGATCATGCGGACTGCATTCTGACCACCGAGTGGGGCGTGCGGCTGGCCGAGGCCCTGCAGACGGTGGCGGTGATCCTGACCGACCAGAACCTCGCCCAGTCGCGGGTGCTGATCCCGTCGCCGGAATACCGGCTCGACGCCATTCCGCTTCGCAGGACAGCACCTGCCGGTGAAAATTACAAGCGTTACCGGGTCACGAACGACGGGGTTTCGCCGATGGCGATTCCCGGCACGCCGCAATCGACTGACGTCGCCGACGGTCTCGAGCATGACGAGTGTGCAAAACCGTCGGCCGCGGCCGCCGACCACGAAGCACAGCTGAAAAAACGCCTGCGCAAGCTGGAAGATTTCGATTTCGGCAGCCACTGGGCCGATATCCGCGGCGCGGGCGAATTGGCGATCCTGACCTGGGGTTCCAGCACCGCGGCGGCGCGCGAGGCGGCCGCACGGCTGGCGAGCCGCGGCCGGCCGGTGCGGCTGATCGCCCTGCGGCTGCTGAGCCCGGCCCGGCCGGAGCAGCTGGCGCGGGCGCTGGACGGCGTCACGCGCGTGTTGGTGGTCGAACAGAGCCAGACCCGGCAGTTCCACCGTTATCTGCGAGCCTGGTATGACTTCGAGGCGGAGCTGCGCGTGCTGGCAAGACCGGGCCCCCTGCTGTTGACGCCCGGGGAAATCGTCGCGCAGATCGAGCAATGGAGCGAAACATGAACCCCCCGGGCACGGCCACGCCGATCAAACCGAAAGCCTACAAATCCGACATCAAGCCGGTTTGGTGCCCCGGCTGCTGGGATTTCGCGGTACTCAATGCCTACACCAAAGCGCTGGCCTGGCTGGCCCTGCCCCGCGAAGACGTCGCGATGATCACCGGTATCGGCTGTTCGTCGCGGATTGCCGCCTACACCAGCGTCTATGGTTTTCACGGTGTGCACGGCCGCGCGCTGGCGCTGGCCTCCGGCCTGAAGGCGGCGCGCCCGGATCTGACCGTGCTGGTGGCCGGCGGCGACGGCGATGGCCTGTCCATTGGCGGCAACCATTTCATCCACGCCTGCCGGCGCAACATGGACCTGACCGCCGGTGCTTCTTTCATTGCCCGCGGCTTCACCGGCGACCCGAACGGCCTGGCACAGATGCTTGTCGAGGCCATCGAACACCCCGGTTTCTCCTTCATCCAGGTGCTCAGCCCCTGGCCGACGTTTCGGCCCGAACAGACGCAGTGGAAACACCAGGTGCGGCCCTTCGAGGGCGGGCCCACCGGTGACCCGATCCTGGCCGCCCAGCGCATCCAGGCCGATGACGGCATGAGCTTTGGCGTGATCTACAAGAACGACTACCCGGTGTTTCAGCCGGGCGGCTCGCGTGACGGCACGCTGGCAGACATCGAAGCGGAGTTTGGCTCGTGAGCGTCGCCGATAAGATAAGGGATCTCGACACCTTTCTCGCCTATTCCATCGCACTGGAAGAGGAAGCCGCTGACCGGCACGAGGAGTTGGCGGATACGATGGACGTGCATAACAACCCGCAAGTCGCTGCGACCTTCAGAAAACTGGCGCGCTACAGCCGCCTGCACGCGCAGGAGGTTCGCAACCACGCAACCGGGCGCGAATTACCGCTGATCGCGCCCTGGGATTTCGCCTGGGAGACCATGGAAGGTCCGGAAACGGCAGACCTCGGCGATGTCAATTACCGGATGAACACCGCGCGGGCGTTGCGGATCGCGATGGGCAACGAGCAGCGTGCGCACGATTTCTATGCCGACATCAGCCGGCACAGTGCGGTGCCAGAAATCCGCGCAATGGCGGCGGAATTCGCCGTGGAAGAGAAGGACCACCTGGACCTGCTGGAAGCCTGGATGGAGCGGGTGGACGAATCACCGGACGAACTCGTTTACGATCCCGATCCCCCGAACCAGCCGGATTGAGGGGGGCTTGGGCCGACGCCGCTCACGGGCTGCGGACCGCAGGTTCGCCCCGGGCGGCCCACCGGGTTTGACCTGCCATGCGCTCTTAACTCAAGATAGGCGAAGCGGCCGGTCCGACGCGTCCCGGCGCATGACAAGGAGCCGATATATGAGCTGCAAGCTGACCATGAGCCTGATCTCGGAGAGCCAGCAGGGCAACTGTGGCGACGACTGGAAGTATGACGTAGAGGCGAAGATTTTCCACGAAGGGCTGAAGGGCGAGGTCGCATTCAGGGTACCGAAGCACACGCTGGACGCCGGCGCGGTGGAGGAGCCTTACGGAGCTCCCGAGCCCGTCACAGTGGATATCGGCGAATGCAACAAGGACGTCCTTGTAAGGATGCGCTTGACGGCGACCGAGGTCGATCTGTTCAAAAACGACGTCGGTCATTCCCAGGTTGACGTCAAGGTGCCGTTTCCGGGACCCGGCAGCGACAGCGTGGTGAAAGACGTGGACATCTCGGCAGGCGTGCGCGAGTCACCGGGCATCATGAACAAGAATTCGGTTTTCACCGTTCGGGTTCGTTTCATGCTGAGCTGCGAGTAGGCGAACACCACTTCTAACTGGCTGCTGTATGTAATGCTGAGCAACGGGTTTCTGCGCTCGTCGAAGTCGCATTGAACCTGCATCCCCGGCCGTTCTGCGCTATAATAGTACTGTACATAACACCACTATTAATCGCAGGGGATTCCCATCATGACCGTCACTGTCCAGCCCACTTTCATTCGTCAATGCGGCGAAAACGACCTGCGCGTCATGCTGCTGGCACGCCAGGCGCGCATCCAGGATCTCGAAGA
>JAVVFH010000134.1:0-9421 GCA_032250585.1 Lysobacterales bacterium
GCGACAACGAACTGCTGCTCCTGCGGCAACGGCTGTTCGGCGAGCGCCTGGCAAACACTGCCGTGTGCCCGCAATGCTCCGAACGCACGGAATGGGAAAACCCGGTTGGGGAATTGATGGCCGGGCAGCCCGGACCCGGGCAGATCGACGGCGATCACGAAATCCTGGTGGATGACTACCGGATTTACTTTCGCCTCCCTGCGAGTAAGGATCTGGCGCGTATCGACCCGGAACAGGAACCGGACTCCGCAGTCGCGATGCTTCTGGAAGGCTGCATAAGCCGCGCCCTCTTTCGCGCGGAACCCTGTGAGCTTGACGAACTGCCCAAAGAGGTCATTGACGCGGTGGGGCGCCGCATCGATGAGCTGGACCCACAGGCGCATATGGACATTCGTCTGACCTGCCCCAGCTGCGCACACGAATGGCCGGTGGTGTTCGACGCGGGTCGGTTCCTGTGGGCTGAAATCAGCGATTGGGCCGAGCGAATGCTGCTCGCGGTGCACGAGCTCGCCAGCGCCTACCATTGGCAGGAGGCCGACATCCTCGCCCTCAGTCCGATGCGGCGGCAACTGTACCTGGGCATGGTGCGATGAGTCGGGACTTCTTCATCGCACTGATCGCGCGTCATGCCGGAACCGCCCGGACCGTGGAGCCGCGCATCGGCTCCCGGTACGAAAATGCGCCGGCCGCCGGGTTGCCGCAGGTCGAATCGTACCCCAGCCCTGATTACCGCGGCCCATCCGAACCCAACGTTCAAGCGCCGACCGAGGTGGAATCGACATTTGCGCCGCGCATACGACCGTCGCGCGTGCGCAATGCGACGCAGCCGGGGGTCCGTCCCTCAGGGCCCGATTCCGCTGCGAGCGAGACCCGTGAAACAGGGGCGGCCGGCGTTCCGGATCGTTCAACCCCGCCAGGCGCGCCCGAACACGCCACGCCCGCCCCCATCCCATTGCAACATGAACAGGACTGGCCGCGACGCATCGAATCGCTGCTGGCGCATCTGAATGCCTTGACGTCCCGGCGGGAATCATCGGAGCCGCGCGAAGCTGAAGCCCGGTCCCGCGCATCCGATGATGCGCCGCCAGCCCTCGGCCAGGTAGGCCCCGCAAACGAACGCCCGGGCGCGATGGACGCCGCTCAGCCTCGACGAGTCGCCGACGCTTCCTCGCGCCCACAGCGAACCCCTGGCGAACCGGCCCGACCTGGCACAGACCACGCGTCCCCTGAATGGATGACCGCTTTGCGCAGCAGGTTGAACCAACGGCGCGGTCTGCCGGAGCGTGCATCGGAACCCGTCATCAACGTAACGATCGGCCGCGTGGACGTGAAAGCCGTCAGGAACCCCGGACCGGCGGCACCTCGACGGAGGAAAGCGCCCGCCATCATGAGCCTGGATGATTACCTCGCCCGGCGGGAGAAAGGAGGAGGATCATGAGCGACGCTTCCGCAATCGCGTCGGTGACGGCCGCGCTGTTTCATTTGCTTGGCGGCACGGGCGTGTCTGTGACCACACTACCCCCGCGCGACGTGACTGCCGGCAACAACGATCAGCTGAACCTCTTCCTGTACGGGACCGAAATGAACCCGGCGTTCCGCAACGGGCCCATGCCGGGCGCGAACCCCCCGGGACAATCCGGGCCGCCGCCATTGGCGCTTATCCTGCGCTATCTGCTGACCGCCTATGGCGACAACGAGGATTTCTCGGTTCACGAGACGCTGGGCAAGGGCATGCTGGCGCTGCACGACAACCCGATCCTGACCCAGTCGCAACTCAGCGGGCTGATCCCGGACGCAGGGCTGGCGAGCCAGATCGAAAAAATCAAGATCACGCCTGTGGCCCTGACGCTTGACGACATGTCCAAACTCTGGACCAGCTTTCAGACCGAGTACCGACTCTCGATCGCCTACGAGGTGTCGGTCGTGCTGATCGAGAGCACCAGGCCGCCGAGCTCGCCTCTGCCGGTATTGAGGCGAGGCGAAGGGGACCGCGGGGCTGCGGTGATGGCGGCTGCGGCGCCGACTCTTGCCGGGCTCCGTTTTCCGAATCAAAAGCCCGCCGCAAACCTCGGCGACACGGTCACTTTGCTGGGCGAGAATCTCGCCGCGCAGGGCGTCTCGGTCCGGCTCAGGCATCCCCGGCTCGACCATTTCGTGGAACTGGAACCAGAAGAACCCGCGTCGGGAAACGAACTCAGGTTCACCATCCCGGGGCCGTCGGACGATGCGGCAGCCGGCTCGAAGTGGCCAGCCGGCTTCTACGTACTTTCGGTCGCCCTCGATCTGCCGGACACGCCGTTAGTCGAGAGCAACGCGCTGTCACTGGCCCTGTCGCCGGAAATCGTGAACCGGAATCCGGCCAGCGCACCGGCAGGCACCATTCCGCTGACGGTGGAATGTCTGCCGCAGATCAAAAACCCGCAGCGGGTCCGCCTGCTATTCGCCGATCGCGAATTCAGCCCTGACGCTTCGACGACTCCGGCCGGTCCCACCGCGCCCGGCAACCTCCAGTTCACGGTGACCGACGCGCAGGCTCGGGACGAACCCTATCTGCTCCGCCTGCGCGTGGATGGCGTGGACAGCGTCCCGGTGGATTTCTCCGGCGCCGTTCCGGAGTTCGATGCCGACCAGATGGTGACCGTCACATGAACATGATCACGGTATGGGAACAGAACAACCAGGCGCACATCGAGGCCATGCTTGCCTGGATCCGCCTGCGTTTACGCGAACTGATTCCGGAGCGCGCGACCCGCGAGCAGAAGAGCACGCCGGAGTCGGGCTTTGGCTGGTTTCGCCGTGACAAGCCAGAAACTGCCGGCAAGGCCAGGGAGAGGGAGCCCCTTCGTCTGACCGCGCCGGACAAAGACGAACTGACCAGGATCACAGAAGAAATCGAACTGCTCGAGCAACATTCACCGCCACCCGCACTAAAACTCCTGGCCGAGAGCCTCGGCCTGTCCGAATTCGAGAAGAACGCGCTCGCGCTGTGCGCCGCCCAGGAACTGGACACGCGCATACCGGCCCTGTGCGCCCTTGCGCAGGACGACGGAAACCAGCGTCATCCGAGTTTCGCCCTCGCATTCCGGATGTTCGAGGCTCCCGACTGGAGCGCTCTTTCTCCGCACGGCGCGCTGCGCTTCTGGCAATTGATCGAAATCGCCCAGGATCCCTCCTTACATCCCTCGTTACCGCTGATCCTGCGGCCGATCAGGGCCGATGAGCGCATTGTCAACTACCTCAAGGGCTTGAACTCCCTGGATGAGCGCCTGGCCCAGCTGGTCGAGGAATTGCCTTCCCGCCTGCCAATGGAGAAGCTGCCACCGTCCCAGCAGGCGCAGGCCGAGAGGATTCGGGATGCGATACGGGCCGATGGCTCAGCGCATGAACCACGGCTGATCCGCCTGCTGGGCAGTGACAGCGAAAGCAAGCGGCTTGTCGCAACGGAAGCGTGTAAGCACCAGGGTCTGTCGGTTTACCGGCTGCGCGCTGACCGGCTGTCGGCCAGGGACGACGATCACGAATCGCTGGCCCGCCTCTGGCAACGCGAATCACGCCTGCTGCCGCTGGCATTGCTGCTCGATGCGGCTGATGCGGACTCCATGCAGTACCGGCAGATCGTGCAATTCGGGCAACGAATCCTGCGGCACGGCGGCGGCGTGATCCTGATCGATGAATCACCGGGGCAAGCCGAAGCGCCGCCAACCACCCGGAGCTTCACTGTGCGCAAACCCCTGCCGAAGGAGCAACTTCAGCTTTGGAGCGACGCCCTGGGCCGGGAAGCCGACGACGAACTGGCGCGCCTGACCGAGCAGTTCTCGTTCAATCAGCCGGAAATAGCCCGACTCGCCCGCGAAATGCAGGCAGAGGACCCCGCGAGCGAATCGGAGGACGCCCCGGCCGTCTGGTCGGCCTGCCGCGCCGCCACTCGTTCCGGAATGACGCGGCTGGCCCGCCCCATCGACGCCCGGGCGACATGGGACGACATCGTGTTGCCTGAGGATCTGAGCCGACTTCTGCGACAGATCTCCCAGCAGGTCTCCAGCCGAAACCGGGTTTATGGCGAATGGGGCTTCCGGGAAAAAATGAATCGCGGACTGGGCATCAGCGCCTTGTTCAGTGGGCCGAGCGGCACCGGCAAGACCATGGCCGCGGAAGTCATCGCAAATGCGTGCCGGCTCGACCTGTATGCCATCGATCTCTCGGCGGTCATCAGCAAATACATCGGCGAGACGGAGAAGAACCTGCGGAAACTGTTCGATGTGGCCGAGGACAGCGGCGCCATCCTCTTCTTCGACGAGGCCGACGCACTGTTTGGCAAGCGCAGCGAGGTCAAGGACAGCCACGACCGCTATGCCAACACCCAGATCGACTATCTGCTGCAGCGCATGGAGGCTTACCCTGGCCTGGCGATCCTCGCAACCAACATGAAGAGCGCGCTGGACAAGGCATTCACGCGCCGGCTTCGCTTTATCGTGGATTTTCCGTTTCCCGGAGAAACCCTGCGGCGGCAAATCTGGGAACAGATCTTTCCGGAAAAGACCCCGGTTCGCCCCGACATCGACTTCGCCCGGCTCGCCCGGCTGAACCTTTCGGGCGGCAGCATCCACAACATCGCGCTGAATGCCGCCTTCCTTGCGGCGCAATCCGGCGACGAGGTCGGTATGCCCCACCTGCTGGACGCGGCCCGCACGGAGTTCCGCAAAATCGGACAGCCCATCAAGGAGTCCGACTTCGTCTGGCAGGACCGGCTGGAGGCCGTGAAATGATCATCAACCTGCACATCGACCGACTCGTGGTGGACGATCCTGGCTGCGGCGCGGGAAGCCGCCGACAGCTGGCCCATGCGGTTCGGGAACAGCTGGCCCGCCTGCTGGCGCCGGGAGAATTGCGGCCGCAACTTCGCACGAGCGCCGAACACCGCCGGCTCACTGGCGGCACATTCACTCTGGGGAGCGCCGACGGGGCGGCCACGATGGGGCAAGGCATCGCCCGGGCCGTATACGAGGGAATTGGCGAAACCGCGAAGGGGGCCGGCCGGCCCCGCAACGCAGGGAGGCGATCATGACGGGGTTCTCCGGCTCACCGCAACTGGCCAAGGGCGGCATCGTGGTGCTCGATCCCGCCCGTTCGATGGTGCAGCGGGTCATTCCGCTGCAGTACAACCCCGAGTCGCTCAATCGCAGCTTCCAGGTGCAGGGCGCCGGCGGAGAAGACGGCGCGCTGTCAGCAGCGCTGCGGCTCCGGGGTCCGGCGGTCGAAACCCTGAAACTGGATGCCGAACTGGACGCGACCGACCTGCTGGAGGTCGCCGACGAGTCCGCCACGGAACTCGGAATCCATCGTGAACTGGCCGCACTCGAGTCGCTCCTCTATCCCAGCACCTCCGCTTTGAGCGCCAACAACGAAAAGGCCCGCGGCGGAACCCTCGAAATCGCCCCGATGGAGTCGGCGCTGACCTTGTTCGTCTGGAGCAAGGAACGCATCCTGCCGGTGCGCATCACCGAACTGAGCATCACCGAAGAGGCCTTCAGCCCGAGCCTGAATCCTCTCCGCGCCAAGGTCAGTCTCGGAATGCGGGTACTGAGCGTCGACGACGTCGGCTTCGACCACAAAGGCGGCAGCCTGTTCATGACCTACCTGGCGCGCAAGGAGCAACTGCGGGACCGAACGGCAGCCGTTCAGCTGAGCCGTCTGGGAATCGGAGGTATTACATGAAGCGTCCACTCGAAACGTTGATGGATTCCAGCGTCATGAAGCGGGCACTGTTCCCGCCCACCAGCCGCTACCATGGCATCGGAACCTGGCAACTGCAGGAACCGGACGGCCGCAGGGTCGTGTACCTGATGCGGCGATTCGTGCCCGCGCCGGAAACCCTCGAACTGATGCAGGAGCACAGCGTCACCGAAGGCGAGCGGCTGGACAACGTCACCGCCGGCTATCTGGGCGATCCGGAGCTGTTCTGGCGTCTCTGCGACGCCAACCGCGCAATGGTGCCCGACGACCTGACCCGCACGGTCGGGCGACGCCTGCGCATTACCCTTCCGGCGGGCATTCCCGGGGCCCCGGATGGTTAAGGGCATCAACCTGACCCTGCTGATCGGCCCGGCCGTTCCCGTCCCGGCGCCCCGTGCAGTCATCGATTCGCTGCAGAGCGTGCAGGTCAACAGCGGCAAGGAAGTCACGGGCTTCGAACTCCGGTTCGCCGTCGACCGGAAATCAGAGCTGATCAACACGATGCTGCCTGCCGGCTACTTCGACCCGATCAGCACGCGGGTGATCATCGTCGTGACCCTGAACGGTCTGCCCCGGGTGATCATGGACGGACTGGTCACGCAACAGGATTACGCGCCCAGCAACGAGGTGGGCCAATCCACCCTGAGCGTCAAGGGCCGCGACCTGAGCGTCGCGATGGACCTGGTAGAGGTGAGCATGCCCTTTCCGGCCGTTCCCGACGTCGGCAAGATCCATGCGAAGCTGGCGCCTTACGCGGTTCTGGGGATCGTGCCGCTGGTGATCCCGCCGATCATCCCGCGCGTCCAGTCGCCGACCGACGGCTGGGAAAGCCAGACCGCGAGCACCGACCTGAACTTCATCAAGACCCTTGCAAGCCGGGCCGGCTACGTGTTCTACGTGTCGCCCGGTCCGCTGCCGGGCCAGAGCACGGCCTACTTCGGCCCGGACCTGAACCTGCCGATTCCGCAGGCGGCGCTGTCCGCCAACATGGATGCGCACGCCAACGTGGAATCCCTGAGTTTTTCCCTGAACGGCGAAGCCAAGAAGGTCCGGATATTCACCATCATGGACCCGATTACGAAGAAGGTCCCCATACCGATACCCGTACCGAACGTCGATCTGTTCAAGCCGCCGCTCGGCGCCCGCCCGACGCCGCCGGCGAAAGTCGAGTTCGAGGACTCCGCCGCCAAGGACGATCCCAGCAGGGCGGCCGGGCGCATCCTGGGCTTCCTGATGAACAACTCCGCGGCCATATCGGGCTCGGGTTCGCTGGACGTGCTGCGTTACGGCAACGTCCTGCAACCGCGCATGCTGGTGGGTGTCCGCGGCGCGAGCCCCGCCTACGACGGCATGTACTACGTCGACAGCGTCACGCACGACATCAAGCCCGGGGAATACAAGCAGAACTTCAGCCTGTCGCGCGACGGGCTGATCTCCAATACGCCGAGAGTGATGGTATGAGCAACACCTACTACGGAAAGTACCGGGGAACGGTCGTCGCGAACGTCGATCCGGAGACGCGCGGACGGATCACCTGCATGGTGCCCGATGTCCTGGGGGCCGTGCCCTCGACCTGGGCGGAGCCGTGCACCCCGCTCGCCGGGCCGACCGGGCCGCCGATGGGCGTGTACATGGTTCCGCCGATCGGTGCGGGTGTCTGGGTGGAGTTCGAACAGGGCGACCCGGACTACCCCATTTGGTCCGGTGGTCGCTGGGGCTCGCCGTCCGACGTGCCGCCGCTGGCGCACGCCGGATTACCGATCTCGCCCAACATCGTCATGCAGACGGCCGGGCAGAATGCATTCGTGATCAGCGACCTGCCGGGCCCGACGGGCGGTCTCATGCTGAAAAGCCCGACCGGCGCTTCGATCATCGTCAACGACACCGGTATTTACATCCAGAACGGCAAAGGCGCCAGCCTGGTCATGACCGGACCCACGGTCACCGTAAACAACGGCGCGCTGGTGGTGACCTAGGAGGTATAGATGCCAGGATTTCTCTTACACGTCGGTGCCCAGGTGCTCTGCTCCCACGCCGGGCAGGCCACGCCCGCCACACCCAACCCCCGCGTGACCGTCAGCGGTCAGCCGACCGTGCTGATCACCTCGCCTTACCTGGTCGCCGGCTGCACCATGCCGCCGCCCAGCGCCGGCAACGGCCCCTGCGTTACCGGCACGTGGTTGTCGGGCACCACGCGGGTCACGTCGATGGGCCAACCGCTGCTGGTCCAGAGTGGCCAGTCGACCTGCACCCCGACCGGAACGCCGCTGATCGTGGCGGCCACCCAGACCCGAGTGAGCGCGCTGTGATGAACATCGACTATCCCTTGCACTTCTCCCCCCTCGGCCGGACGGCGGAAACCGATTACGAAGAACACGTCCGCGACATGATCGAGCAGTTTCTCCTGACGGGCGCGGGCGAACGGGTCAACCGGCCGGATTTTGGCAGCGGGCTGCTCCAGCTGCTGTTTTCTCTGAACAGCCCGGAACTGGCGGCCACGCTGAAATTTACGGCGCAGGCGGGCCTGCAGCAGTGGCTGGGCGACGTCGTGGAAATCCGGGAACTGGAAGTGAGCAGCGAGGATTCGACCGTGCGGGTGGAACTGGAGTACTACGTCATCCGCACGCAGCAGGCCGGAACCCTGTCGGTGACGCGGAGCATGGGGTCATGAGAGACCTGGCCTGCACCGACCCCCGGCGCCGCGAAATACTGCAGCGCAATCAACGGCTCAACGGCCTGGACTACCTGGACATCAGCGCGGACCAGCGCGTGCTGAGGGTCTATCTGATCGACAAGACGCCGGTCTCGGTCACGCCGGAGCAGATCCGCATCGAAGGGGGTCGGAAGGTTCGCAACATCCAGGTCACCCGCGTTAGCCTGAACCGGTCGGAACGCCTGGAAATCGACGACTATCTGGAAGTGACCGTTGACCGGCCGGGTGATTTTTCGACTTATACACTGAAGGTCATAGCGGGGGACGGCGAACAGCCGGATATCCCGCATCCCGCATTCGACCCGTACTACAGCACGCTCGATTTCAGCTTCAAGGTCGGCTGCCCCGGCGATCTCGACTGCGCGACCGCCAGGCACTGTCCGGAACCCGCGCGCCAGGAGCCGGACCTGAACTACCTGGCCAGGGACTACGCCAGCTTCCGACAACTGCTGCTGGATCGGCTGGCCCTGGTGATGCCTGACTGGAAAGAACGGCACGTGCCCGACATGGGCGTCGCCCTGGTGGAGATCCTGGCCTATGTCGGCGACCATTTGAGCTACTACCAGGACGCGGTCGCCACCGAGGCTTACCTCGAAACGGCGCGCCTGAGAACATCGGTGAGGCGGCATGCACGCCTGGTGGATTACCCGATGCACGAAGGCTGCAACGCCAGGGCCTGGGTGTGCGTCGAAACCGAGTCCAATGTCCAGCTGAAGCCTGACAGCCTTTTCTTCACCACGCGGCTCGATTCCGGCAAGGGGTCCTTCGGACCGCTGTTGAGCCGCCACGATCTGGAAACCGGGAACGTTCAGTTTCTCCAATTCGAGCCCGTATCCCACGCGCAGATCCGACTCTACGCGGACCACAATGAAATCGCGTTTTATACCTGGGGTCAGCAGGAATGCTGCCTCGACAAAGGCGCCACCGAGGCCACGCTTTATGGTGAACTCGTCGATGCCTGCGATGACGACAAAC
>JAVVFH010000135.1:0-9396 GCA_032250585.1 Lysobacterales bacterium
GCAGGGCTGCGAAGGCCTCGGCGTTGACGGTCGCTTCGAGACTGGTGCCGGTTTCGTGCCAGCCCGGGTAGTAGTAATACTTCGCCGCCCGGAACAGTCCAACGGTCAGGTCATTCATGGGTCCGACCCACTCGGTGGCGTCGATCGTGCCACTCTGCAGCGCCATGAACACGTCGGTAGGGGCTATGTTGACGGGTGTGCCGCCCAGGCGCCGGAGAACCTCTCCGCCGAGCCCCGGGATGCGCATTTTCAAGCCGCCGAGATCGGCGACGCGGTTGATTTCCTTGTTGAACCAGCCGCCCATCTGGGTGCCCGTATTGCCGGCCGGATAGGGGATGATGCCGAACGGCGCGTAGGCTTCATGGTACAGCTCCAGGCCGCCGCCGTGATAGAACCAGCCATTCAGTTCGCTGGCCGTCAGCCCGAACGGAACACCGGAGAAAAGCTCCGCGGCCGGCAGCTTGCCTTTCCAGTAATAGGCGGCGCCATGACCCATTGCGGCGGTGCCGCGTTCGACGGCGTCGAAGACGTCGAAGGGCGGCACCAGTTCGCCGGCCCCGAACACCTTCACGACCAGCCGGCCGTTGCTCAGCTTGCCGATGAGTTCGGCGAGCCTGTTGGCGCCCGTGCCCAGGCCGGGGAAGTCCCGCGGCCAGGTGGTGACCATTTTCCATTCGAAGGTCTGGTTGCTGCGCGAATCGCCGTCACAGTCCGTGGCTGCATTCTGCTTGCCGCAGGCGGCGAGCAGTCCGGCCGAGCCGGCCAGCCCGGCGATGCCCGCGTTTTTGACGAATTTTCTTCGGTCCATGGCAGTTTCCTCAAGCCTGTGCGGACGATCTGTCCGCCGGGTCGTTGTCGGTCGGCAGCAGCCAGTCGGGACTGCGTTCAGCGGGTCGTCCGCCGGCTTCCAGGTGAATGAAATCGAACAGTTCCCGGTCGGCCAGTTGGGAAGGAGAGATGTGGGCGATGGCGCGAAAAATGTTCTCGACGCGGCCCGGATGGCGTTTCTTCCATTCGCCCAACATCTGTTTGATGGCCTGGCGCTGCAGGTTCGGCTGCGATCCGCACAGGTGGCAGGGAATGATCGGAAAATCCCGCGTCTCGGCGTAACGCGCGATGTCTTCTTCGCTGCAGTAGGCCAGGGGCCGGATGACGACGTGCGCGCCGTCGTCGGACAGCAGCTTCGGCGGCATGGCTTTCAGGCGGCCGCCGTTGAACAGGTTCAAAAAAAGCGTTTCGATGATGTCGTCGCGGTGGTGGCCCAGCGCGATACGCGTGACGCCGTGGTCGCGAGCGAATCGGTACAGCGCACCGCGGCGCAGACGCGAACACAGCCCGCAGGTGGTCTTGCCTTCGGGAATTACGCGCTGGACCACGCTGAAGGTATCCTGCTCGATCTGGTGGAACGGCACGCCCATGCGCCGGGCGTGGGCTGGCAGAACGTCGGCCGGAAAACCCGGCTGTTTCTGGTCGAGGTTTACCGTCAGCAGCTCGAAGCCGACGGGCGCCCGCTTTTGAAGTGCCAGCAGCATGTCGAGCAGGGTGTATGAATCCTTGCCGCCGGACAGGCAGACCATTACGCGGTCGCCGTTGCCGATCATGTTGAAATCGCTGATCGCGCGCCCGGTGTTGCGTTGCAGGCGTTTCAGCCGTTTGTTGACGGTATACTGCTGTCGTTCACTCGCGTTCATGTTTGGCTTGTCGTTGACCTGAATCGTGCCAGCCGCCGGTGTGCTGGGTCAGCACGTGGAATACGGATTGACTTTCCGGATTGCTGGGGCGCTATTTTACGCGAAAACCGTCCGCCGCCGGATTCGTCCGCGGCCCGTGGCCCAAAAACCGGAAAACAGCGCCGGCCGGGGCCGAACTGTACTATGCTGTCTTTGTGAAACCAGGCCAAAACGACCCCGCCGAAATCGCTCGACAACTCGCCGAACTGCGGGAAGAACATCGTGACCTCGACGAGGCCATCGCTCGCCTGGCCGCAGACCCCGGTGTCGATCAATTGCGTTTGCGGCGCTTGAAAAAGCGCAAGCTCAAGCTCAAGGACTGGATCGCCTGGCTGGAATCCGAACTCATTCCGGACCTCGACGCCTGATCCTGTCGTAGTATGCTCAACTGTCTTCTTCGTCGCTGAGCGGCTCGAGCAGCTGCGGTGCCACGCGGATGATACCGTGGCGGATTTCCTTGCTCAGGATAAACTTCGCGTCCTCGCTGATGCGTTCGAGCTGTGCGCCGAAATCAAGCTTGTCATCGTCAGTGGTCGTCAGCGCCCCTGTTTCTCGGAGATTGCTGATGAACTGGCGAAACAGGTTCCGATCGTAGAACTCGGGCGCGGCGAATTCGTTGAGCTCCGCGAGTCGCTGCGCCGTCAGGATACACAGGCGTTCCAGTTCGTTGCGGGTCAGCGTCCCCGGGCCGTTCTTGGCGAGGATCGCTACCGTCAGGTAGTAGCGTTCGAAGGTTTGCAGCAGCGCGTAGCCCATGATTCGCAATTGCCGTTCGCGAGGGTCACCGCCTGCCGCGCGCTCCAGAGTCTGGCCGTCGCTGCCGCGGGTCAGCAGGCCGTGCTCAACCAGCCAATCGACGTGACGGTCGATCGCCCTCAGCAGGCCCGTTTCGTCCCAGGGCAGAAACAGTTCCGATTTCAGGTAGGGGTAAAGCGCGGTGGCGAGGCGTCGCAGATCCGTCGAAGCGATGCTGCGCGAGTTCAAAAAACAGCTTGCGATCAACGAAGGAATGGCGGCCAAATGCGCGACATTGTTGCGGAAATAGGCCAGTAGCACCGCCGGTTCCGGAACCAGCGCGACGATATCGCCCAGCGGACGCTCGCGGATCTCGATGACGCGCAGTTCGAGGCCGTAAGCGATGATTTCCAGAGGGCTTTTCGAGGTGTGCGTGATCTGGTCCGAGTAGGCACAGGATTTCAGCAACTGCTGATACAGCGCCAGCTGATTCAGCAGTTCCTTCCTGCCCAGGGCATGCTTGCGCTGCGTCAGCAGGACAAGGGCCAGCAGATTGATCGCGTTGACGTGAGCCGCCGCGTTGATAGCGGTCATGATCCGGGCGCCGAGTTGGTCCACCAGAGGGTTGAGCCAGGGTGGCTTGCCTTCGCCTTTGGCCGCCTCCGCCCGCCAGTCGGGCGCGCAGGAATCGAGCACTTCATCCAGGAACACCGGCTTGGCGAAACTCACGTGAACTTTTCCATAACGCTGCCGGAGCACGCCGAAGACTTTCAGCAGGTCGGTCAGTGATTCGTTTTTCTTTATCTGCCCCGAGAGTTCCGCCGTATAGCTTTTGCCTTCGACCAGCCGCTCGTAACCGACGTATATCGGCTGGAACATGATGGGCCGTTTGGGCGCCTGCAGATAACTTCGCACGGTCATCGACAGCATGCCGCCCTTGGGCTGCAGCAGGCGGCCGGTGCGGCTGCGGGTGCCCTCGATAAAATATTCGATGGCCGTTCCATTGGAGAGGATTCGGCTCAGGTATTCGTGGAACACGGCGGAGTACAGCTTTTTGGAGCGGAAACTGCGCCGCAGGTAAAAGGCACCCCCTTTGCGTATGACACGTCCCAGCAGCGGCAGGTTGAGATTGATGCCGGCAGCGACGTGCGGCGGCACCAGGCCGTTGTGGTAGACCAGGTAGGACACCAGCAGGTAGTCGATGTGGCTGCGGTGACAGGGTACGTAGATCACTTCGTAATCGGGCGCCAGTTCCTCGAATTCACGAAAGTGCTGCAGTTCCACGCCGTCGTAGATCCGGTTCCAGAACCAGGTCAGGGCAAAGGAAGCCAGTCGCACAAAAGCGTAGGAGTAATCGGCGGCGATTTCGTAGGCGTAATTACGGGCCTGCTTCCAGGACTTGTACTCGGAAGTTTTCTCCCTGCGTGCCCGTTCCCTTATGGCTTTCTTGACCGCTTTGCTGGCGAGCACTTGGTCGACCACCGTGCGGCGGTGCGACAGGTCGGGTCCGATGGCGGCGCTGCGCACGCGCCGGAACTGAACGCGCAGGATACGCAAAACCTTGCGTAGGCCGCGCGCAGCGCCAATGTCCTCGCTGGCCAGGGCGCGCAGCGAGACCGCGTCGCTGAAGTGCACCATCGTGTTGCGGCCGTTGATCAAAGAACCGAAGAGTCGCCGGATTCGACCGCCGATTTCCCAGGACTCAGTAAAGAAGATCTTCGCCAGCCCGGTCTCCTTGTCCGGTGCGCGGCCGATCAGTACGGTCACCGGCACCAGCTGGATGTCCTCCTCCCTGCCTTCCCAGACCTTGTCGACCAGCCGCTTGAGGGTTTCCGAGTGCGTGCGCACCGTCGTCTTGCTGATGATCAGGCCTTTCTGGCGGCGCAAGGCCAGGTAGCTGCGGGGCTCGATGCCGGTCTGGGTCTGCATCGGCCACAATGGCCGGGGAAGGTTCAGATTCTCGCAGCAACGATCGAGGATCAGCAGCGTGGTCAGCGCATAGGAGTCGATCACGTAGCAGATCGGTTTTTGCAGGTCGATCTCGAGGTCTTCGAATGGCTTGGGCAGCACCGTGGCTTTGATCCAGCCGTGTAAAACAGAGCGCAGCAGCAGGAACCAGCGCAAACGGAGGTGGTTGAAAAATCCAGCTTGGGGGAGTTCCGTGCTCATCTGTTCGATCGACCGGATCTGCGGGCGCCGGCCCGGTTCGCCATTGTAACCTGCGCGCTGCACGAATTCTCCGGAATGCGATTCCGTAGACCGGGCGCGGCCGGAATCGGGCACAAAAAAATCCGGGCTGGTCAGGGACCCGCCCGGAAATCCGGCAGAGCCGGAGAGGATCGAAAAAGCTGTTATCTGGAAATAGCTCTGTGATATGGAAAACTGTTTTCATTCATTATTATGATGTTACGAAATTATCGTAAAGGAAGAGATGAAGTAATGTCAACGCTTTTTTCCAACGCTTCGGAAATCTGCTGCTGGATAGCTTCCGCCGCCGCGCGCGGATCGGAGGCGCCGCGGATCGGGCGCCCGACCACCAGGTAATCAGCGCCGCTGGCAATGGCGTCGGCCGGCGTCATGACCCGTTGCTGGTCGTCAGCGCTTGATGGTTCGTCATTGAAGATCGGTCGAATGCCGGGGCAGACCGTGATCAGGGCGTGGTCCACCGAGGCCCGCAGGGCGGCGACCTCCATACCGGAGGAAACGACGCCATCGCAGCCCAGCTGCAGGGCGCGGCGGGCTCGCGACAGTACCAGGCTGCGCGCGTCGCATTGAAATCCCAGGTCGTCGAGGTCGCCCTGGTCGAGGCTGGTCAGGGCCGTCACGGCCAAAACGCGCATGGCGCCCTTGGCTTCCGCGGCCGACCGCAGCATGCTGTCGTTGCCGTGCACGGTGCAAAAATCCACTTCGCGCTGCGCCAGTTGTCGCACTGCGGCCGCGACCGTCGCCGGAATGTCGAACAGTTTCAGGTCGGCGAAGACTTTTTTGCCTTGCGCCCGGAGCTGCGCGGACAGCTCGAAATAGTGCCCGGAGAGAAAAAACTCCAGCCCGAGCTTGTAGAAAACCACCGAGTCTCCGAGCGTGTCGACCAGCTTTCGGGCCTGGGCCAGGTCCGGCACGTCGAGGGCGAAGATCAATCGCTCGCGGACGGGGATGGCGGGATTGGCGTCGGCTTTTGGTGGCGCTTGCTGTCGTTTGCTCATGCTGCGGGCTCCTGTTGTTGCGTATTCGCGCCCGGGTGGTCGTTCCCGAGCACGAATTCCTGGATGCGGCCCGCGATCAGGGCCGGCTCGTCCATATGAAAATGGTGGTGGCCGTCGACGGTCTCGTGACGGCCCCGCGGTATGACTCGATTGCGGGCTTCCTGCTGTTCCGCGGACAACCACGGCGACGCGCGCGCCGTGACGAAGCTCAACACCGGCGCCTCGATGTGTGCCATCAGGTTCAGCGCCTGGCCGTCGCTCATGATCAGAGGAGAGATCCAGTTCAGTGCGGGGTCGCTGCGCCAGGTGACGCCATCGGCGTGACGGCGCGCCGCGCGCTCGCAGATCCGTCGCGCCGAGTTTTCGGACAGTTCCGAAACCTGGCGGCGCGCACTCACCATCACCTCGATGGAAGCATACGCCCGCGGTGTTCCGGTGCCGCGGCGGTTGCTGGCGAGGCTGCGGCGCAAGCGCCCGGTGGTGTCCGCGGCCTGGCTCGAAAGCGGCCCTGGCGCATCCAGCAGCGTCAGGCTGCGGCAGCGCCCCGGTGCACCGGCCGCGTACACCGCGCCGATGCCTCCGCCCATGGAATGACCGATCAGGTGCGCATCCGCCCAGCCCAGCGCATCGAGCATGGCTTCGACGTCCCACAGGTAGTCGATGAAATGGTAACGGCAGGCGGCGGGGCGGTGGGCGGAGCGGCCGTGGCCCGGCAGGTCGATCGCGACCAGTTCGAGCCGATCGAGCAGCGGCGCGAGCGGCTCGAAAGAGGCGGCGTTGTCCAGCCAGCCGTGCAGGCACAGCGCCCGCGGAGCGCCGTCCCGTGCCCAGCGCAAGCCGGCCAGCCGGCCACGGGGCGTTTCGAGTTCGATTTCCTGCGCCCGGTCGCCCCTGCTCATGTTCATTGCGCCTGCAGGTTGGCGTAAGCGAGCACCAGCCATTTGGGTCCGGCGTCGGCGAAATGGACGTGTACGCGCGTGTTGTCGCCGGAGCCCTCGAAGGCCATCACCGCGCCCTCGCCGAATTTCGGGTGGAAAACACCCTGGCCGAGTCTGAACGGCCAGGATTGACCGCTGCCGATCGCTCCGGTAGCAGCACGCGGGGGACTCCACGGCCGGCTGTGCGAAATCCGCGGGCGGATCTCCTCGAGCAGCGTGGCCGGTATCTCGTCGATGAAGCGCGAGGGCCGGCTGTGGTTTTCCGAGCCGTGCATGCGCCGGACTTCCGCGTAGCTGAGATACAACTGCTCGCGGGCGCGCGTCATGCCGACATAACACAGGCGGCGTTCTTCCTCGAGCCGCCCGCCGGCATCGTCCAGCGAGCGTTTGTGCGGAAACAGCCCGTCTTCCAGGCCGGCCATGAACACCAGCGGAAATTCCAGGCCCTTGGCCGAATGCAGGGTCATCAACTGCACGCAGTCGTCCCAGCTCTCGCCCTGGGTTTCGCCGGCTTCCAGGGCGGCGTGGCTGAGAAAGGACTGCAGTTCGCTCAGGCCTGCCTCGGCATCATCGCGGGGCAGAATGAAGGCGTCGGCGGCGTTGACCAGTTCGCGCAGGTTCTCCATGCGGGTTTCCATGCGTTCGGACGGTTCTTTGGCGTAATGGGAGGCCAGGTCGCTGCTGTCGATCACGCCCTGCATCTGGTTGCCGAGGCTCCAGTCCCCCATGTGCTTGCGCATGCTTTCGACCAGGCGGATGAAGGCCGCCACGGCGGTGCCCGCGCGGGCCGCGAAGACCTGTTGGGAGACACATTCGTTGGCCGCCTGCCAGAGGGTCAGGCCGCTCTCGCGCGCCTGCAGGCGGATCAGGGACAGGGTTTTCTCGCCGATCGCCCGCACCGGCTTGTTGATGACGCGCTCCAGGGCTGCGTCGTCGTTCGGGTTGTGCAGCAAACGCAGGTACGCCAGCGCATCCTTGACCTCTGTGCGTTCGAAGAAGCGCTGCCCGCCGTAGACGCGGTAGGGTATGCTCTCGCGCAGCAGGCATTCTTCGAGCAAGCGCGACTGGGCCGTGGTGCGGTAGAGGATGGCGCAGTGTTCGGCGCGGCGCCCGTTGTCCAGCCACGCCTGGATCTGCTCGACCACGAAACGGGCCTCATCCTGCTCGTTGTAGGCCGCGTATAGCCGGATCGGCTGGCCGCTTTTGTCGTCGGTCCAGAGCTTTTTGCCCATGCGCCCCTGGTTGTGGGCAATCAGCGCATTGGCGGCATCCAGGATGTTGGCGGTGGAGCGGTAATTCTGCTCCAGTCGCACCGTGCGCACGGCGGGGAAATCACGCACGAAATGCTGGACGTTTTCGACCCGCGCGCCGCGCCAGCCGTAGATCGACTGGTCGTCGTCGCCGACCACGAAAACCCGGCCGCTGTCGCCGGCCAGCATGCGAATCCAGGCGTACTGGATGGCGTTGGTGTCCTGGAACTCGTCGATCAGCAGGTGCCCCAGGCGCCGGTGGTAATGCTCCAGCAGCGCGGGATGCTCCAGCCAGAGCTCATGCGCGCGCAGCAGCAGTTCGGCGAAATCCACCAGCCCGCCGCGGTCGCAGTATTGCTGGTAGCGGCGGTAGACCTGCACCCAGGTGGCGCTGACCGGGTGATCGAGGTGCTCGATGTGGTCGGGCCGCTCGCCCTCGTCCTTGCGCGCATTGATGAACCATTGCGCCTGGCGCGTTGGCCACTGCGACTCATCCAGGCCTTCGTCGCGGATGATGCGGCGGATCAGTCGCTGCTGGTCTTCGGAATCGAGTATCTGGAAGGTCTCGGGCAGCCCGGCTTCGCGCCAGTGCATGCGCAGCAGCCGGTGGGCGATGCCGTGAAATGTGCCGATCCACAGCGGGCGCGTGGATACCCCCAGCAGCTTGCCGGCGCGCGTGCGCATCTCGCCGGCCGCCTTGTTGGTGAAAGTGACCGCGAGGATGCCCAGCGGCGAAACGTGCTCGACCTGGATCAGCCAGGCCAAACGATGGATCAGCACGCGCGTCTTGCCGCTGCCGGCGCCGGCCAGCACCAGCACGTGGTTGTCCGTCGCGGTGACGGCCTCGCGCTGCGCCTCGTTCAAGTCGTCGAGTAGGTGGTCGCCGGAATTCATGGCTGCTCGCGCTTGATGGCCCGATAGCCGATGTCCTTGCGATAGAACGCGCCGTCCCAGTGGATCTGCCGGCAGGTACGGTAGGCCTCGGCCTGCGCGGCGCCGACGCCGTCGCCGAGGGCGCAGACACAGAGCACGCGCCCGCCGGCGGTGACCAGTTGCCCGTCGCGGCGCGCGGTGCCGGCCTGGAAGACCTTCACATGCCCGGGAAATTTGCTGTCCAGACCTTCGATCGGCTGGCCCTTGTCGTAGCGTCCCGGATAGCCCGCCGCCGCCATCACCACGCCCAGGCAGGCGCGCGGATCCCAGTGGGCGGTTTCCCGATCAAGACGGCCTTCGAGCGCGGCCAGGCAGTGTGCTGCCAGGTCCGAGCGCAGGCGCATCAGCACCGGCTGCGTTTCCGGATCGCCGAAGCGAACGTTGAATTCGAGCACCCGCGGGTCGCCCTGCGGCGAAATCATCAGGCCGGCGTAGAGAAAACCCGTGAACGCCATGCCGTCGGCCGCCATGCCCTCGACGGTTGGGCGGATGATTTCCCTCATCACCCGTTGATGCATGGTCTCGTCCACGATCGTGGCGGGCGAGTAGGCGCCCATGCCGCCCGTATTCGGGCCCGTGTCGTTCTCCCCGACCCGTTTGTGATCCT
>JAVVFH010000136.1:0-9394 GCA_032250585.1 Lysobacterales bacterium
TTTACCTTGATGAGCCGCCAGGAAAGCTTCCAAACAGGAGACAAAAACTATTGCATGGGCCCATAGAATCTCCCACAGTTGAAGCTGTCCTCACAGTTGCAAAGCCGCTTCCACATTGCGGCGGAATTCACGCGCCGGTCCGCTGGCGAATCGCCTCGTAAAGACAAACCGCGGTGGCCACCGAGACGTTGAGGCTGCCGACCGTGCCGCGCATCGGAATGCGCAGTTCGAAATCGCAAAGCTCGGCGGTCAATTTGCGCATGCCCTGCCCCTCGCCGCCCATGACCAGCACCAGCGGTCCGGTCAGGTCCATCTGGTAGAGGTCCTGCGCCGCACGGTCGGTGGTACCCACCAGCCACAGGCCGCGCTTCTTCAGGGCACGCAGCACGCGGGCCAGATTGGTGGCGAACAGGATCGGCAGTGTTTCCGCCGCACCCGAGGCCGCACGCCGGGTGACCGGGGTCAGGCCGGCGGAACGGTCTTTGGGCACGATCACCAGGTTCACGCCGGCCGCGTCGGCCGTGCGCAGGCAGGCGCCCAGGTTGTGGGGGTCCTGCACGCCGTCGAGCACCAGGATCAGCGGCGGGCCGTCGATCGCGTCCAGCAGCGTGTCGAGGTCGCTTTCGAGCCAGGTATTGGCGGCCTCGAATTCCGCGATGACGTCCTGGTGGCGCTGGCCTTCGCAACGCCGATCCAAAGCCGCGCGCGGCTCGTTCCCGACCTCGACGCCCAGTCGGCGGGCGTGCTCGGCCAGCGTCCGGACCCGGGGATTACGCACCTCCGCCGCCACGATGACGGTTTTCAACCGAGCGGGATGATGGTTCAGCGCGGCATCCACCGCGTGGATTCCGATCAGCAGGCTCACGCCCTCACCATTTCCCATCAGGCGATTTCGAAATCGATCTTGCGTTCGTCGACATTGACGCCGACGACTTTCACCTCGACTTTCTGAGCGAGTTGGAACACCTTGCCGGTGCGGTCACCGGTCAGGCGGTGAACCACGGGGTCGAAATGGTAGTAGTCATTCGGCAGGGAGGTGATGTGCACCAACCCGCTCACGTGGTTGCGCTCGAGTTCGACGAACAGGCCGAACGAGGTGACCCCCGTCACCAGCCCGCTGAACACGTCGCCGATGTGTTGCTCCATGAAAAAAGCCTTGAGGCGGTCGGTGACGTCACGCTCGGCCTCCTCGGCCCGGCGCGAGCGGTGCGAACACTGTTCGCTGAGCTTCTCCATCTGCTCGGTGGAATACGGATACTGCGCGGCACTTTTCTTGTTGATCGCGTGGTAGATCCCGCGATGCACCAACAAGTCGGGATAGCGCCGGATCGGCGAGGTGAAATGGGTGTAGGCCGACAGCGCCAGGCCGAAATGGCCGGAATTTTTCGCCTGGTAAGTGGCCAGGCTCTGCGCGCGCAGCAGCACCGCCATGATCAGCTGCTGGTCTTCGCGACCCTTGATCCGCTGCACGATTTCCTCGAAATGACGCGGCTCAGGGCTCTTTTTCCAGGGTACCTTGATGCCCAGGCCGCGCAGGAATTGCTCCAGCGATTCCAGCTTGTCCTGCTGCGGCGGGGGGTGCGAGCGATACGGTGACGGCACTTTCTGCCCAAGCAGGAAATTGGCCGCCTCAACGTTGGCGGTGATCATGCATTCCTCGATCAGCATGTGCGCGTCGTTGCGTTCGAAGGGTTCGATATCGGCGACCGCGCCGCGCTCGTCGAAATTGAATTTTACGTCGGTGCTTTCAAAATCGATGGCTCCTCGACGCGTCCGCGCTTTGCGCAGCGCCCGGTACAGGCTGTACAGATCCTTCAGCGATTCGGACACCGCGCCAGCGCCCGGGCGAATCTCATCCCCGCCGCCGCTCAGGAATTCCCAAACCTGCCCGTAAGTCAGGCGCGCATAGGATTTGATCACCGCGGAATGGAATCTCGAGCGCGTGACCTTGCCTTCCTCGTTGATCGTCATGTCGCAGATCAGCGACAGCCGGTCGACTTCGGGTTTCAGTGAACACAGGCCGTTGGACAGCGCCTCGGGCAGCATCGGGATGACCCGGCCGGGGAAGTACACGGAGGTGGCGCGCCGTTCGGCCTCCTGGTCGAGCAGACCGCCAATCTCGACGTAGGTCGACACGTCGGCGATCGCCACCACCAGGCGCCAGCCCTCCTTGCGGCGCTGGGCGTAGACGGCATCGTCGAAATCACGGGCATCGGCACCGTCGATGGTCACCAGCGGCAAGTCGCGCAAGTCGCGCCGGCCCTGGATCATCGTTCCGGTGACCGCGTCGCCGAACGCGTCGGCCGCCGCCTCGACACCCACCGGCCATTCGTGGCGGAGTTCGAAATTGCGGATGGCGATCTCGGTCGCCATGCCGGGCGCCCCGCTCTCACCGAGAATCTCGACGATGCGCCCCATCGGCGGCTTACGCTCGCGGGGTTGCTGCGTGATCTCGGCGACCACCACCTGGCCGGGCCGCGCGCCGATCGTCTGGTCCAGCGGCACCAGCATGTCCTGGTTGATGCGCGCGTCGTCCGGAATGACCATGGCCACCCCACTTTCCTCGACAAAGCGCCCGACGATGCGGTCGTGTGCGCGCTCGAGGATTTCACGCACGGCGCCCTCGCGGCGGCCGCGCTGATCGACGCCGATCACCGAACCCAGCACGCGGTCGCCGTGCAGCACGCTGCGCATCTGGCGCGGCGAAAGGTACAGGTCGCTGCCGCCCTCGTCGGGCACCAGGAATCCGAAACCATCCTTGTGGGCACTGACACGACCGGCGATCAGGTCCATTTTTTCCGGCAAGCCGTAGGCGTTGCGGCGGTTTTTGACCAACTGGCCGTCGCGCAGCATCGCCTTCAATCGCCGGCGCAGGATTTCCCGGCTGTCGTCGGACTCGACGCCGAGGCGGGCGACAATCTCGCGCCGCTGCATGGGCTTGCCCTGATCGCGCAGCAAATCCAGGATTTCCTGGCGTTCGGGGGCTTGCGCGTCGATTCTGCCGCTTTCAGACCTGCTTCGGGGGGTGTTCTTTTCTTTTGCCATGGCGTATTCCGATTCTTTGCATTCCGATGCCCATTGTACCGGTTCCGGCACCCGCATTGCCTTTTAAATCATAGCTTTCACCCAACGCAGATCATCCCGCGTTTTTGTTGACTTCGGGGCCGGTAATCACTACAGTACGCTCCGGTTCGCGGGTTTCCCCCTTTCCCTCGGACCGACCCCAGGCAGAGGTCCCCCTTTCCTCTGCCTCTTGCCCAGGTGGCGGAATTGGTAGACGCGCTGGCTTCAGGTGCCAGTGAGCAATTAGCTCGTGGAGGTTCAAGTCCTCTCCTGGGCACCAACACCGAATAAACGAACGGCCGGCCCCGAAAGGGACCGGCCGTTTTTTTGCTTCGGCTGGAGTGTCTCCGCCGCGCGGCGTGAACCGGAAATTGCAACAGGCGGTTTTCGGCCGATCCGCCCTTGCCTTGCCGCGACTGCAGGGCGACAATCGTCTCCCGAAACCAGACTCGCAGACCGAAAAGACAAATATCATGTTCGAACAACTCAAGGCAGTGCCCCCCGACCCGATCCTCGGCATTCTGAGCGCGTACGCCGCCGACCCCAACCCGAGGAAAATCGACCTCGGCATCGGGGTCTACCGCGATGAGAACGGCGCCACGCCGGTGCTCGATTGCGTCGTGCAGGCCGAGCGCATCCTCGACAGCACACAGACCACCAAGTCGTATCTCGGTCCGCGCGGCGTGCCGGGTTTCAACAGCGCGATGACCGAGCTGATTTTCGGCGTCGACAGCCCGGTGCTGGCACAGCAACGGGTGCGCACCGTGCAAACACCGGGCGGCACCGGTGCGCTGCGCGTCGGCGCGGACCTGATCCACACCGCCCAGCCGGATGCCGTGGTCTGGGCCAGCGACCCAACCTGGGGAAATCACCACGCCCTGTTCCCTGCGGCCGGGCTGCAGATGAAGGGTTATCCCTATTTTGACAGCGAGCACAGCGATTTGCGTTACGAGGACATGATGGCGACGCTGCGCCAGCGCGGACCCGGTGACGTGGTGCTGTTCCACGCCTGCTGCCACAACCCCTGCGGCGTCAGCCCCAGCCCCGGACAGTGGGCTGCGATCAGTGACCTGGCGGCCGAGCGCGCGTTCCTGCCGATGGTGGACCTGGCCTACATGGGTTTCGAACGCGGCATCGAGGAGGACAGCCTGGCAGTGCGCCTGTTCGCCGAGAAGTGCCCGGAAGTACTGGTCGCGAGTTCCTGCTCCAAGAATTTCGCCGTCTACCGCGAACGCGTCGGGGCGATCTCGGTGGTCTGCGGCAGTGCCGGCAAAACGGCCGATGCCGAAACCGTGATCCATTCACTGACGCGCAAAAATTACTCGATGCCGCCGGCGCACGGCACCGGCATCGTCGACATCATCCTGCACTCGCAGGAACTGACCGGGCTCTGGCGCGAGGAAGTGGCCGGCATGCGCGGGCGCATCAACGGCTTGCGCCGCGTTCTGGCGGATAAAATTTCGGCCAGCGGCATCGACAGGGACTTTTCTTTCCTGCAGCGCCAGTCGGGCATGTTTTCCTTCCTCGGCCTTTCCGTCGACCAGGTGCGGCGGCTGCGCGAGGATTTTTCGATCTACACGGTGGATTCGGCGCGCGTGAACATCGCCTCGTTCAACGACAGCAACATCGATTATTTCATCGACGCGCTGGGGACCGTGCTGAGCGATTGATCCCAGGCCGTGAAGGCTGTGTCATTGTGAAAGCGGTGCCTTTGTGGGAGCGGCTTTAGCCGCGATCTGCGCTTCGGCCGCGATCAGAGGTCGAAGGGGTACTTGCGGACAATATTTTCGCTGCGCTCGGGACCGGTGGAGACCATGTGCACGGGCGCGCCGCACAGGGCTTCCATCGCTTCAAGATAACTCTGCGCGTTGGCGGGCAACCGATCGAACGCGGTGACGCCGCGCGAGGATTGATCCCAACCGGGAAAGCTTTCGTAGACAGGCTCGAGATCCGCCCAGCGGTGCGCGTCCAGCGGCGGCGCATCGAGCGTCTCGCCATCGAGTCGGTAGGAGGTGCAAATTCGAATTTCTTCGAGACCGTCCAGCACATCCAGCTTGGTGACGCAAAAACCGCTGACGCCGTTGAGTTTGACCATGCGCCTGAGCGCCACCGCGTCCAGCCAGCCGCAGCGCCGCGGGCGTCCGGTGGTGGCGCCGAACTCGTCACCGCGGCGACCGAGCCGCGCACCGACGTCATCGAACAGTTCGGTGGGAAACGGCCCGCCGCCAACGCGCGTCACGTAAGCCTTGGTAATGCCCAGCACGTAGTCGATCGCATCGGGCCCCACGCCGGCCCCGGTGCAGACACCGCCGACGGTGGTGTTGGATGAGGTCACGTAGGGATAGGTGCCGTGGTCTATGTCGAGCAGGCTGCCCTGGGCGCCCTCGAACATGATCCGCTTGCCCTGCTCACGTAATTGATAGAGCCTACCGCTGACGTCTCCTACGCAGTCGGCGAAATATTCACCGAGTTCCAGCGCCTCGTCCAGAATCGCCTGCAGCGGCAAGGCCTGTTTGCCGAAACGCTGCGTCAGAACGAAATTGTGGAAGTCCAGCACCGGCTCGATGACCTGTTCCAGCAAACCGTTATTGAGCAGGTCTGTGGTCCGTAAACCCCGCCGAGCCACCTTGTCCTCGTATGCCGGCCCAATGCCCCTGCCCGTGGTGCCAATGGCCCGCTTGCCGCGCGCTTCTTCACGTGCGCGGTCGAGCAACTCATGGTACGGGAGGATGATCGCGCAGGAGGGCGAAATGGTGATTCGCGAGCGCACCTCTACGCCTTTTTTTTCCAATTCCTCGATCTCCTCGCGCAGCGCTCGCAACGAGAGAACCACCCCGTTGCCGATCAGGCATTCGACACCCGGCTGCAGGATGCCGGCCGGAATCAGGTGCAACACGGTTTTCGCACCGTCGATGACGAGCGTGTGACCGGCGTTGTGCCCGCCCTGAAAGCGCACCACCGCATCGGCGTCGCGGCTCAGAAGATCGACGATTTTTCCTTTGCCCTCGTCACCCCACTGGGTGCCGAGAACCACGATACTCTTGTTCATGGAGAGGGTCTCTCGCGTCCGTGATGAGGCTTGGCGCATGGGCCAGGCCGGGTTTTTAGCGCAGAAACTGCAGCAGGACCGCGCCGGCCAGCATGCTGATGACGCCACCGATGCGGATGACCTTCGGATGATACCGGGACAGCTCCTGCAGAGCGCGTTGCCAGACCTGCGGCGCGATGACCGGCAGCAGCCCTTCGATGATCAAAAGGAGGGCTACCGCCGTCAGCAGATCCTGCAGCATGTAACGGCCGGCGTGTCAGTCGCTACCCTGAACGTCCGAACCGAAATAGTCGAAAAAGCTCGACGAGGGATCCAGCACCATTACGTCATTGCTGTTGCCGAAGGCCTTTCCGTAGGCTTCCAGGCTGCGGTAGAAGGCGTAGAACTCCTCGTCCTGGCCATAGGCCGCGGCATAGACTTCGGTCGCCCGGGCGTCACCCTCACCGCGCATTTGCTGGGCGTCGCGCTGCGCTTCGGCAACGATGACCCGCGCTTCACGGTCGGCGGTGGCACGAATGCGCTCGGCGGCCTCACGGCCCTGAAAGCGGTACAGGTTCGCCTCTTTCTGGCGATCCGCCGACATCCGGCGGAACACCGACTCGCGCACGTCGTCCGGCAGCTCGATGGCCTTGATGCGCACGTCCACGATCGCGATCCCGAACTCACCCGCCGCTTCATCGGTGGTGCGGGTGATGTCCTCCATAAGGACCACGCGCTCGGCGGAAATCACCTGCGCCAGAGTACGACTGGCGATCTGGTTACGGATGCGGTCCTTGATGATGCTATCCAGACGGTTCAGGGCAACCAATTCATTGCCCTGGGTCGAGGTATAAAACCTCGACACGTCCTGAATGCGCCACTTGACGAAGGAATCGACCGCGACGAACTTCGCCTCGGAGGTCAGCATCTGTTCCGGGTTGGTGTCCAGTGTCAACAGGCGTCGCTCGAACTTGCGCACATTGTTGACGAACGGCAGCTTTAAATGCAGGCCAGGCTCGTAGTCGGCCTTGACGATCCGGCCGAGCTGGAACTTGATGGCGTATTCGGTCTCCGTGACGACGAACAGGCTCGAGACACCCACGAAGCCGAGGACGGCCACCACAATTAGCAATACGGTGCGATTCATTATCTGCCCTCCCGGCGCGGTGTGCGGTCATTTTGTCTTACTGAGTTCTCGCCGACCGGAGCCTGGCCCGGCGTGACCAGCGGTGGCATTCTCTCTACCCCGCCGTCCCCGGCGCCGAGCTGGTCGAGCGGCAGGTACAGCACGTTGCCGCTTTGATCGGCATCGATCAGTACCTTCTTGCTGCGGGCGAACACGTTCTCCATGGTTTGCAGGTACAGCCGCTTGCGGGTGATGTCGGGCGCCTTCTGGTATTCGTCGAACAGCAACCTGAAGCGGTTCGCCTCACCGTCGGCCAGTGCGATGGTGGCTGCCCGGTAGCCCTCGGCCTCCTGCATGATGCGGGCGGCCTGGCCGCGCGCATCCGGCACGACGCTGTTGGCATGCACCTGGGCTTCCTCGATGAAGCGTTCGCGGTCCTCGCGGGCCCGGATCACGTCCGAGTAAGCCTCGCGAACCTGTGCCGGCACCTGCACGTCGACCAGGTTGAACTCGGTGATCATGATGCCCGCCTGGTAGCGGTCCATGGTCTCCTGCAAAATGCGCCGGGTTTCGATGCGCACGGCGTCGCGCTGCACACCCTCGAGGATGGCATCGAGACGGTTGGTGCCGACCGATTCACGCAACGCGCTTTCCGCGGCTTGCACGACGGTCATCTCCGGGCCGCGGACGTTGAACAGGAAGTCCTGGGCGGCGGAAATGCGGTACTGAACCTTGTAGTTGAACTCGACGAGGTTTTCATCTTCTGTCAGCATGTGCCCGCGGTCTTCCAGCGAGCGCACGCTGCTGACGTTCACCGCAGTCATGGTCTCGAAGGGTCGCGGCAGCGTGAAATTGATGCCGGGGCCCAAAGTGCGGTTGTAGGCGCCGAAGCGCAGGACGACGCCCTGCTCGGCTTCGTCGATGATGTGCACGGAATCCCAGGCGCCCCACAGGAGCAGAGCCACAACCACGATGGCGATGATGCCCCCGCTGCCGTTGCCGCCGCCGGGATCGGACTTGCCGCGTTTCCCGCCCCCGCCAAAAATGGACCGGAGGCTGTTGTTCAGTTTCTGGAACACTTCCTCCAGGTCCGGCGGCTGCTGGTTTCCTGAACTCCAGGGATCTTTGTCACCCTTACCGGGTTCTTTCCAGGGCATTTGATTCTCCTGTCCTAGTACCTTCAGCTAGCTTGGGTTGTGCCCAAGCACTTTCAAGTATGCGAAATAAATGGAATAGATCAAGCTCCGGCTTCGGCCGTCGCCAACAGTTTGTTCCGGACCAGCTCACCCTCGCTTCCCGGCAGTCGTGCCAGGCGCTCGGCGGTCTCCATCGGCACGTCGACGTGCAGCATCCACGAGCCGTTTGCGGCGATTCGTTCCTCGCTCACGACACCCAGTTCGAACAGCTGGGCGCGCAGTTTCGCATCAGGCCCACCCAGCTCGATCCAGCGGTTGATGCGGTCGCTGGACAGTACCTGGCTGATGGCCTCGCGCAATTCCTCGATGCCCTCGCCGCGACGCGCGGAAATGCGGATGCTGCGCGGATTGCCCTCCGCATCGCTGCACAGCTTCGCTTTTTGTCCGGTGCGGTCGATTTTGTTGAAGACCCGCAGGATTGGAATATTCTCCGCACCGATGGATTCGAGCACGCCCTCGACATCCTGCTGGCGCTCGGCATGGTAGGGATCCGACGCGTCCACCACGTGGATCAGCAGATCGGCCTCGCGCGCTTCTTGCAGGGTCGAGCGGAACGCAGCGATCAATTCGTGCGGCAGGTCGCTGACGAAACCGACCGTGTCGGCCAGCAGAACTTCGCCGCAATGCATGTCCTCGATGCTCCGCACCGTCGGATCGAGGGTAGCGAACAACCGGTCCTGGGCGCCGACCGTCGCGCCGGTCAGGGCATTGAACAGGGTCGACTTCCCGGCGTTGGTATAGCCCACCAGCGCCACCAGAGGCGCGCGGGAACGGACGCGCTGCCGACGGCTCTGGTTACGCTGTATGGCGACCTTGTCGAGGCGCTCCCTGAGCTGGCGGATGCGTGCGCCGATCAGCCGGCGGTCGGTCTCGAGCTGGGTGATTCCGCTGGGGTGGGATTTCAGGTGCAGACCCACATAATCCGGCCGCCATGCTGCTTGTAATGCGTCGTTTATTACTTCCTGGTCCGTGCCCTGCCCG
>JAVVFH010000137.1:0-9327 GCA_032250585.1 Lysobacterales bacterium
TCGTGCACACCTACGTCGACATCAGCGCGGAGCGCGACAAGGCGCGGGCCATCGTCACCAACGCCAAGACGCGGCGGCCAGGCCAGCGTAGATGCGATCGACCTGGGCTCGGCACAGCGCATCGAAGTTATTCGCGGCCCTTTTTCGGCCGTTTACGGCTCCGCCTCAGGCGGCGTGATCGACATCCGCACCGAAGACGGACCCGAGACGCCGTTCCTGTCGGGCCGCGTCAACGACGGGACTTACGGGCACCGCGACCTGCAGGCGAAAACCGGCGGTCAGCGCGGGCGCTTCAATTGGCTTGCCAGCCTTTCATCGACTGAACTCGATGGCTACCGCGATCATTCCGCCTATAGGCGCGAGCTGCTCAACGCCAAGTTTCGTTACGAGTTGGTTGGCGACGGGCGCCTGACGCTGCTGCTGAACGCCGTGGATTCCCCGCGGGCCGACGACCCCGGTGGCCTGACTGCCGCCGAAGCGCAGCAGGACCGTCGCCAGGCCGCGCCGCGGAACCTGTTGTTCGACGCCGGTGAAGCGCTGGATCAGCAGAGCGTCGGGCTGTCACTGCGCAAGCCCGTCACCGCTGCGCAAGAGCTGATGCTGCGCTTATACCACGTGCGTCGGGATTTCGTCGGTCGCCTGCCTTTCGGTGTCAACAGCAACGGGCAGGGCGGCAGCATCGACCTGCAGCGCCGTTTTTCGGGGCTCGGTGGAAATTATCGCTGGGTCCTGGATTGGGCCGGACGGCGCAGCGAACTGATGGTCGGTTTCGATTACGACGCGCTGCGCGACCTGCGCCAGCGCTTTGCCAACGATCAGGGGCGCACAGGTGCGCTGACTACGAACCAGGACGAGGACGTGACTTCGACCGGCATCTACATCCAGGATGTTCTGAACCTGAGCGATGCGCTGACCTTGACGCTCGGTGCGCGCCTCGACGACATCGAGTACGAGGTGTCCGACCGCACCGGCGGTGGCGGTTCGGGGCAACGCAGCTTCAGCGAGTTCAACCCGATGCTCGGATTGAACTGGCGCCGTGGGGGCAGCCTGAATCTGTACGGAAACCTGTCGCGTTCCTTCGACCCGCCCGCCACAACCGAACTGGCCAATCCGGCCGGGCCGACCGGTTTCAATGAAAACCTGGAATCGCAAACCGCCACCAACTACGAGGTCGGCCTGAAGGGCCTGCTGAGCGGTCGCCTGCGTTATGAACTCGCGCTGTTCCACATCGCGGTGGATGATGCCATCGTGCCTTTCGAGCTAACGGGTTCCGGGCAGGCCTTTTTTGAAAACGCAGGCTCCTCGACGCATCAGGGACTGGAAGCGTCTCTGGCGCTGGAATTGACGTCCGGCCTGGTCGCCTCGGCCGCGTATACGTGGTCGGACTTTACCTTTGACAACTTTCGTGGCCTGGGCGGCGAAATCTTCGACGGCCGGCGGATTCCCGGCATTCCCGAGCATCTTTTCCAGGCCGACCTGAACTGGGATCACCGCTCCGGTTTTTATGCCGGTTGGGATATGCTCTACGTCGGTCGCTTTTACGCGGATAATGTCAACGCGGTGGCAAGCGGTGATTACCTTGTTTCCAACTTGCAGGCCGGGTTCCGACGCGCGCTGGACGGTTGGATGCTGGAACCCTTCGTTGGCGTCAACAACCTGTTGGACGAGCGTTATATGGGCAATATCCGGCTGAATGCAGCCTTCGGCCGCTATTACGAGCCGGCGCCGGAACGCCACGTTTACGCGGGGCTGGAGTTGCGTTATGGTTTCTGATTCGGAAAGCGGCCTGTGATGGATCGAAAACAGCTGGTAGCAGCGCTGCCCAAGGCGGAGCTGCACATTCACATCGAGGGGAGTCTCGAACCCGAGCTGATGTTCGAACTGGCTCTGCGCAACGGTGTGCGTCTGCCCTACGCAGACGTTGACGCCATCCGGGCGGCCTACCGATTCGGCTGCCTGCAGGACTTTCTCGATCTTTATTACCAGGGCATGTCGGTGCTGCTGACGTCGCAGGACTTTCACGATTTGACCTGGGCCTACCTCGAACGCTGCCGGCGCGACCGCGTGGTCCACAGCGAGATCTTTTTCGATCCGCAGGCGCACATCGCGCGCGGCGTCGATTTCGAAACCGTTTTCGAGGGCATCTGGTCGGCCTTGCGGCGCGGAGAGGCGGAACTGGGCATCAGCAGCCGGGTAATCATGTGTTTTCTCCGGCACTTGCCGCAGCAAGAGGCGCTGGACATGCTGGAAACGGCCGTGCCGTGGCTTGACCGGATCACGGGTGTGGGGCTCGATTCCTCGGAATCCGGCCATCCGCCCGGGAAGTTTCTGGAGGTGTTCGACCGGGCCGCTGATCTCGGACTTCGCCGCGTTGCCCATGCCGGCGAGGAGGGGCCGCCGGAATACGTCTACGAAGCGCTCGACGGATTGCGTGTCGAGCGCATCGATCACGGCAACCGGGCGCTGGAGGATGAATTGCTGGTCGGAAGGCTGGTCGAACTGAAGATGCCCCTGACGGTTTGTCCACTGTCTAATCTGCGCCTGGCTGTGGTGTCCGAACTGCGGGACCACCCGATTCGCCGAATGCTGGAACTGGGCCTGAAAGCGACGGTGAACTCTGATGATCCCGCTTATTTCGGTGGTTACGTCAACGACAATTTCAACGCCTTGATCGATGCGCTCGACCTGTCGGCGGCGGAGATCGTCAAACTGGTGAAAAACAGTTTCAAGTACTCCTTCCTTGATGAGGACGCCAAGGCGGACCATCTCGAGGCTCTGGCCGAGGCTGTCCGGGTGTTTGCAGCGGCTGGCAATGACGGGCCATGAACGCAAGAGGCACAGAATGAATGTCTGAATATCCGAGTGGAAGCTGGTCGATGGCGGACGTCTCTGCTAAGGCCGTGACTCAGCGGGTCGCCATTGCCGCCGGCAAGATTCGCCTTGGCCCGGAAGCTTTCGGCGCACTCGCGAACGGTCGTTTGCCGAAAGGGGACGCGCTTGCCATGGCCGAAATCGCCGGAATTCTGGCCGCCAAGCAGACGCCGTCACTGCTGCCGCTGTGTCATCCCATTTCGCTCAACCGGGTTGTGCTGCGCTCTGTGCTGCGGCCCGGGGAGCACGCCGTGGAATTTTTCTGCCTGGCCGAAATCGCGGCGCAAACCGGCGTTGAAATGGAAGCGCTAACTGGTCTGTCGGTGGCCTTGCTGACGGTCTGGGACCTGGCCAAACCGATCAACCCGGCGCTGGAGATTACGGGGCAGCGGCTGCTCTTCAAGTCCGGCGGCAAACGCGGCAACTGGACACATCCCGAGGGTCTGCCGGCAGAGGCCGAAGCCATGCTGGCAGCGCTGGATTGAGCCCAGCCTCACAGGCTCGGCCGAAGCACTCTGTTTTTGTGGGAGCGGCCTCAGCCGCTCCCACAGGGGCTCAGGCGGGCTGCGCGCAGTGGCGGCAATTCACCCATTCGGACTCACCGCTGGCGTAGTGTTCCTTTTTCCAGATCGGCAGGCGCTGCTTGACCTCATCGATGATGTAACGGCAGGCGTCGAAGGCCGCGGCGCGGTGGGGTGAAGATACGCCGATGACGACTGCGACGTCGGACAGTTCCAGCAAGCCGCTGCGGTGAATCGCGCTGGCGTGGTTGATGCCAAAGCGCTCGACCGCTTCGGCGATGACGCGCTCGCCCTCGCTGATGGCCAGCGGCTCGTAAACCTCGTATTCCAGGCGCAGGACCCGCTGGCCTTCATTGTGGTCACGCACCCAACCGTCGAACTGGACGTATGCGCCGCAGCTTCGGTCGAGAAGCTGTTGGCGGAAGGCCGCCAGGTCGATGGCTGCCGCGCTGACGCCGAACGCCCTCATCCGCCCGCCACTGGCGGAAACAGCAGTACCTCGTCGCCTTCGTTCAAGTCGCGGTCCCAGCCCGACATTTCATCGTTGACCGCAACAAGCGCCGCCGCGCGCGAGCGCAGCGAGGGGTGCCGGGCGGCGCATTCATCGAACAGGCCGGCGACGGAGGATGCCGTGGTTTCCACTTCTTCTGTCGCGATACCGGTGGCCTCGCGGAAGGCGGCAAAATAACGGACACGAACGTTCACACTCAACCCCCCATCCGGTACATTTCGACTTTCTCGCGGCCCTTGCCCGGCTGTCCGCGCTCTTCGCTGTAGCGATCGTCGCGATCGTTCCAGACTGATACGATCCGGTCGCGCAGCCCGTTGGGGCTGTCGTCATGGCGGATCAGCGGCATCAGGTTCGTCCCCCGGTTTGAAAACAGGCAGGTATAGAAAATGCCGTCGGCGGTGACCCGGGCGCGGCTGCAGCCGCCGCAAAAAGGCTGGGTGATTGAACTGATGAAGCCGATCTCCCCTTGCCCGTCGACATATTCGAATCGCTGTGCCGTTTCCGCCGATGAACGTGGGCGCAGGGGCTGAATGGGCCAACGGCGGTTGATTTTTTCGATCCATTCCGCGCTGGGGACAACTTCACTGGAGCTCCAGTGATTGCTGTTGCCCACGTCCATGTATTCGATCAGGCGCACCTGGTGCGAGCTGCCCCTGAAGTGGTCGAGCAGATCCATGACCGTGTGGTCGTTGACGCCGCGCTGCACCACGGTGTTGATCTTGATGCGCTCGAAACCCGCGTCCGAGGCCGCCGCGATGCCGTCGAGGATGTTCTGCAGTTTTGCCTTGCCGCCGCTCATGCGCCCGAGTACCTGCTCATCCAGTGTGTCGAGGCTTACCGTGAGCCGTCCGAGCCCGGCGGCAGCCAGGTCGCCTGCGAGCCGGGGCAGCATCACGCCGTTGGTGGTCAGGGCGATGTCGTCCAGCCCGGGAATCGCTGCCAGCCGCTGAACCAGGGCCGGAAAGCCGGGTCGGACCAACGGCTCACCGCCCGTGAGGCGCAGCTTGCGCACGCCGAGTCCGACGAATGCGTGAATCAGGTTTTCAATTTCGTGATCGGTGAGGAGCTTTTCCAAAGGCAGAAAAATGCCGCGCCCCTGCAGTGAATCGGCTGGCATGCAGTAGCTGCAGCGGAAATTGCAGCGGTCGATCACGGACATACGCAGTTCTCGCAGAGGGCGCTGCAGCCGGTCCAGAACCGGAACTGCCTCGATGAATTTCAGTGGTACGCGCATGTCCATAACGATTATTTCCGTAATGACGGAGCAAAACGCTCCAGTCCGAAACATTTCATCATTTTACATCTTTAGTTGCAAAGAGAATGAGTGGACGAGCCGCCTGCGCTGCAGGGTCGGCGGGTCAAGCCTGGTCCGGTCCCGATGACGCTTGTTGCAACTGGGCTTTTTTGACCACCTGGTGATGCTCGAGCGTGCGCCGGTATACATCTACGACTTTTTCCACGCCGCCTGGTTCCAGTGCCCCCTGGTTGCCCGCGGCCTGATAGGTCGCATAAACGGAGGATGCCGTCATCAGTGCTCCGGAAATCAGCGGCACCTCGATGTTTTCGCTCTTGAGTTGATTGGCGAGTTCAATGAACTTGTTGGTGCAGTACATGTGTTTTTCCTGGTCGTTCACGATAAGGCTCCGACATGGGGGACAAAAGGGGCATTGTATGCACAATCGAGCGCCGGTGCAGGTTTAACCCGTTAACGCTCGATGGTGTAATTGAGATCGACGCCGGCTTCACGGTCTCCGGTCGTGGCCTTGATGCCGAAGCCCTTTTTCAGATCGTAGCGCGCGGTGAGGATGTTGCCTTCTTCGAATACGCCGATGCCATAGCTGATATAAAGCCGCGGCGCGATGTAGGTGCCGATAGCGACCGCGCCAACACCCTGCTCGTAGTCGAACTCGCTGCCCGTGACCAGCAGGGTCTGGGCCCGTTGCGTGTTGGTTGCCGGAACCGTGTAGGCTTCGATCAGAGGCCGCTCGAGGGTTCCCTCAATCATGATGCCGGCCGTGCGAATCAAGGTATTGCCGTAGATTTGCCGTTCCGCGCGAATGTTGAGATTGGGATTGTCCGCCGGTACGTCGGGGAAAGCAATGCGGCCGCGCGTGATCTCCAGCAACTGACCGTAGGCCTGAAGCTTGCCTGACAATTCGTAGTTGCCGTCTGCCATTGGTACCAGAGGGCCCTGCCAGGTAAACAGGGTTTCGCCACGCACCTTCGCTTCGACCAGGTCGAGATCCAGGCGCACGTTGTCCCCCAGCGCCACGATCAGGCTGCCGTGGATCTGGTAATCGCCTTTTTCGTAGTGATTTTTTTCGCGTTGCGGGGCTTCGCCGGCGACCACCACCACGTCCTCGCTCTCGGTGACACTTGCGACCGGCAGGTACTTCGGCGAGAGGCGGGCGAAAGGCACCGCCAGTCGACCGTCGATTTCGAGCAAACCCTGGTGCCAGGCCAGCTTCATATCGGGGTCTGTGACCATCTTGAGGTCGGGTACGTCGATGACGTTCAGCTTCTGGCCGGTGATTTCGAGTTCCAGGCGGGGCGACAGCAGGTCGGCGAAATCGATGTGTGCCGCGAGTTCTCCACGCCCTTCTCCGGCCCGGAAACGACCGCTGAGCTCTACATGGTCCAGTTGACTGACCGTGCCGGATAATTCGATTTCCTGCAGCGACAGGCCGGAAGCGCTGTGGTCCAGGCGGCCGTCACGCATTGTGATGGCGCCGGAATAGGTCGGGTCCATAAGGCTGCCGCCCAGTTCGAGATCGACCGCGAGCGCTCCGCCTGTGCGGTCAAAGAACGGCAGCACCTGTCCGGCAAAGCCGATGTCGTTGAGATCGATGCGGATTTTTCCCTGGAGCTCGCTGTCGCCTGCGTCTTCCAGGCTGGGTACGCTGAAGTCCAGGTCCAGGCGTCCCGCAGCGGGCAGTTCGAGCTCGAAGTGGCCGCGCTGTAGACGCTTGCCCGAGATGCTGAAACCGAAGCGCCCGGGGCCGGTTTCCAGCAGTACATCGCTGTCGTCGGCAACCCGGATCACGCCCGGTGAAATCTCGATTCGTGCGTCGCCGCGAGTGCCGCCGCCGGCCTCATGGCGCCAATCGAATTCGCCGCTGAGCATTTGGCTGTATTCGAGATTGCCTTGCGGCAGCAATTCGAGCAATGCCAGCGGCACGGCTTTCATTTCCGCGTTGACGGCCAAGCCGCCGGCTTCGTTCCAGTCGGCGGCGCCGCACAATCGCCCGCCGCGCAAACCGTTGAAACAGCTCGCCTCGAGGTGCATCTGTCCTGCCTGGACGCTCAGCGCTGCGGGTTCCTCGAGGCGCAGATCGAAGCGACCGGCCTGGCTCAGCCGCAGTTCGGTCAGATTGCCGCTCCAGCCGGCACCGAGCGGTCGGGTCCAGTCGCGTACGGAGCCCACCAGTGCGAGCTCGAGTGACGAATCGTTGATGACGGCGGAGGCGTGGATTCGCTGCAAGAGCTCCGCTCCGCTTGAACGCAGTGTCACGCGTTCGAGCGGCCGCGTCCCCAGCAGGAGGCCTTCCAGCAGCAATTCGCTGCCCGCTTCGCCACCTTCGCCCGGCAGTTCATCGAGCCGCAGGTTTTTAATCCTCAACGGGCCGATTTCGATGTTCTGACCGCTGAGTTCGGCCGACAGACGCGGCACGGCCGCTGCCAGAGACAGATTTCCATTGCCCGCGAGGCTGCCGCCGAAATCCTGGCTCAGCCGGCCCAGTGCCGGGATATCGACGCTGAATGCCAGCCCGTCGGGATCGAAAAGCCCGCCATCCAGTGACAGGCTCGCGTCGGCGTAGCGGATGTCGAGCCGCTCGGCGCTCCAGTGCTTTCCGGACAGTTGCAAGCCCCCCTCTGCCGCGAGTTGGCGACCGTTCCGTGTTCCGTTCAGCCGCTCGATCACGAGATTGAACCCAAAGGGCTCGAACTGGCCCGAAGCATTGAACTGCGTATCGACTACGGCTCCGAAGCGCGGCAGCAGGGAGGTGATGTCGAGTCGCTCCGCCGCCAGCGACACCGACCAGTGCCGTGCGCCGGTCCAGTTGAAGGCCAGGTCGCCGGACAGTCGCCCGCCGAGGAGCTGGCCTTCGTGTAGCGTCAGCTGCATGGCGTCCTGATCGCCGCTTCCCTGCAGTCGCAGCTCGCCTTGTGGCAGATCCGGCGTGCGCACGGTCAATGAACCCTGCATTCGCCAGTCGGTGGGCTGGCCGTCGATCGCGATGCTTCCGCGCTCGCTGAAAATGTCCGGCTCCTCGCTTCCCGGTGGCCACTGCAGGTTCAGCCAGCCGATTTGGCCGTCGACCACGCCTTGCTGCAGATCAATGTCTCCACTGCCTTCGATGCGCATCGCAGAGTTCCCTGTCGTGAAACTGAACGCGGGCAGGGTGAGGTGCTGGCGCGACCATCCGGCTTCGACGCGGCCTTGCAGGGGAAGGTCCGCAGGCCATTGCGCGAGCCAGTGTGAGAGCTCGAGTCGCTGCAGTTGCATGGCGATATCGGCTGTGGGCCCGTCTTCCCACGTCAAGCTGCCACTCGCTTCCACGACCAGTTCAGGGCCCGTCAACTTCAGTTGGCCAAGCGTGAAAGACAGCTCTTCGCCAGTTCCTTCGGCGTGCAGTTGAGTGGTTGAGATGCCTTCCATCTCCAGTTGGCCGCTTAGCTCTGCGCGGTAGCTTTGCCATTCGCCGGAAAAATGCAGCTCCGCGTCGCGCAACAGGGCGTCCGGATCGGCCATTCCCAGCGGCCATTGCAGCATCGGGGTGGTGATGTCGAGATCCCAGGAAGGCCGGGTGAGCACGTTCCGGATGCGGCCGTCGGCGGTCATTTCCAGGTCCGGCGAGGCCGTGGTCAGACTGAGCGAAAAGTCCTGCAGCCTGCCGGTGGCTTCGGCCTGTATTTCATATTCACCGCTGGCCCGGAAGACCCATTCCATACGCTGCGGCGGTGACAGTTGCAAGTGACCGCTGGAGCGGATGTCGGTATCGGCCCAATGCACCGTCAGGCGATCCAGGATGAGTTCATCGTGCAGTGAAGCGGAAAGCCCGATCGCGTCCGCCCGGTAAAGTTCGTTTCCGGTTGCATCGAAATAACGAAACTCGTTCAGCTTTGCCGAGTCGATCGTAATCTTCAGCGGCACGGCCAGGTCGCTCAGGTCGAGTCCGCCATTTTGGTCAGGCGCAGATTCACCGGCACCAGTCCACAGTGAAAGGGTCTCGATACGCGGGGAGTCGATCTGCAACTGCGGCGGAAACAGGCCGAATTGCACAGCCAGTTTCACCCGCTCTGCTTCCAGCCGCGTGCCGGCGTTGCTGTAGCGCAGACTGCCGATTGCCAGGCCGCCGGACAGGTCCCCGCTGATTTCGTCAAACTCGAGTATCGCAGGCGCCAGGGCGGACGATGCCTTGC
>JAVVFH010000138.1:0-9324 GCA_032250585.1 Lysobacterales bacterium
GCGCAGCTTCGGCCTGCGGCAGCCGTTCCGCAACGCCTTGCTGGTCCTCCCCGGGCCGGCCGGGGAGGGACCGGAGCGGGCCCCCCTGGAGAGCCAGTACCGGCTGCTGGCGCCGGCCGCCAGCGACACCACCGCCAGGCCCGCCGGCATCCAGCCGAGCAGCGCATTGGTCAGGCGCACCAGCCGCTGCGGCGCGCCGCTTTCGCTGAGCAGGTAGCCGGCGAAGGTGAACAGCGGAATGGCCAACAGAATCGGCATTTCGGCGATACCGTAGAACTCGATCGCCAGCGCCTGCAGGTCGATGCCTTCGCGGCTGTAGCCCCACAGCGCGCTCGCCGCGATCACCGCGAACAGCGGCGCGCCCAGCAGGGCCAGCAACAGCAACATCGGGCCGAGGGCGATCACGGACGGCTCCGAAGCGAGCCGAAGGCGGCGCCGATATTCCGGACCGTGAACAACAGGTAGCGGTAGGCGATCAGCGCGAAACCAACCGGCAGCACCGCCTGCAGCCACCAGGCCGGCACCGCTTCGCCCAGCAGCATGTCGTCGAATTCACGCGACAACTGCACGAACTGCAGGCTGTGCCACGCCACCAGCACGCAGACTGCGGCCGTGAACAGGTCGGTCAGCAACTTGACGCCCGACAGGACCCGCTCGGACAGGAAACGGTCGAGCAGCATGATGTTGATGTGCCTGTCCTGGCGGCTGGCGGCCACCGCTCCGGCAACGGCAACCCACAACACGAGCATGCGCAGCAATTCGTCCGTCCACTGAAAACCGAGGTCGAATAAATTGCGCATCACGATCTGGACAACGGCCAGCAGGATCATGCCGCTGAGCAACACCACGAGCAGGCCGTCCTCGGCGGCCCGCCCTGCCTTCTCCAGGCGCCGGAACCAGGCGGCGGAGCGCTTCACTGCCGGGACGCCCGCTGTCTCAGTCGGTCACCGGACGACCGGCGCGGTATTCTTTCAGAAAGGCCTGCATCCGGTCCAGCAATTCGGCATCGAAAACGCCCTGCCGCGCCAACGCCCGATTCGAGGCCATCACGATCTCGCGCCATTCGGCCACCTCCTGCGGTGCTGGCGAGGCGATTTCCAGACCGCTGTCGAGCAGGGCCTGCAGGGCTTCCGCATTGTCGACCACGCCCCTCTCGTCGAACTGGCGGTACATGGCTTCCAGGACTTCCCGCAGCACCTGCTGATCGGCTTGGGAAACTCGCGCAAACGCCGCCTTGTCGATCAGCAGCGCCCCGTAGACGTAAACGACAGGCAATTCGGCAATATACTTGAGCCGGGTATGCCACTGGAACACCAGAGCGCCCACCGGCGGTACCGTCACGCTGTTGAGCAGATCGGTCTGCAGCCCGGTCATCACGTCCGTGATCGGCATGGTGACCGGCGCGACGCCAAGGGCATTGAGGGCCGCATAGGAGACCCGGTCGCCCTGCGGCGTCCAGACCTTCTGCCCCTTCAGGTCGGCCAGCGTGCGCAGCGGCTTGTTCGACATCATGTAGGCGAACCCGGCCGCGGCGAAGCCGAAATTGACGAAACCGGCCTCGTCCAGGCGCTGGCGCATGATCGGTTCCAGCCATTCACGCACCTGGCGCGCTTCTTCGATGCTGTTGAACATGAACGGCAGCCCGAGGAGATCGGCGTCGCGCTGGAAACGGTTCATGCCGCCGGAGGTGAACGCCCCGCCGTGCAACTGGCCGGTGCGCATTTTGCGCTGCACCTGCTTGTCATTGCCCTGCACGCCGCCGCCGTAAAACTTCAAGTGGACCCGGCCGTCGGTGCGCTCTGCGATTACCTCGGCGCTGCGCCGCATGTCCGTCATCCACGAGGAACCTTCGGGCGCGATGGTCGCGATTTTCAGGGTCTGCGCCGCAGCGGAGGACACATACAGCGCCGCTGCGAGGCCTGCGCCGAAAAAAACAAATAACCTTACGTTCATATTATCGGGTCCCGTCAGAAATAGTCGTCTGCGCTATCCAGCAGTTCTCGCGCTTCGTGCTGCGCCAGGGTGTTGAACAGCACGTAACCGGGTTGCGCCGGATCGGCTTCCAGCACTTCCTTGAGCAACCGGTCGTGCAGGTCGCGATCATACAGCGTACGCGCGTAATAGCGGGCGAAATCGACCTTGATCGCGAGGTCGCGCCCGCCGGACAGCGCGATGGCGCGCTGGTAGTGCGCCAGGCCCGAGTCGAAGTCGCCGCCCAGCGCGGGCGGGCGAATGGTGTCCAGCACGGCCAGGTAATGCGCCACGTTCGCCGGTTGGTAATCCGGGTCCAGTTGGCTCACACGCGTCAGCACCGCTTTGACCTGCGGCAGCCGGGCCAGCGCACCCCAGTCGTCGCCGTGCGCCTGGATGTAGGCGATCCAGCTCAAACCGAAGGTGAACAACACCGGGGCGTCACCGGACTCCAGTTGCTGCAAGCGCTCGACGAACTCGGGATAGGCAAGCTCCCAGGCACCACAGGCGGCGGCTTCTGCCACACACAAGGCGCGGCGACCGTAGGCCCGGGCGCGCGAGGTGAGCCGGCGCGCCCGGGCCGGATCGTCGACGAATACGATGCCGTAAGCGGCGTACAGTTCCGCCGCCGCGCTCAGCATGGCTTCGTTGTTCGGCGAGCCTTCGACGAAACTGTCCAGCATCAGCAGGTAAGCGGGCGCGCCGTCGCGCACCAGTTGCGGATCGTCGTGGTTGAGAATCGCCTTGTTCAAATTACCGGCCAGGCCGCTGCCGGCCGCAGTCATCATCGGAGCGCAGCCGGTTGCGGCCAGCGCGACGGCAACGATCAGGGCATAAAAACAAGCTTTCATCGGGGAATCCGGCGATCCTCTTTGGCGAGGCTAAAGTCTAACAAATACAGCACCGCCCGGTACGGGACTGTCTGCCAGCACGGGCCGAAAAGCAGGCCGGACTTGACTTGAAGACCAACGGTCGCTCTCAATTTGACGTAAAATTACCCTGTTTACGCTTTCGATCAGACCTCTGACAGTAGACCCTGGTCTGGCCGATGCCCTTTTGGACCCGGCTGAATTCATGCCGCTGGACATCGACTGCAACGGGAAATACCGCGATGGATTCGACGAGCCGCCTGAGCTCTGCCTTAAAGCATGACTGGTTGAATCCGCGCCGCAAGCGTTTCTGGGCCCTGGTTGCGCTGCTCGTTTACACGCTCATCGGCTTTTTCCTGATCCCCGTGCTGGTGGAAAGCAGCCTGACCGGCTTCGTGCGCGACAATTTGCAACGCGAAGCGACGGTCAACAAGGTCGAAGTCAACCCCTATTCGCTCAGCCTCAATGTGCAGGGCTTCGAAATACGCGACCGCGACGATGCGGTGATCCTGCGCTTCGACGAGTTCTTCGCCAATTTCCAGCTTTCCAGCCTGTTTCGCCGGGCCTGGACCTTCCGCGAAATTCGTCTCGACCGGCCCTGGTTTCTCTATGAGCGTTTCGCTTCCGGCGACTCGCGCCTGGGCCGCTTGCTGGAAGACTTTGCCAAACCCGCAGCCGAAACCGAAGCCGCGAACGGGCAGGACGAGGGCCTGCCGCGACTGTTGGTCCAGGCGTTTTTCCTGAACGGCGGCGCGGGGCAGATCCGCGACGCGGTGCCGGAACACCCCTTCGAGGTCGAAGTCGGCCCGATCACGCTCGCGCTCCAGGAACTCAACAGCCTGCCGGACCGCTATGGCCGTAAAACCCTTCAGGTCGAACTGCCCGACGGTGCCGCCCTGACCTGGGTCGGCAAGATGTCACTCACACCCTTTCACTCGCAAGGCAGCGTGTCGCTGCAGGACTCCCGGCTTCATTCGACCATCAGCTACCTGGAGGCCTTGCTGCCGCTGGACGCGATCAGCGCGGAGCTGGACCTGCGCTTCGATTATTCCCTGCGCGTCGATGAGGCCGGCACGTTCGCGGTCGAAGTCGACGACTTGTTGGCCCAATTGCAGCAACTGCAAGTCAGCGGACTCGAGCCCGGCACCCGCTTTTTGGAGATTCCATTGCTGCAGCTGGAAGGCGGCTCCCTGCGCTATCCCGAGCAGCGCCTGCATTTCGAACGCATCGGCATCGAGCAGCCCCGGGTGATCGCCTGGCTTGATGAAAACCGCGCACTCAGCCTGGCTCAGCTGGCGCCGGCCGCGGAACCGGCTGAATCCCGCGACGCCGCGAACGGCGCCGCCCTGCCCTGGACGATCGGAATCCGGGCCATCGAGCTGCGCGACGGCGAGGTGGAGTTGTCCGACCGCGGCATCGAACCCCCGACCTTCCTGTCACTGCGGGCCGTTTCCCTGCAGGCCGATGATTTCAGCAACGAAGCAGGTACGGACTTCCCGCTGAACATCGCGGCGACGCTGCCCGGGGAAAGCCGCCTGGCGCTGGACGGGCGTCTCGCGCTGTTTCCGGACATCGATCTCAGCGCCACGGTCACGAGCAGCGGCATCCTTCTTTCCCTCGCGGAGCCCTACGCACAACAGGCCGCGCGGATTTCGGTCGCTGGCGGCCGCCTGCACGGGAAATGGCAGCTTGAGGTCGATGACGCGGCGCTCGTCTCGGTGACCGGCCCGTTCAGCGTCGATGAACTCGACCTTCGAGACTCGATCGAAGAGGAAGGCTTGCTCGGCTGGCGACGCCTGGAGGTAGAGGACCTGGCGCTCCGGCCTGGCGACAAGCGGCTCGAAATATCCGCCATGACGCTGCACGAGCCCTCCGGCCGGATCGTGATTTTCGCCGACAAGACCACCAACCTGTCGCGCCTGGCAAGGGAGGCGGCAAAGGATATGGAGTCAGAAACGGAGCCAGAACAGGCGCTACAGCCCGGGCAGCAGACGCAGGAGAGCGACCCGGGCCAGGCAGAGCAGACTGAACAAAATGACCCCGGCCCGCTCGATATCGTCATCGGCGGCGTGCAGATGCAGCAGGGTTCGCTGGATTTTTCCGATCTGTCCCTGCCGCTGCCGTTCCGCGCCACGATCACCGGCCTCGGCGGCACGCTATCCACCGTTTCGACCGTCAGCGGGGAGCCCGCCGAAGTGCAGCTCGAAGGCCAGGTCGAGGAATTCGGGCTGGCGCGCATCGAGGGTTACCTGGCGCCGTTCGATCCGCTACGCAACACCGACATCCGGGTGGATTTCCGCAACCTCGAGATGTCCAGCTTCTCGCCCTACAGCGTGCAGTTCGCCGGCCGCGAAATCGCCGCAGGCAAGCTTAATCTCGACCTCGGCTACATGATCGCGAACGGCCGCCTGGTCGGGCGCAACGACATCGTGCTGAGCGATCTGGTGCTCGGTGACAAGGTCGACCACCCCGATGCGGCGAGCCTGCCGCTGGGCCTGGCGGTGGCGCTGCTGAAGGATTCAAACGGCGTCATCGACGTCGAACTGCCGGTGGAAGGCGACGTCAACGACCCCCAGTTCGAGATCGGCGGCCTGATCTGGAAGGCGATCAGCGGCTTGATCGGGAAAGTCGTGTCCGCGCCGTTCCGGCTGCTCGCCAACCTGCTGGGCGTCGAAACGGATGACCTGGGGCAGATCCGGTTCCTGCCCGGGCGCTCCGATCTCACCCCGCCGGAGCGCGAAAAAGTCGCCCAGCTTCACAAGGCGCTGCAGCAGCGCCCGGAACTCACACTCGAGATACCGGCCGTGTATGCCGTTGAAATCGACGGGCCGGCCCTGCGTTATGAACTCCTGCGCGATCAGGTCCTCGAGCGCGCGGAAAAAGAACAAAGCCCCGAAGAACTGGGAAACTTCCGTTTCGACGTGTCCCTGCGCCCGGTACTCGAATCTTTATTCAGCGAGCGCTTCGCCGACACTCCGTTGGCCGATATCCAGGCGGCCCACCGCGCGCCACCCGCCGACGACCCCGAGGGCGAAGCGGTGCTGGATGAACTGGCCTACACCCACGACCTGCGCGACCGGCTGCTTGCCGACCTGCCCGTTGCGGCCGCCGACCTCGAGCAGCTCGGCGCAGCCCGGGCGGAGACGGTTCGCGCGGCCTTCCTGGCGGCCGGCGACCTGAACGCAAATCGACTGCTCACGACCGGCCTGCAGGAAGGCGAGCGCGAAAACGACGAGTGGGTGCTGATGGAACTGAACGTCGCGGCCGAATAGGCGCGAGGCGGAATGGCTGCGCAGCGGGAAGCTTACGCTTCGGGCCGGTCGAGTCAATCCCATTCAGATGTAATCACGCTCAGTTTGATGTTTTGATGTGTCAAAACATGATGCTATGATTATTCCATGAGAACGACTTTGACCATTGATGACGACCTGGCCAGGGCGCTGAAGCGTCGGGCGCAGGAAACCGGGCGTTCGTTCAAAGCGCTGGTCAACGAGGCCCTGCGGGTCGGTCTGGAGGAAACGGCATCGGAACCGGTGCGCCGCCCGTACCGTCTGGAGTCCGTGGCAATGGGCCAGGTCACTGCCGGCTTCGATATGGACAAGGCGCTTGTGATCGCCGGCAGCCTGGAAGACGAGGAGCTGGCACGCAAACTGGAACTGCGCAAGTGATCGTGCCCAAGTGATCGTACCTGACGGCAAGCAACGCACTGGACCTGGTGACCGGATGGCTTTCCCAGCCATGCGCGCAAGCTATTAATCCGGGCGAACGACACTGGCTGATACTGTCCAGGCTGCTGCAGCGGGCCGGAACGGCCGGTAACCTGACCAACGATGCGCATCTGGCCGCAATTGCCATTGAGCACAACGCCCGCCTGTACAGCGCCGACAATGATTTCCGCCGATTCGACGGTCTGAATTTCGAAAATCCGCTTGACGGGTTCCGACTACAGGACGAATCGGCGCGGTATTGACCGCCTGGCAGAATTGCCGGACCTGCCGGGCGTCAGTCAAATGCTGGAGTTCTACAACGAGGCTATGAAGGCGATCGCCGACACCCCCGGCGGCAATTGTTTACGCGGGCGGTTGATCAGCACCTGCCGATACGCAACTGGCTGCCCCCAGCGGAGGAGCGCACATGGAACCCGTCCAGACCCGCCAAATCAAGGCCGCATGCGATCGACGACCCGTCCGCCTGCTGCTGATCAACCCGCGATCACCGGACAGTTTCTGGAGTTTCCGCTGGGCCATGGACCGGATCATGGTTCATCAGCGCACCCCCAACCCGCCGCTGGGCCTGGCCACCCTGGCGGGGCTGACCCCACCCCACTGGACGGTACAGATCGTCGATGAGGCGGTCGAGTCGCTGCCGGAATATCCGGATGCCGATATCGTCGGCGTGTGCGGCATGGGGGTTCAGCATCCGCGACAGCTCGAACTGCTGGCCCATTATCGAAAGCAGGGCTACTACACCATTGCCGGCGGCAGTTTCGCCTCGCTGTGCCCGGAAAAACTCGAGAGACAAGCCGATTGCGTTATCGCCGGCGAAGCCGAATATATCTGGCCGCGATTCTGTGCCGATTTCGAAGGCGGAAAGGCAGACTCGCTTTATATCGAAAAAGGGGCAGTCGATCTTTCCGACGTGCCGGTGCCCCGTTTCGATTTGCTCGACATGAGTCGCTACGGAACCGCCAGCCTGCAGTTTTCACGCGGCTGCCCTTATCAATGCGATTTCTGCGACATCATCGTGATGTTCGGGCGCAAGCCCCGCACCAAGACGCCGGAACAGATCGGTCGCGAACTCGATGCGCTGCGCGCCCAGGGTGCCACCAGCGCGTTTTTCGTCGATGACAATCTGATCGGCAACAAAAAGTTGGCCAAACAGCTGCTGCATTACCTCGTCGACTACCAGCGTCGGCACGATTATCCGTTCGAATTCGGTACCGAAGCATCGCTGAACCTTGCCGAAGACCGTGAGCTGCTCGAACTGTTCCACGATGCCGGCTTTGCCTGGGTGTTCCTCGGTATCGAGACGCCGGATGTCGAGAGCCTGAAGGCGGCCGGCAAGGTGCAAAACACCCGCATGGACCTGCTCGAGGCGGTGCGTACCATTTACGCCAGCGGCATCGATGTATTTTCCGGCTTCATCGTCGGTTTCGACAAAGATACGACCGCGGCTTTCGACCAGCAGTATCGCTTCATCATGGACGCGGGCATCCAGGTGGCCATGGTCGGGCTTTTGACCGCGATGCCGCGAACTCCGCTCTATGAGCGCCTGGCCCTGGAAAACCGTCTTCGCCATGACATCATGCCCGGAGACAATACCCGCGCGCAGACTAACGTGGAACCGCTTGCCATGAGCTATGAAGCCATGATCAGCGGCTACAAGACCCTCTACAACCGGCTTTTCTCGGACCACGGCATTGCCCGGCGTATCCGGAACAAGACGCGCTATCTGCGCCGGCCGGTCTCGCATCGCGCACGCCGGCCCGGATCAGTCAAGGCTCGGATGCTCTGGCGAACGCTTGCTCGCGCCATCATTCCCGGTGGCCCCGGCCGCTGGGGACGATTTCTGGGCACCCTTTGCTGCTCGCCACGAGCCTGGCCGCTGGTGCTGACCGACTGGGCGCGCGGCCTGAGCATGCGCGACTATGTCCAACGCCATTTTGAAAGCGCGTCGCCACGAGCATGGCGCAAGGCAAACAAGGGGCTGGCACAATTGAGAGGCCGGTTTAGCGATGCGTTTGCGCGCGGGGCACTGGCTGGTGATCTGCGCCAGGACAACGAGGCGCCCAATCTCGTCATCACGCTCAAGGGCACGATCGATGATCGCTTCTTTCGCGTGGCGCGCCGGCGCCTCGAACGCATGCTGCGCCAGCCCCGGGTATCGCTCACGCTACGGATCGAGGAGATTCGCGACCATCAACGCGAACTCGTATCAAAGATGCTGCAACGGCTCGGCCGCTACGGCGAGCAGGTCCACGTCCATCTCGGTGACGCCATTGCCAGGCAGATCACCGTCGATACCTCCCGTATTCGCGTAATTCCAGATTCTTCGGCAACGTAGGCGACGCGAAACGGGCACCGCCGCGAGGGCTCATTCTCCGTAGGGAATCCAGATGTTCTTGATTTCCGTCGCGTGGCGCAGGAAGGCCTCGCCCTGGCCCTGCTCATCGTCTTGCCAGTCGTGGTACAGCCCGTAATTGACCCAGGTCCGCTTCATCGTGGCGGCGGCCTCTTCCTCGATCATGCGGCTGCCCTGGCGGCTGCCCCAATACCACAGGCCCTCGATGTCGTAATGCTTGGCCAGCACTTCGGCCAGCACGTCCTGATCGCCGGTGACGATGTTGAGTACGCCGCCCGGCAGGTCCGAGGTGTCGAGCACCTGGTAGAAATCGGTGGCACTGAGCGGGTATTTCTCCGATGGAATGATGACGATGGCATTTCCACGGGCGATGGCCGGAGCGAACAACGACACGAATCCCAAT
>JAVVFH010000139.1:0-9307 GCA_032250585.1 Lysobacterales bacterium
AGAGGGTCGCGGCCGCGTTTTTGGCTTGATCGGTCGCGTTTTGTACGCACTCCAGGCGGACCCAGCGTTGATAGATCGGGTTGTATTGGAAACTGCAGTCACCCACTGCGAGGACGTCCGGGTCGCTGGTCTGGCAATACTCATCGATGCGGATGCCGTCTCCTACCTCGAGCCCGGCGCTCCGGGCCAGTTCGGTATTCGGCACGATTCCGATGGCGATGATGACGAGGTCGGCCTCTATTTTTCTGCCGTTGGCACAGCGTACGTGTTCCACGCCCTGTTCGCCCTCGATGGATGCGACCCGCGCACCAGTCTGAATCTCGACGCCCTGTTCTGCATGCAGGCGTTCGAAAAAGTCGGATACGGGCGCCGAGGTGACTCTCTGCAGTACCCTCGGCATCGCCTCCAGCACGGTCACTTCCATTCCGGCGCTGCGCAGCGAAGCGGCGGCTTCAAGGCCGATGTATCCGCCACCGACGATCACCGCGCGCTTGCCTCGTTTGACAAAGGGACGTATTCGGCCGACGTCCGCGATGTTGCGCAGATAGAACACACCGTCCTTATCGACCCCGGTAACCGGTATTTCCCGCGGGCGGGCTCCGGTCGCCAATACGAGCTTGTCGTAGGCCAGTGTTTCACCATCGCTGAGAAGCACCGTTTTGTGACGGCGGTCGAGTTGCCGGACTTGCACGCCCAGGCACATTTCGACGCTGGCCTTTTCGAACAGCGCGGACGGGCGGATAGGCACTTGCTCGACAGTGCGCGCACCACTGAGCAGGTCCTTGGAAAGCGGAGGGCGCTGGTAAGGCGTAAGCGCTTCGTCGCTGATGAGGACGACGCGGCCGTCGAAACCGCCCTGGCGCAAGGCCAGGGAAAGTTGCGCGCCGGCGTGGCTCGCACCGACAATGAGGCAGGTGGTATCCGACATGCGCACATCATATATTCCCGGCGGGCTAAAAACACGACCCCGAATCGTCGGTTCGACGCAGCATTCCGCTTCAATTCAGTGGCGTTGCAGGGATTCGGATCGGTATCGGGTCCGCATTTAAACATCACGGTTCCGGCGCGAGGCTGAACTTTATTTTTATATTATTGGCTAATACGGAATAATTCGCCTTCGTGATCCGTCCGGCCGCTTCGGTCAGGCGCCTATTATTTGTGCATGGCAGGAGCAGGGGTGATCCCTTTTGATCGATTGAATGTCTGGATGAAGCCGCTGGCCGCACTGGTGGCTGCGGCGCTGCTTTCATCCCTGATCTCCAGTTGTGCGGGCACGGCCCGGGGTTCCCGTTCCTCGGTATTCGAGCACGATCGGGTTTTGCCGGTCGCCGATTTGCAGATGTCGAAAGCAAACGCGTTGGTTGTCATCCGTTTTCCCGCCATCATTCACGCTGACGCCGAAGAGCCTTATTTTCACGCTTTTTCGATCAACGCCATTGGCGGTGAAGTGCCGCCGGCCAATCGCACCAAGAAAGTCACGACGCGCATTGCGCAATCGGTCATCGCCAAGTCCAATTACTTCGTCATGTCGCTGTACCGCGAGTTACAGAAAGATCTGCCGGAAAATACCGTGCTGCTCTCACCGCACATCATTCTGTGGGACCGGGAGCGCGGTATTTACAGCCGTCCCATCCTTGCCTCGGAACAGATCCCGAGTGTGGTGACCGTCGATTTCAACGTCTACTCCTACCCGGACACCAGCGCACTGATGGATTCTCCGCCGGTAACCTTCGGCGACCTCGTGACGCCGTTGTTCGTCGTTCACAGTGATCACTGGGTGCGGCCGTCGACGAATGGCCTGCTGCTTTCCAGTGAACCGTTGCTGGAGGCCGCCTGGGACCAGTCGAGGGAGCAGACCGCGAGTAAGCTTCGGAGCCGGCTGGAATTCGCTCCAGCCCGCGATCAGCGGCCGCTGGATTTCATCGCGTTTCTGAATTCGCGCGCGAACCCTGGCCGGAGCCTGCCGCTCAAAGCAGTTGGTGATTCGGGACGCGACCTGTTGGCGGTCGAATCGTACCCCGTCGAGAAAATCCAGATGAATGGCGCTCTGCTCGAGAATCTCTCGGCGGAAAGCGGTTTGGACCCGTTTGCGGAGAGTTTCGTGCGCGGGGCCGCCACGCGGATCATCCAGACACTGAATCGCGTGGACCACGACCGGGCTACTTTTTTTTCCCGCCAGAGTGCGCTGGCGCGTTTCGATCCCGGCCTTGCCGTTGCCGTGCTGGCCCAGGCAAAGGACGAAAGTGTGCGCGCCCGGCTGCAGTTGGCCGAGGCCCTGATCGAAGCGGAACGCAAATTTCTGGCCGCCCAGGCGCTGAGCATCTACGACGGTACTTACCTGGGTGACTACGGTGTCAAGATGCGCCAGATGATCGAGGGCGAGTACCGCCTGCTCGAGAACCGCCGCAGCATGGCACGCAAGCAGAACGTGACCGCCGCGGTGGCTGCTCTGGCGCTGGCCGGCTCGATCTACGGAGCGACGGCTTCAGGAGCGGCCGGCGCCCTGTCGATGCAGAGTTTCAGCGGCGTGCTGATGCTCGGTTCCATCTGGGCGATGAGTTCCACATTGGAAACCCGCGCGGAATCGGCCGAGATGTCGGAACACTTTTTGGCGCTGATCGCGCCAGCGCTCGAGCGGCAGATCAGCGTGCAGATGGAGTGGCTGCAGTCCAAAGAGCGCATCACGGCGATGGGCTTCGCGGAATTCCGCAACAAGACACTAACCCTTTACCAGGCGCGAATCCGCTCGATGGAGGTGGAATTCGACAGCAATTGCACGTTCCGTCACCCGGCTTTCACGGCGCCCGGCAGTTGGTACGGCGGCTGCCGCGACGGCCTGGCAGACCAGCGCGGATACGGCGTCATCCTGGACGACGCCGGCAACTGGGTAGAATTTCTCGGCAGCGCCAAAGGCGGCCTGGCTTCCGGTATCGGCGCCATGGCGCTCGGCAAGTCCGGGCAACTGGGGGCGGCTTATTTCGAAGGTGCGTTTCGCGATGGCCGGCCGCATGGCATCGTGCGGGTCGAGGCGCCCGGCGAACAGCCGCGCATCCGGGCATACGTGGCGGGTGAAGACAGCGGTGCCGCCGCGGCCGGCCAGTGGCGTGGGCTCGAGTTGTGACCCGGGCGAGTTCATTGCGACACTGGGGCGCCCGGCTCCTGCTGCTGAGCGCTTTGCTCTGCGGCCAGGCTCCGCTCGCCGCGGCGCAGGGCGCCGTCGACTTCGAGCGCTTCGAAACACTACCGCCCGGCGAGCAGTATCGAAAATTGAGCCTGCTGTTGCTGGTTGCCGGCGGCGTCGAACCGGAGTTCGTCGAGATGCTGCCGGCTGGCGAAATCGAAGCCGGCGCAATCAGCCTGGAACTGGATGATTTCGTGACACCGCTGGTGCGAATCGTGAACCAGGAAGCCATGCTGGCCAGCGCCGCACGGCTCTTTTCATTTGCCCGCGAGCGGCAGCCTGAGATCGAACGGCGCCTGACCGCCATCGGACGGGCTCATCCGATCCTGGTCAGCATGATCGACATCGACGAGATTGTCGCCGACGCGATCATCATCCGCAATTCCGTGGCCGACAGCATCGAATATTCCGGCCGGGTCGACGATCCGCAAGCGCCGGCACGGGTGCGGGCTTTCCGCGAGCGGACTGTCTATCTGCGCAACATGATGGAGTACAACCAGTTCCAGAAAAAGCTGAACGCGATCACCGAGCAGGCGATCGTCGACCTCGGCGGCCGTCTCGATGCGTACCAGCGCATGTTCGATGAGGAAATCGACCCGGAATTGATCGAGCGCCGTGTCCGGTCGGCGGAGATCATGAGCGCCCAAACCGGCGACCACTTCGACGAGCAGGCCGCGATGCGAACCAACGAGCTGCTGATGATGCTGATCCTGATGGAAAGTGAGGTGCGTTGAGTTGCTGTGATAGGCTTCAGACCACGAATTTCCAACCGCGAGAGGGTTCACCGATGCGAAGCAAAATGATTTCACTGGCCGTTTTTCTGCTGGGCTCGAGCGCCGGCCTGCTGGCCGAGGCAAATGACAGCGAGCGACTGCAAGCCGTACTGGAAGCCCAGCCCGACGAAGTGCAGGCCCGCTACGAATACCGTCACCCGCAGGAAACCCTGGAGTTCTTCGGCATCGAACCCGGCATGACAGTGGTCGAAGCCCTGCCCGGGAGCGGCTGGTACAGCAAGATCCTGTTGCATTACCTTGGCGAAGAGGGAAAGCTGATCGGAGCGGATTACGCGCTGGAAATGTTTCCCCTGTTCGGGTTTTTCAGCGAGGAGCAGATCGAGGCCAAGAAAACCTGGGCCCGGACCTGGGTCGCCGAGGCCGGCGAGCGGAGTGGTGAAGACGGCGCCCAGGTCACCGCTTTCGTGTTCGGTTCGCTGCCGGAGCAGATGCATGGCAGCGCCGACGCGATGCTCTTCATCCGCGCGCTGCACAACCTGGCGCGCTTCGAAGAGCAGGGCGGTTTCCTGAGCGCCGCGCTTCAGGACGCTTACGATGTCCTTAAGCCGGGTGGGGTGCTGGGCGTGGTTCAGCACCAGGCGCCTGACGGCATGCCGGACGATTGGGCGGACGGCAGCAAGGGCTATCTGAAAAAGGATTTCGTGATCGCGTGGCTCGAAGCGGCGGGTTTTGAATTTCTTGGCGCCAGCGACGTGAACCGGAACGAGCGCGATCAGCCGTCGACGGAGGACGTGGTCTGGCGCCTGCCGCCCAGCTTCATGACCAGCCGCGACGATCCGGAACTGAAAGCACGCATGGCGGCGATCGGCGAATCAAACCGTATGACACTGAAGTTCAGGAAACCGTAGCCCGAACACGGCAGGGCGCCGATGTCCCGCTCCGGCTTTCAGGCAATCACCAGATAGGCCAGCGTCGATATCGCCGCCGCGATCAGCGCGTAGGGAATCTGCGTGATGGCGTGTCGGTAGGGCGTGCAGCCCGTGGCCTGGGCGGTCAGTACCGTGGCGTCGGTGTAAAAGCAGGCGTGGCTGCCGAAAGTGGATGCCGACAGGGTGGCGCCGATTACCAGCGTAATGTCGGCGCCCAGCGCCGCCGACAGGGACGTGACGATCGGCAGCACGATCACGAAAACCCCCCAGTTCGAACCCGTGGCAAAGGACAGCGCGGCCATCGAAACGAATACGGCCGCCGGTAGCAGCTTTGCGGTCAGGTACGGGGTGAACAGCTCGATCACGTACAGCGACAGGCCGAGTTCGTCGTTCATCTCTTTCAGCAGGTAGGCCGCGACCAGCACCGCCAGCGGCGAAAGCATGGTCTTGAAGCCGTCGAGGATGGTGTCGAAGGTTTCCGGTACGGTCAGGGTGCGCTGCACGGCGATCATCAGCACGTAAAGGCCCAGCGTCAGATAGATACCCTTCAGGAAATCCAGGTCGAAGTACCAGGTGGAGGCAGCCAGCACGATGATCGGCACGATGAACTGCCAGGTTTTGCCCTCGACGCCCGGCTTGACCCCGATGGACTGATTTGCCTCCTCGATGTGCAGGGCGTCGGGCGGCACCATCTGGCCGCCGGCGGCGCGCTGCTCGGCTTTGCGCATTGGTCCCAGCAGCGGAATCGCGCCGTTGATCACGAACGGCACGATCAGGAAGGCGAGCCAGGCGTAGAACATGTAGGGGATGGACGCGATGTAGGTCTGGACCCCTTCGCCTTCGGGGGCGATGCCGTTGTCGACCAGCAGCGCGCCGAAAAATACCGCCCAGGTCGAGATCGGGATAATCACGCTGATCGGCGCGGCGGTCGAATCGACCACGTAAGCCAGCATCTCGCGCGAAATGCGGTAGCTGTCCGTCACTTTGCGCATCGCGGCACCCACCGCGATCGAGTTCAGGTAATCGTCGACGAACAGGAAGATGCCGAGCACCCAGGCGGTGTACAGCGCGCCTCGCCGCCCGGAAACCCCGGCGATGATCCGCTGGGTGAACGCACCGATGGCGCCCGTGCGGATGAACAGCGCGATCAGGCTGCCCATGAAGCCGCAAACCAGGATGATCCAGGCGACCGTCTCGTTCATCATCACGGCTAACGACTTGTCCGCCAACAGCTGCAGCGGCGCGGTGGGTTCGAGCAGGAACAGGCCGACCACCGTGCCGGTAATCAAAGACTCGATGGTGCGGTGGGTCCAGAGCGCGAGCATGACCACAACCAGCGTCGGTACCAGGGTCAATGCCCCGTAGTCGCTCATGACGTCTGCCGTCAGGGCTACTCGATGGGCCCGTCGGGCGAATAAATCACGTAGATTTTCGTGTAACCCTCGGTGTCCCAGACGCCGGTCCACTGCCTGGGAATCACTACCGAGTCGCCCGCGGAAACCTCCGTCACGGTGCCGTCACTGGAGGTCAGGGTGACCCCGCCGTCGAGAAAATGCATGTACTCGTTGACACCGTAGGGCTCGTTGATCTCGGCGCGCACCTTGCCCGAGCGGTACATGCCGGCGTCGAACTGCTGGTCGGAACTGCGGAACACTTCCACGTCGTGGGTCGTATTGCCGTTACGCTCCGCGACGACCGGTTCGTAGTCGTGGAAAATTCCACCAGCGATCTGGGCTGCGTCCATCTTGACCGGGTGCACCGCTTCGTCCGCGAACAGCGGGGCCGCGCAAAGAATTGAAATCACCACGGTCGGCGCGAAACGGCGAATGACAGTTAAACCTGGGGAACGGTACATGCGAGCTTCTCCTGTCCGGTCTGGATCATTGGGTGGTGGTGGCCTATATTGATAGGCGGACAATCATAGCCTGAAAAACGGATAAACCGCGACATGATCAAGCTGAAAGTCAATGGACAACCCCGGGAATTCGACGGTGACGGCGACCTGCCGCTGCTATGGTACCTGCGCGACCTTCTCAACCTCACGGGCACCAAGTACGGCTGCGGCAAAGGTCTGTGCGGTGCCTGCACGGTGCACCTGGATGGCGAAGCGGTGCGTTCCTGCACGCTCACCATGGCCGGCCTCGAAGGCGCCGACGTGACGACCATCGAAGGTCTTGGCGCCGGCGACGATCGCGAGCACCCGGTGCAAGCGGCCTGGGCGGCGCACGACGTGCCGCAATGCGGCTATTGCCAGTCCGGGCAGATCATGCAGGCCGCGGCTCTGCTGCAGCGCAATCCGCATCCCGACGAACAGGACATCGCCGAGGCCATGGACGGGGTGATTTGCCGTTGCGGCACCTATCAGCGTATCCGCAAGGCCATCCGCTTTGCGGCGGAGGAGACGGCATGAACCACATCAGGCAGTTAAGCCGCCGCGACTTCCTGAAGACCGGAGGCGTGTTCGTGGTCGGTATTTCCCTGCTCGGTTGCGGGCGCGAAAACGGCCCGATGCCGGTAGAGAAGCTGGCCACGGAAACCTGGTCGCCCGACATATTCGTCAGCATCGACGCCGACGGCAGCACCCGCATCATCTGCCATCGCAGTGAAATGGGCCAGGGCATCCGCACCGGTTTGCCGGTCATCGTGGCGGATGAAATGGAGGCCGACTGGGCGCGGGTGAGTGTCCAGCAGGCGCCGGGCGATGCGAAGTACGGAGACCAGAACACTGACGGGTCCTGGTCCGTGCGCGGCTTCATGCAGCGCATGCGCGAAGCCGGCGCCACGGTCCGGACCATGCTGGAGCAGTCCGCCGCCGATCAATGGGGTGTGGACCGCTCCGAGTGCCGCGCGCAGCTGCACACGGTCGTGCACCAAGCGAGCGGAAAGGTGCTGCCTTACGAGGATTTGCTGGCCGGGGCGGCGCAACTGCCGGTGCCGGACATCGGTCAGATCGTCCTGAAGACACCCGATCGTTTTCGTTACATCGGCGGCGAACTGAGCATTGTCGACATGCACGACATGACTCACGGCACAGCGGTTTACGGTGGGGACATCCGACTGCCCGGCATGAAGTTCGCCGCGGTCGCCCGCCCGCCGGTAGTTTTCGGGCGCGTCAAGTCTTTTGACGCGTCAAAAGCCGAGGCCGAGGCCGGTTTCGAGCGGATCGTCGAATTGCCGGCGGCTGAGCCCCCTGCCGGCTACCAGGCGCGCGGCGGCATTGCGGTGGTCGCGCACGACAGCTGGTCGGCGTTCAAGTGCCGCGATTTGCTGGAGATCGAGTGGGAAGACGGCCCGAACGGTGACTACGACTCGGCGGCCTTCCGCGAGACCCTGCTTGGGCAGGTACGCAAACCGGCCCCTGCAGCGCGCGCTGAGGGCGATGCCGACGCCGCTTTTGCGGCAGCGGCACAAACCGTCGCCGCGGAGTACTACCTGCCCCACCTGGCGCATGCCTCGATGGAGCCGCCGGTGGCGGTCGCCTCGGTGCAGACGGATTTCTGTGAAATCTGGGCACCGACCCAGGACCCGCAGACGGTGGTCTCGATGGCGGAGAAAATCACCGGGCTATCCAAAGACAAGGTGCGCGTCAACGTGACACTGCTTGGCGGCGCCTTCGGGCGCAAGTCCAAATGCGATTTCGTCGAGGAGGCGGTACTGATTTCCATGGCGGTCGGGGCGCCGGTGATGGTGACCTGGAGCCGCGAAGACGACATTCAGCACGATTACTATCACGCCGTCAGTGCCCAGTACCTGCGGGCGGCGCTCGACGAGCAGACGGCACCGACCGCCTGGCTGCACCGCGTGGCCTATCCCAGTATCGGCTCCACTTTCGATGCCGCCAACGCGCAGGTGCAGGGCTGGGAACTGGGCATGGGCGCGTTGAACGTGCCCTACGCCGTGCCCAATCTGCGGGTTGAATCGCAGGCCGCGCAGGCGAAGGTCCGAATCGGCTGGCTGCGTTCGGTATGCAATATTTTTCAATCTTTCGCCGTCAACGCCTTCACCGATGAAATTGCCGCGGCACGCGGCATGGATCCGCTGGACAACCTGCTGGACCTGCTGGGGCCTGACCGCATCCTCGATTTCAGCGCGTTCGGCCAAAACCCGATCGAAGGTTATCCCTTCGATACCGCCCGGCTGCGGCGCGTGATCGAGAAAGTAACGCAGGAAGCCGGCTGGGGGCGGGAGCTGCCGGCCGGACATGGCCTGGGCATCGCCGCGCAATACAGCTTCCTCAGCTACGTGGCCACGGTCGTCGAAGTGGCGGTCGACGCCGACGGCGGCTGGCGCGTTCCGCGGGTGGATGTGGCCATCGATTGCGGCCAGATGGTCAACCGCGACCGCATCCGCGCGCAGCAGGAGGGCTCGGTGGTCTTCGGCCTGAGTCTGGCGCGCGAGGGCGACATCACCGCAGCCGGGGGGCGCATCCAGCAAAGCAATTTTCACGATTACCCGGTGTTGCG
>JAVVFH010000013.1:0-30630 GCA_032250585.1 Lysobacterales bacterium
CTCGCACCACGCCTTGCATCCGGACGCAGACCCGGCCGTAATCGCCATCGAAACGTCATGGCGCGAACCGTTCACGGTGGACGGCGTGGTGCGCTTTCGGGTCAGCGAGCAGCGCAACCTGGACAGCGGCGAGTGGCTGGGCACCACGCGTATCGTGGACGTGACACAGAACCTGGATCTGGCTGAGGGCTACTTCACGGGCATTCCCCAACTGCACGAGCCGAACTGACCGCGGGCGGAGGTTCTCCCTTCCCACAAACTGCGGCTTCCGCGCAGATGAGAATGGGCAAAATTCCTACTTGGGAGCGGTCAACATTCGCTTTCATCGTGGCACGAACGCTCGAAGAATGGCGTTGGGCTTGTTTCAACGTTTCGTTGACAATTGTCAACGATTTGGTTCATTCTATTGCGCAGAAAACGCCACCCGGTCAAGGAAATTGAAAGTGCGATTCGATTCGCTGAGGCTCACGGCTGGTCGCTGCGGGCGGCGGGCCGGTCGGCGCACAGCTTCGGCGTTTTGAAGTGTCCGCATAACGACAGAACATGTCGGTGCGGCGTGTTCTGCCAGGCTTCGGTATGGAGCACGCCAACGAATCCGCAAGCGCACGCTCGCAGCCTGCAGCGAATCGTAGAGAAATGTATTCACGAGACAAGCGGAGATGATTGAGTTCGAATTCCAGCTGTTCTGCCTGGGTCTGGACACGCGCGACGAGGGCTTTCTCGACCGCCTCTACGAAGCCGGCTGCGGCGATGCCACGGTGTACTTCAAGGATGGCTACGCCTGCCTGGACTTCGCACGGCGGGCCGCCTCGGCCGAGCAGGCGATCCTGTCGGCGATCCGGGATTTCCAGGGCGCCGGTACCGGCGGCACGGTCGAGCGCGTCGAGCCGGAAGACCTGGCCAGCCTGTCGGAAATCGCCCGGCGGGTGGGGGTCACGCGCGCGTCGCTGCAAAAGTACGCGCGGGGAGACAGCAAGGTCGGGAAGGATTTTCCGGCGCCGGTACAGAATCTCTCACAGCCCCGACGGGAACTGTTTAGCACCTACCAGGTCATGCGCTGGATGCTGCGCCGGCGGCGGGCCGATCTCCCTGCTGACGCGCTCGAACTGTATGGCGCTATCGACGGCATCAACAAGGCGCTTGAGATTCGGCGGGCCGGCAAGGACCGGAACGTCGGCCGCTTGGTTGCCCTGCTCTCTGCGGACCCGCGCTACATTCAGCCGAATCCGTCCCGGTGATTCGTTCCTGGCGCTGCTGTCTCGGCCACAGGCTTCGCAGTTCCTGCGCAGCTCGGTCTTAGCAGTAGAAGGCCGCTCTAACGTTCCTGAACCCCGGCGCCTTGCAGCGCCTCAATGGCCTGCGGCTGCAGGTGCGGGCGGTCTGAGTCGGTCGGGCTACTGGCCCAAACCCGGTTGAGGGCCGGCCGGCAGTGGGCTATTTTCCGGCCTGCGGGGGCGGCCCGTCGGGGTGCCTGGTGCAGCCGGTTTTTTGGACCGTCCAGCTGCTGGTGTTTGCGCCAAGCCTGGCTAGTTGTGTAATGCCACGAGGTTGTTCACGGAATAGCTCAACCGGCTGATTGGAGGCAGGTAGCCAAGGCTAGCATGCGGACGGTGCCAGTTGTATTCGTGAAGCCATGGAAAAAGGTGTAGCCAGCGTTGCTGGGAAGTCTCGTAAGAGTGGGCATAAGCCCATTCCCGCAGGCACTCTCTGCGCTTTGCTGACTCCAGGAACCGTCACACATGCATCGTCTTTGGATCCTCTCGTTGGTTGTTCTGGCCTCCCCGGCCACGCTTGCCGGTTCCGGCCCGGTACCCAAAGAAGACTTGCTGGTTCCGCCGCCAGACGCCATCCGTTACATCATCGTCTCCGACACCAATACCCACGGCGATGAGTGGCGCTGGGAAACAGACGACGGCACTACCGCCTTCAGAAAATCACAGAGCCTGCGCGGATGGATTACCGAAACGGACGCGCTGGTCGTTCTGGCATACGACGGCAAACCGCTGAAGATCCGGATTCGCGGTGTAACGCCGGGCGGCGATGCGGCCGAGGAAATGTTCACCGACGAGGCGGGTATCCACTGGGATTCCGGCGCCGACAGCGGCACGGCTCCGTTGGACGGCGGCGTCTACCTGCCCAGGGGCGGCCCAGGCGCCGTATTCGGCCTGTTGGCCGAGTACATGCTGGACAAAGGTGAAGTCAAGCTTCTGCCTTCCGGCCAGGTCCGCCTGCGCGACGGCGGCACGTTGCGTCGAGTGCCTGGCGCCGTCGCTATCAGCTTTGCTTGTAGAGATCCGGCAATTCTCCGAAGTTGTCACCGTAAAACGTAACGCCAATGGTGTGATCCGCCACAAACCCATTGCCATTGGGTTGCAGATTTAACCACAGGTCGCCTTCATCGGTTCCATCGATGGGCGAATCGGCTGAAGGGTCGGTGCGCACCTTGTTGGGTCCGCGCCTGGCATAAGGCTCCGCGGTGTAGATCTCGTCGCACACGGCGTCGGGAATGTAGAACTGAGTGGTCGCGACTTCACCGTAAGTGGGCGGGAAGACCTGCAGGTGAATGTGGGGCGGTCGCGGGAAATACCAGCCCGGTACGATGGTATCGAACACCACCATGCCCTGTTCGTCCGACACCTGGGCGCCGCGCAGCCAGTCCCTGTCGCGGGTGTCGTACTTCTTCCCGGTGGGCTGCCCGTCTCCGTTGAGCACGATGTTCTGCACCGCTGAATAGAGTCCGTCGGCATTCGAGTGCCAGGTCGAGACCCGTGCGCCGGGCAGTGGCTGGCAACTGAAGGCACTGATTATTTTCAGCCGCAGTTTAGCGGCACCCCGGGCTGATCCAGTGCAAGGTCAGACCGCATGGGTGGCTGCTCGATCGCAAACGGCCCGAGAATGTCCTGGCTGATCAGGCGGCAGGTGCCGGCACCCTGGGCGAAGTTGGTTTCATCAGCGAACAGTCTTCCGCTGGCGGTGACGGGGGCCATGGCGGCAAGGCCCTTGAGGATGGTTCTTCTTTTCATGCGAGACTGCCGTTGTTGTGGGACTAGCATAGGAAAATGGAAGATTCTGCTGGAGCGGGTTATCGAATGGCCTTTATCCGGGTTGATCTAAACATGGGCTTCAGGCGGCACGACCTGAAGACGCGGGATTATCATTAGGGACAACCGGACTTTTTTACTGGAGGCCTGGCATGAGTACATTGGCGCTTAACGCGGACGAACGGGTTGCGTCTGTTGAGTTTGCCGACGGCTATCTCATCGTTGGGCTCAAAGACGGACGGCGCATCTCGGTGCCCCTGGGGTGGTACCCCCGGCTTGCCGGCGCTTCGGCCAGCGCGCTGGCTGAATGGACGATTTGCGGCGGTCGATGGTGTAGTGGAGCGCGTGCCAGCTGCCCAGCGGGTTGTCGTCCGCCAGCGGCGTGGGTGAAACGCCCGGCAGTCGCGCGGCGAGCTTTTTGGTGCAATGAATCAACATGGCCGTTTGCAGGCCAGCATAGCTTATCCGCGGCGATTATCCTCGCGCTACTGGTCGTGGAATTCTTAATCGCCGGATGGATTGGGTGCGTAGTCCATCGCTTGATGCACCACCCGGACGACAACTGTCAGCCCTCCTTCATCGGCACGGTAGCCGACCAGGTGCCTTCCTACTGGAAAGGTTCTGATCCCGTTCGAGAGCTCGGGGCGGGGGCGGCCCATGGATGGATTGGCCGCCAATTGGTCAAAGGCCATTGCGATCCGCCGGAGGTAGTCGATTCGAGCGCTACGCCCCCACCGGGCCTGGGTGAATCGGCCGATGTCACGAAGATCGGGCAGCCCGGCGGGAAACGCGGTAACGGGTCAACGACTCGGTGTGGCGTCCAGTTCCTTGTTCAGTCTGTCGAATGAGAAATCGTCATCGATACCGGAACGGAGGCCTTCGTCCACCGCCGTGCGCAGGGCTGCGATCTTGATCTCGCGGACCTCATGCATGCGCAGGCTTTCGCGGATCAGTTCGCTGGCGGTGCGGTAACGACCGCTGGCCAATTGCTCGGCAATGTAGCGGTCGAAGTGCTCACCCAGGGTGATGCTGGTGTTCTTCATTGACAGTGGCTGAGTCAAGGACTGGGCCCATAGTACCAAATTTCGGTATTTGTCTCACAGATGCAAGTAAGCAACCAGTGGTACTTTCCGAGAAGTGCGTAAGAAGTCGTCTCTCCCGCGAGATCTCGGCTGAGACCGGAGCGCTGGGGACATAACTTCTCATGTATTCAGAGTCGCAAGCCCGGAGCGGGCGGGCAGCACCGCCCGCAGTTGCGGTGATCCGAGCGAACGGCTCGGAGTCGACGCCCACCCCACACATTCCTGCCGCATCCGTCCCGCCGCTGCGCCGGCTCGCACCGACCCGCGGCTTGAAGCTGCCGCCGGCTCGGGGGACAATGCGTGGTTTTGCACTGGCCGCGGGCGGAAGACGCCGCGCGGCCGCCTGGAACCCCCGATGAGCAGCAGCACGGCCCACACCGAAGAACGCGAGCGACTGCAGCGCTGCCTGGCGCGCATTCGCAGCACGCTCAGTGGCATGAACACCTGGCTCGAGGACTATGCGCGCGAAATCAAGGAGCGCAAGGAGTACCTGTGGACGGCGCGCCGCGACATGGACCACATCGAGAAGATCGCGGTGCGTCAGACCATCGAGCAGACGCTCGACTCCGCCGAGGTGCTGCAGGCCCAGCAGCATAAGCTGGTGAAGCTCCTGCACTCGCCGTACTTCGGCCGCTTCGACTTCGAGCGCCAGGGGCAGACGGGCAGCGAGGCAGTCTACGTCGGGGTGCACCACTACCGCGACGAGGACGCGCACGAGACCATGGTGTACGACTGGCGCGCGCCGATCGCTTCGATGTTTTACGACTACGAGCCCGGCCCGGCCCGCTACCGGGCGCCGGCCGGCGAAGTGCAGGGGGAGATCCGGCTGAAGCGCCAGTTCCGCATCCGCGACGGGCGCATCGAGCTGATGTTCGAATCCGGTCTGAACGTGTTCGACGACCTGCTGCAGGAGACGCTGGGCCAAGCCAGCGGCGACGAGGGCCTGAAGAACATCGTCACCACCATCCAGCGCGACCAGAACGCCATCATCCGCAACGAGGAAGCGCACACGCTGGTCATCCAGGGCGTGGCCGGCTCGGGCAAGACCTCCATCGCGCTGCATCGCATCGCTTTTCTGCTGTACCGCTTCAAGGACACGCTGAGTTCGGAAGACATCCTGATCATCTCGCCGAACCGGGTGTTCGCCGACTACATCGGCAACGTGCTGCCGGAACTGGGCGAGGAGCAGGTCACCGAGATCGGCATGGAAACCCTGGCCACCGAGCTGCTCGATCACCCGTACCGCTTCCAGACCGCCTACGAGCAGACCACCCACTTGCTGGAAAAGGAAGACGCGGCATTCGCCGCGCGCATCACGGCCAAATCCTCGCTGGCTTTCCTGCGCCGCATCGATGCCTATGTCGAGCACCTGGAAGCCAAATCCTTTGCGGCGCGCGAGTGGCGGTGCGGCCGCAAGATCGTGCCGGACTGGTTCTTCGCCGAGACCTGGCCCAGGCACCGCGGGCTACCGCTGACCGAGCGCATCGGGCGGATGATGACCGCCACAGAGCAGCAGATCGGCTTTCATTACAACTACGACCTGCAGGTCGAGGAGCGCCGCGCGCTGCGCGAGGCCATTCGCGGCATGGTGCGGCAGGTCACGCTGCGGCAGGCCTACCAGGGCCTGTTCGAATGGCTGGGCCGGCCGGAGTGGTTCCGCCTGGCCGGCGGCAAGCTCGAGTACGCGGACGTGTTCCCGCTGATTTACCTGAAGCTGCGCCTGGAGGGCGTGCGCAACCCGCGCCGCGGCGTCAAGCACCTGCTGATCGACGAGATGCAGGACTACAGCCCGCTGCAGTACGCGGTGCTGGAGAAGGTCTTCAATTGCCACAAGACCCTGCTGGGCGATGCGGCGCAGGCGGTCAACCCCTACGCGGCCTCGACCGCCGCGCAGATCCAGGACACGCTGCCGGCCGCCACCGGCGTGTGGCTGAACCGCAGTTACCGCTGCACCTGGGAGATCATGCAGTTCGCCCTGGCCATCGCGCCGAATGCCGAACTGGAGGCGATGAAGCGCCACGGCGAGCCGCCGCGGGTGCTGTGCTGCAGCCGGCCGGCGCAGATGGTGGCGCGCATCCGCGCGGCGTGGGACGACTTTCGCGCCTCGCCGCACCACAGCCTGGCGATCATCGCGCGCACGCCGCGCCAGGCGCAGCGGCTGCACCGGTCGCTGAGCGAGGCCGGTGTCGCGGCGCGTTTGCTGGATGCCGACAGCACCGGCTTCACTACCGGCACGGCCGTGTGCGCCGTGCAATTGGCCAAGGGCCTGGAGTTCGATCGCGTTATCGTCGCCGACGTGGGCGCGAAGAATTACCACCGGGCGCTGGACCGCAACCTGCTGTACGTCGCCTGCACCCGCGCCATGCATCAACTGACCTTGCTCGCGGTGGGCGAGCCATCGCCACTGCTGCCCCTCGCGGCGGAGGGTTAGAAGCCCGAACATTGCACCAGCCGCACGCGTCCTGTGCCATCATTCGGGATACGGTTGGAATGTTCGGGTTAGCGAGGGCTCGCTACCGGTTCCTCTTGCGCGCCTTGCGCTCCGCGTAGGCGTAAATATCAGGAAACAGAACGAGGCCAAAACTCTCCCCCATCTGCCCGATCGCCGGCAGCTCACCCGGCCCGGCCGCCGTCGAGCCCAGAATCGGACCGTCGGCCAGCATCCAGAACTGTGCCTCGGGGTGGTAGGGCTCGTCTTCGTCGGCCACGTATCCCGGCAAGGTCGAGATGCCGCCGATCCACTCGATGTCGGTGCTTTCGTGGCCGCCCGAACGGCCACCGCCGGTCTTTCGTTGCGTCTTGGCTGTCAACTCCTTGCCGACTTAAGAATTAAACACGGATGGCATGCGCCGGGCAAGTTCGCAGCGCGGGGATGGCGGGCGATAGACATCGCGGCAGAAGCCGCACACAGCTTGCCCGGAGCGTTTTGCCTTTTGTGGGAGCGGCTTTAGCCGCGATGGGCGGGGCCAATCCCGCTTTTCCCTGAACCGCGCCCGCCGCGGCGCTGTCGAACAGACAGGCCAGACTGATTTTTTTGCGCAGATTGCGAGGAGGCTGGAGATGGGTATTCCCCGAACCCCGATTTTGATCGCTGCTTTTTTGCTGACCGCTTTGCTGGGCGGGTCGGGCGCCGCCTGGGCGGGCGGCCCGCATCATGGCGGGCATCGCGGCTACGATGACCACTACCGTTTCAGCCTGGGCCTGAACAGGGGCTACCCGCCGCCGTATGCAGCGCGCTATGGCCCCCGGCATGGGCATGATCGGGGCTATTATCGGGGCTATGGCGCGCCCTATTCTCCGGCCTGGGGCGGGCGTATCGGCTTTGGCTACCGCAGCGGCTACCACGACAGCTACAGTCTGTTTTTCTCGCTGCCGTTGTACCTGGAGCCGCGTTATCGTCCGGCGCCTGCCGCCTTGCAACCAGCCGCGGCGGCGCCGGTGGTGAAGACCGTCCCGCGCGCGCCGGCGGCGGAGTGCCTGCAGACGCGCGAGTACCAGACGACGATCGAGATTGGCGGACGCACGGTGCCGGCTTATGGCACGGCCTGTTTGCAGGCCGATGGCGATTGGAAGGTGATCAGCGGGCCGTTTGCGGCGGAGTAGCTGGCAAAGGCTGATCGCGGCTGAAGCCGCTCCCACAAAAGTGCCGTTCCCTCGAGATTGTGACTCCCTCGAGGTTGTGGCTCCCTTGGGGTTGTGGCTTCCTCGACAATGCTGCGCTCTCAACGATGGGGCCGGTTAATCGCGGTAATAGCGAGCGTTTTGCTCCGACACGGCCTCGAGGATTTCGCCGCGGAACTGCGGCTTGGCGACGCGCTGGTAGTCCCAGTCACGCACTTCGTACAAACCGCTGGGGAAGGTGATCGTGATCTGGTCCGGTTCGAGCACCGCGTAGTTGAAGTAACTGCCGGCCACCATCCAGTCCCATTCCTGCATTTCGAACAGGTTCGCGCCCACGCTGTAGTCGCTGGCCGGGTTGGAACAGGCCAGCAGGTCCTGCATCAGGGTCGGCAGCACGTCGTAGTGTGAGGTTCGATGATCGTAAACCGCGCCTTTCGCGCGGCCCGGCCAATGCATGATCATCGGAACCTGCAGCTGGTGTCTGGTATAGCCCGAACCGTGCTTCTCGAGCCCGGGCCCGCTTTCACCGAATTCCTCGCCGTGGTCGGCAGTGACCATCACGACGGTGTTTTCCATCAGGCCGCGCTTTGCGAGATCTTCCAGCACGCGGCCGATGACGCTGTCCTCGAAATGGGCGGCCGTGCGGTACTTTGCATACTCTTTGTCCAGCGGCACTTCCCCGGCCGGCTCAAACTGCACGGGGTAGTCCGGCGGGAAGTTGCGCCCCATGGTGGCGTCGTAGAACAAAAAACCGAAGAATGGCCGGCCCCGGTCGCGTTCGTCCAGCCATTCGAACCATTCGCCCGTCAGTTTCAGATCGCGCTTCCAGGACGGATCGGATTCCGGTTCGGTCACGATTCGCAGGTCGGGAACGTTGGCGAAGGCCGTGCGGTCCAGCACCACCGGCCGGTAAAGCGTCGCGCTGCTGAACAGGCCGAACTGGTAATCCTGCCGCTGCATTTCGTCGACCAGTACCGTGGGTTGCTGCAGCGCGGCAAAGCTGCTCCAGTAACTCGGCGGCAGGCCGTAGAACAGGCTGAACATGCCCATGCGCGAGGAATTGCCGCCGCTGAAATGATTGCGGAATTGCATCCCCTGGCGTTGCCCGAACGCCAAAAGGTTTGGGGTCAATTCGGGCTCCAGAATGCTGGCCCGCATCGAGTCGGCGACGATCAGCAGCAGGTTCATCCGCGCCCCGCGCGCGCACTGCAGCGGGTCGAGCGGGTAATTGAGCAAACGATCGGCCGAGCCGTCGAACTCCTGGCTCATGCGGCGCGCCAGCTGCCGCTCGCGGCTGGCCTCGATGTCGACCAGTCCGGATTTCGTCAGCAGGGATTTTGCGGTGACGCCTTTATAGACCGGCAACTGCTGACCCAGGCTGGTCACCGGCACGTAATAGCTCGCGTCTGCCCAGGCGTGGATGCCCTGCGACAGCACGATCATTGCGGCGCAGGCAGCCCCGAGCAAGGGTCCGTGGCGCGGCCGGTCCGCCGTCACCCAGTTCCAGACACCCCGCGCCAGCATGGCTTCGAAAAACAGGCCGATCAGGAAGATCACCCCGGTAAACACCCAGCTCGGCCAGCCGAGAATCTTCACCGTCAGGGCGTTGATGTGAAAGCGGCTCTCCGACCACAGCAGGCTGTCGAGCATCATCAGCGCAATCATCAGGGCGAACAGCACGACGGCCATGCCCGTCAGCAGCCCGCGCCGCGGCCGGATCAGGATGAGCGGCGTCGCCAAAAGAAACAGGGGCACCGTGGTCAGCATCACATGGTGGCCGACATAAACCGAAACCAGGTAAATCCAGCCCAGCACGGTTTCCCCCGGCACGGACCCGTTCAGGTAGCGCAGGCTGATCAAGCCGAAAACCACGGAGTTGGCCAGCGCGAACCAGCCCGCCCAGCGGAACAGCAGTTTACGGCTCAGGGAATCATGCATAGACAGCGCCTGCGGATTGATTCATGTCAGTCCCGCAGCCCGTTGCACAAAGGGTATCGCATCGGATGCGGGTAAAATTCCAAACCATGTCGCCTAAGTTTCAAATTATGAAACAACGGACCCGACTGCCCGTATACGCATGGCCCCGGCTGTCCAAAACGGACCTGCTGTGTATCCGGATCGGGGGCAATGGACTGGGAAACCTGCTGTTCACCTGGGCACGCTGCCTGGCCGAATCAGAAAGGCGGGGCTGGCGAATGATCTGGCCGACCTGGCGATCTTACAAGCCGAAAAACCGACGCGTCAATCCTTACGACCACCGAATCTATTCCGACCTGTTCCGGCCCACCGCCCGTTACGTGCACGGCTGGCGAAAGCCCTGGTGCCTGGCACGCGACCGCTGGATTTCCGAGGACCAGGCATGCGCCGAGGGCGCGCGACCCGGCTCGGTGGTGGTTTTCATGGGCATGGAGGGCAAGTTCGCGCCCTTCCTGAGGGATGCCGAGCGCATCCGCAGCGAACTGATCGCCATTTCCCGCGAGCGGCACCTGGCGGCCTTCTCCAACGCGGATCCGGCGCCGATCGCCATTCACGTGCGCTGCGGGGATTTCGTCAGGCAAAGCAGTTACGAACAGATGGTCAACGTCGACAACAGCAGCCTGCCCATGGACTGGTACGTCGAGGCGCTGCGGGCGGTGCGTGCGAAGACCGGGCACGAGCTGAGCGCCGAAGTCTATTCAGACGGCACCGCGGAGCAACTGGCGCCACTGCTGTCGCTGCCGGGCGTCAAGCGCCGCGAGTACGGCTCCAGCCTGGCAGACATCTTCGGGCTCTCCCGCAGCCGCTTCTTGATCGCCTCCGGCTCCACGTTCAGCATGTGGGGCAGCTACCTGGGCCAGGTGCCGACGCTTTGGCATCCCGGGAAATTGCTGCAACACGTATTGCTCAAGCATCCCGAACGCGAGTTCGAATGGGCTGCCGGTGAGCCACTGCCGGACTGGGTTCCCGAAACGCTGGGAGAACCGGGGGCAGCAGAGGCAAAAATGTCCCCCAAACCGGGGCCGCGTGGGACTACCGAAACTGTGGGAGCGGCTTCAGCCGCGATTTGTAATTCCAGAAACCTCACTGATCGCGGCTGAAGCCGCTCCCACACTTGAAACACGTCTGCTACATCGGATAATGGGCGCCGAGGGCGCGCATGACGTCGCGGCGCGCGATAATGCCCACCAGGCGGCCGTGGTCGACCACCGGGTAACGGTGAAATCGGCCTTCGATGAACCGGGACGCCAGTTCCAGGATGCTTTCATCGGGGCTCACGCAATGCGGGTCAGCACTCATGTAGTCTTTCACCACCCCCCCCGGCTGCCCGTGGTAACCGCCGTGCAGGGCCACGTGCAGGCAGTCCCGCTCGGTCAGTACACCGACCAGGCGCCCGTGACGGTCCAGCACCGGCGCACCCGAAATATCCGCCTTGATCAGCGTATGCACCGCGCGCAGGATATCCATTTCCGGATGCAGCGTGACAACGTGTTTGCTCATGTGGTCTCTGACCAGCATCGATCTTGTCATGATTTTCCTCCCTCCTTTGCGTCGGCCCGGTTATCGGCCGCGCGGCGCCGCGGGCAGGCTTCACATTGGCCTGTCTTCTTCGTTTCGCAGTCCCGCGACCGGCCGCAGCCGGCCCTGAAAGGACCGCGCCCGGCCAATGCACCGACGCCCATCAGCAGGCAGCACAACGAAACCACCAAAACCGTTACCAAAAAAGTCGCCATCTCAGAATCCGAAGTCGTCGAACATCGCGTTGTTCTCTTCCACGCCGAGGTCGTCCAGCAGGCGCGTCACGGCGGAAATCATCAGCGGCGGCCCGCACATATAGTATTCACAGTCTTCGGGAGCGGGGTGATCCTTGAGGTAGCTCTCGTACAACACGTCGTGGATGAAACCCACCGGGCCTGACCAGTCGTCTTCCGGCAGCGGGTCCGACAGGGCCAGGTGCCAGCTGAAATTGGGGTGCTGTCCGGCCAGTTGGTCGAATTCCTCGACATAAAACGCCTCCCGTCTGCTGCGTGCGCCGTACCAGAAGGAGATCTTCCGATCGGTATGCAGGCGTTTCAGCTGGTCGAAAATATGCGAACGCATCGGTGCCATGCCGGCCCCGCCGCCGATGAACACCATCTCCGCGTCGGTCTTTTTGGCGAAAAATTCACCGTAGGGGCCGAAAACCGGCACCTTGTCGCCGGGCTTCAGGTTGAAAAGCCACGAAGAAACCTTGCCCGGCGGGACATCGTGGGACGCACTGGGTGGCGGCGTGGCGATCCGCACGTCCAGCATGACGATGGTGTTTTCCTCCGGGTAGTTGGCCATCGAATAGGCGCGCATGGTGGGCTCGGTGACCACCGACCGAAGCTCCATCAGGCCCAGCCGCTCCCACTCCGCGCGGTACTCCGGACCGATGTCGAATTCGGAAAACTCGAGTTCATGGGGCGGGCATTCGATCTGGATGTAGCCGCCCGCGCGGAAATCCAGTTGCTCTCCCGCCGGCAGATCGACCACCAACTCCTTGATGAAGGTGGCCACGTTGTCGTTGGAGCGCACCGTGCACTCCCATTTCTGCACCCCGAATACGTCTTCCGGCACCTGGATTTGCATGTCCTGCATCACGCCGACCATGCAAGCCAGGCGCTCGCCCCTGGCCGCTTCGCGCTTGCTGATCAGGGATTTCTCGCTGGGCAGCAGTTCGCCCCCGCCCTCCAGCACCTTGACGCGGCACTGCCCGCAGGTCGCCGCGCCGCCGCAGGCCGAAGGGATGTAGATGCCGTTGTCGGTCAGGGCGCCCAGCAGCTTGCCGCCCGCGGGCACGGTCAACTCGCGCTCGCCGTTGACGACGAGACGCACGCCACCGCTGGGCAGCAGCCGTGCCCGGACCCAGAGAATCAGCAGCGTCAGCGACAGCAGGATGCCGGTGAACAACAGCACGCTGAGGAGGATTTCAAGCATTCAGTTACTCCGCGCCTTCACAACTGAATACCCGACACGCCCAGAAAGGCCAGCGACAGCAGGCCGGCTGAAATGAAGGTGATGCCTATTCCCCGCAGGCCCCCGGGAATGTCGCTGTATTTCATTTTCTCGCGCAAGCCGGCCAGGGCGAGCACCGCCAGCGCCCAACCGATGCCGGCGCCCAGGCCCCAGGCGATGCTCTCGACGAAAGCGTAATCGCGCTGCACCATGAACAGCGACGCGCCGAGGATGGCGCAGTTGACTGTCAACAGCGGCAGAAAAATACCCATGCTGGCATACAGCGCCGGGAAGAAGCGGTTCAGCACCATCTCCAGCATCTGCACCATCGCGGCGATCACCGCAATCTGGCTGAGCAGCCCGAGAAAACTGAAATCCAGGTGCCCGAGGCCGGCCCAGGACAGGGCGCCCTCGCGCAGCAGGAAATTGTAGATGAGGTTGTTGACCGGCACGCTGATGCTTTCGACGACGATCACCGCGACCCCGAGGCCGAAGGCCGTCGTGACCTGCCTGGAAACGGCCAGGAAGGTGCACATGCCGAGGAAGTAGGCGAGCGCGAGGTTCTCCAGGAAAATCGCGCGAAAGAAAACGTCCATGAAACTGCCCATCACCGCTTCTCCTCTTCGGGCAGCGGCAGCGGCGCGAACTCCGGCTCTTCGCGATGGCCGGTCACGGCGGAACGGACCAGCCAGGTCAGCAGGCCGATGATGATAAAGGCGCTGGGCGCGATCAGCATCAGCTCGCTGGCCTGGAACCAGCCGCCCTCGCTGGCCAGCTCCAGGATGCGATAACCCATCAGGGTGCCGTTGCCGAACAATTCACGAACGGTCGCGACCGTGATCAGCAGCATGCCGAAGCCCACGCCATTGCCGAGCGCATCGACAAAGCTGACCTTGACGCCATTTTTCATCGCGCAGGCCTCGGCCCGCCCCAGCACCAGGCAGTTCGTCACGATCAGGCTGACATAAACACTCAGAGTGCGCGCCGCGTCGGGCATATACGCCATCAGGATCTGGTCGATCACCGTGACCGCCGAGGCGATGATCGTAATCTGCACGATCAGGCGCACGCTGGACGGCAACTCGCGGCGCACCAGGCTGACGCTGACGTTGGAAATGGCCAGCACCACGATCACCGAAAGACTCATGATCAGGGAACTGGTCAGGGAGTTGGTAATCGCCAGTGCCGGACAGATACCCAGCACATGGAAGGTGACCGGGTTCTCCCGCAGCAAGGGCGTCAGGAACACCTGCTTCAGGCTCATTTCATCTATCCTCCCCGCCGCGCGGCGACGGCGGCTCAACGCGCAGCCGTTCGATCAGCGGCTGGTAGCCGTGCGGGCCCATCCAGTAGTGCATCATGGCGATCACGGCATCGACCGTCACCGTGGCCCCGGTCAGCGCATCGACCTTGTAGCGGGCGGCCTCGGTGCCGGGCTCGATCCTGCCGGGCCCCGCATCGAAACGGAACTCGCCGCGCGGATCGAAAAGCTTCCGGCCTTCCCACTGCGCCCGCCAGGCTGGCTGCAGGATCCTGTCGCCGATGCCCGGCGTTTCGTTCTGTTCGTAAAACGTGACGCCCGCAATGGTGTTCAGATCCGGCTCCAGCGCCAGGTAGCCGTAAATCGTCGACCACATGCCGGCGCCGTGAATCGGCAGGATGACCCGCTGCAGCTCATCGCCTTCCCAGACCAGGAACACGCGCGCGTAGCGGCTGCGCCGCCCCAGGCCCGCCCGGTCCTGTTCGGGCGGGATGGCCACGCTGCGTTCGGGGTCGTTGGCGGCGCGCCGGGCGTCGAAGCTGGCCGGGTCCATGTCCGCCTCGAAGCTTCCGCCACGCAGATCCACCATGCGAATGTCGAGGCGGCGATAGAGCTCGAGCATTCGGTCCTCGCCCGGCAGCTCGCCCTGCGCAATAAGCCCGGTGAGCTGCAGCACGTGGCGGGCCCGTTCCAGCAGCTGGTTCTCGAGCTGGATCGGACGCAGCACCGTCACCACGCCGGCAACCAGCGCGGAGGAAACGACCGCCACGATCAGCACGACCATCACGGCTTTGGAGGGTGAGTCCCTATTCATTCAGGGCGTCCCGCAGCCGGCGCCGGCGCCGGCGGATGTTGGCTTCCTTGACGACGAAATCGATCAGCGGCGCGAACAGGCTGGCCAGCAGGATCGCAAACATGACGGCCTCGTAGTAGGCGTCGCTGCCGCCGCGAAACACCACCGTGAGCCCGCCCACCAGCAAGCCGAAACCCCAGCGCCCCTTATCCGTCATCGGCCCGGCCACCGGGTCGGTGGCAAGAAAAACCAGCCCGAAGGCAAAACCGCCCAGCACCAGCTGCCAGTGCCAGGGCAAAGTGAAAACCACGTTCCCGGGAAACAGGGCCGCGCCCGCCAAACCACCGACCGCCACCCCGATCAGCCCGCCGATGATAAGGCGCCAGGAGGCGACCCCGGCACGCACCAGGAACAGGGCGCCGAGCGCGATGCCCAGCGTCGACACCGTGCCGAAGGCTCCGGGCCGGTCCCCCAGGAACAGCTGCCAAAAGCCGTAGTCGACCGCCGCGACGACGCTCAAGCCCCCCTCGGTGGCCACCAGTTCCAGCACCGAGGGCTGATCGTAGCCGGCCACCGGCACCCAGGTGCCCGGCCCGAACAGCAGGCCCGGCCAGGAAAACACCAGGAAGGCCAGGCCCAGCAGCGCCGGGTTGACGAGGTAGCGCCCCGATCCGCCATAGATCAGCTTGCCCACGACGATGGCGAAGCTCATGCCCAGCGCGGCCAGGTGCAGCGGCACGCCGGCCGGCATCAGCAAGGCGAAAAACCAGGCGATGGCCAGCAGGCCCTCGTCCAGGCGCCGTTTCCGGACGGTGGCGAACAGAACCTCCCAGCAGGCGCCCACGAACAGCACGCACAGGAACAGCGGCAGGAAATACAGCAAGCCGTGAGCGAAACAGGCCAGCGGGCTGAAGGCATCGAAGCCCAGCCCGCTGCGTTCCAGCAGCCAGGCGCGCCAGCCGGGTAGCTGTGTCAGCTGAAAATCGGCGATCGCCAGGTTGGTCTGGTTGCCGACACTCCACAGGCCGATCAGCCAGGCGGGCAGGCTGGCCAGCACGAAGTAATTCCACAGGCGCTGCACGTTGGCCGCGTCGCGGATGTGCGGCGCCGAACGGGTCACCACCGGCGAGGACCAGAAGAAGCGCTCGGCCAGCAATGCGAATTTCCGCCACGCGATGCGCATCAGCCGTGCCGCTCGATGCGGTCCAGGTTCAGGCGCAGCGCCGCACCGTAGTCGGTCTTGGCCGGGCAGACAAAAGCGCACAGCGCCAGGTCTTCCTCGTCCAGTTCCAGGCAGCCCAGGGCGCGGGCTTCGTCGGTGTCCTGCACCAGCAAAGCCCGTAACAGGGGCGCCGGGAGGATGTCCAGCGGCATGACGCGCTCGAAAACCGACAGCGGCAGCATTGCGGCGAAGCGGCCGTGCTGGGCGGTGGTGAAGCGGAAGGGCCGGCGCCCGGTTGCGCGTTTCGGGGCCAGAGGCGCGGCGCAATAATCCTGCGCCCCCCAGCCCAGCCAGCCAAACAGCCGCCGCTCGCCGCCGTGGGGAATCACCGCCACCTGCTGATGGTAGCGGCCCAGGTAAGCCTGCGTGCCGACGGCCCGGCGGCCGCTCAATACCGAGCCGGAGATCACGCGCACCGGCCTTTCGGTAGACGCAGCGTCGCCCAGCAATTCACGAATCGAGGCGCCCAGGCGCGTGGTCAGCAGCCGCGGTTCGCGCAGGCCGCCGCCGGCCAGCGCGACGACGCGGCGCGGATCGATCCGCCCGTCCAGAAACAGCCGGCCGATCGCGATCACGTCCTGGTAGCCCACATGCCAGGCCACGCGCGCGGTATCGACCGGAGCCAGGCAATGGATGTGCGTGCCCGGCAGACCGGCCGGATGCGGGCCTTCGAATTCGACATGGCGCAAGCCCTCAAGGGCCGGCAAGGGCGGGTCCCAGTCCGGCGCGGTGCACAGGAAAAGCGGCCCGTCGCCCAACTTCGACAGGGCCACCAGCCCCGCCGCGAAATCGGCCGCACGGGCGCCGATCACGACCCGCGGATCGGCGGCCAGCGGCTGCGTGTCGATAGCGGTGACGAACAGCGCGGCGGGGCGGCTGTCCGACGCGGGCACATGACTGAAAGGACGCGTTCGCAGGGCGGTCCACAGACCGGACCGCTGCAGCCGCTCGCTTACCTGTTCAGGGCCGCTGGCGCGCAGTTCCGCTTCGGACAGGGTTGGAAAAGCCGGGGCGTCCTCCCCGGGGTCCGCCAGGCGCACCACGACGGTTTCCAGCACACGCCGGGCGCCGCGGTTGATCGCGACGACCTGGCCCCCGCCGGGCGTCACGAAGCGGATGTTCTGATCGCGCTTGTCGACGAACAAGGCCTCGCCCGGCGCCACCGTCTGGCCTTCCTCGACCAGCAGCTTTGCTTTCAGCCCCGGGTAATCCAGGCCGTTCAGCGCCGCCTGCCGAATCGACGGACCGGCAAAGATCCGCTGTTCCGGCTCGCCGGGAAGCGGGATGTCCAGCCCTCGTTTGATACGGATGCGTTCGGTCACTGCCTTGTTCCGGATGCCTGGTGAATATCATGACAACCGGAGCAGCGACGTGAACTGACGTCGATTTGTTTAGTGCCGAATTTCGGATGCCCGGTTTTCATCGCAGCGTGGCAGCCAAAGCAGGTTTCGGCCTGGCGCCCGGAGTCGCGCATCGGATCCTCCGCCGCGTGCGACTGGTGGCAGGTGGAACAATTAATCACGCGGCGGTCGTGCGCGCTGCCGACAAAGCCGACAAGCGGCCCGGCGCCCTCGCTGCCATGACAGTCGAGGCAGCCCTCAAGCTGCCGTTCGCGATCGGCGGTGCCGGGGCCCCGGCCGAAGTTGACCAGCGGCGGGAAACCCTGCCCGCCGTGCGCCCGCGATACGTGGAAGCTGGCCGGGCCGTGACAGGATTCGCAGCCGCGGTCGGCCATCGGTGCGACGGGATTGTCCTGGTTGCCGTGTGGACTGGCGGAAATCGATCGCTGGAACTCGCCGGAATGACAAAACAGGCAGCCCTCGCTGCCTTCCCGGCTGAAGGTCGGCGTGCGCTTGAAGGGCCTGAAATCTGAACGGCCATCGTGGCCAAAGCCATTCCCACCAAAAAAAACGCGCGAATCAACCTGTGGGTCAACCTGTGGGTCAACCTGCGGCTTCAGCCGCGATGGCAGCGGCCTGGTGTCATCAGCCCCGGCCAGCGCCGGCTGCATCACCAACGCCGCCGCCAGGGCGGCGCACAGACTGGCTAACCACCTTGTCTGCCATGCGCGCATCGTTCTTTCAGTCTATCCAAAAACAGCAACGCGCCGACAGGGGACAGGTCAAGTCCGGATTGGAAAAAGGCGCTGTTTCGGCGCGCGGCTGCAGCAGCGGTCTGATGAGGGTCAGAAGCCGGTTTTGGATCCCGCTTCGTACCAGCCCTTGCTGCGGTTGACGATCCACACCACCGACAGCATCACCGACAGCATCACCGGCACCTCGACCAGCACGCCGACTACGGTGGCCAGCGCCGCGCCCGAACTCAGGCCCAACAGGCTGATCGCCACCGCCACCGCGAGTTCGAAGAAATTGCTGGCGCCGATCAGCGCCGAGGGCGCCGCCACGCTGTGGTCCACGCCGAACTTCCGGTTCAGCCGGTAAGCCAGCCCGGAGTTGAAGTAGACCTGGATCAGGATGGGGATGGCCAGCAGCAGAATGACCAGCGGCGTTGCGAGGATCTGCCGGCCCAGTTGACGAAAACCGTGACGCCAACGCCTTTCCAGTGCCGGCGCACGTCGGTCAGCGACTGGAAGTCGACTTTCAGCAGCATCGGCAGGATCATCAGCCAGATCAACACCGCGACCGGCAGGTTGACGTTCGCGACCTCCATCGCGCCCAGCGCTTCGAACGGGTCCGGAATCAGGCGCCTCAGAGCAACGCCGCCGACGATGCACAGGGCCACCCACAGGCTCAGGTAACGCTCGAAGAACGGCATGTCGGCACCGGCCGCGGGCGCCCCGTGGTCTCGCACTGCACGCTCACAATCGGCCCTCCTGCGGGAGCAGGGCCAACAGGCCTTCGACGCGGCGTTTCACTTCGTCGCGGGTGGCCCGGAACTGCTGCATGATTTCCTCCTCGGAGCCCACGGCTTTGGCCGGATCGCTGAGCGGCCAGTGGATTTTTTGCACGCCGGGCGGCAGCAGCGGGCATTGCTCGTCGGCGTGTCCGCAGACGGTCACAACCAGCGCCGCGCGCTCCAGCATCGCGTCGCTGATCACGGTCGACTCCTGCTTCGAAATGTCGATTCCCGCCTCGCCCATCACGGCGATCGCGCGCGGATTCTTGCCGTGCGCCTCGATGCCGGCGGATTCGGCAAGCAGCCGACCACCGCCCAAAGCGCGGGCCCAGCCTTCGGCCATCTGCGAGCGGCAGGAGTTGCCGGTGCATAAAAAGAGAATATTCAGTGGTTCAGTCACAGCTTCTGCCCCCCGGGCGGTCGCTCATAAGAGCCAACTGAACGCGGTCGGCCGCAAAGGGATCGAGCTCGCCGACCCCGGCCAGTGACACGTCCAGTACGGGCTTCGCCCAGGCGGGCAGGTCGGCGGCAATGCGATAATGAATCCAGATCCCTTCGCGCCGCGCGTGCACCAGGCCCGCATCCCGCAACAGGGCCAGGTGCCGGGAGATCTTCGGCTGCGGCATGTCGAGGGCCTCGGTCAACTCGCAGACGCAAAGCTCGCCTTCGCCGGCCAGCAACGCCAGCGAGCGCAGGCGCGTCGAGTCCGAAAGCAGGCTGAAGAGCTGTTCCGGGGTCATGGCAGCATTATATCTGGACTGGCATATATATGGAATATAGCATGTGTTCTTTGATAACCGTCCGGATCAGCGGCCAGCGCGCAGCGGCGAAAAAATGATTGACATCAAAAAGCCCCTATGTTTTTATCCAAGGCTAATGAACGCGCGCGCTGCAAATACTTTGAAGATCGCTCACCGGCCTGCCGGTAACGGCTCAGCATGCGGCCTGGAACTTCTCCTTGGCGGGTCTCTCCTTGCGCTTTCTGGCGCAAAAAACGGAGCGGGTTCAGGCTGAGACGAAGAAAAAAATACCTGGAAAAACCCGCAACACGGATTGCGGGTTTTTTTTTGCAGACCATCGGGACAAGAAAAAATGAACAGTGACCAGATCAAGAAAGGCCCCCAACACGCACCGGCCCGGGCCATGCTCCGCGCCACCGGGCTGGACGACGAGCAGATTTACCGGCCGCTGATCGCGGTGGTCAACACCTGGTCCGACGTCACGCCCTGCAACATACATCTGCGCGAGCTGGCGAAACCGCTGAAAGAGGGCATTCGCGCCGCCGGCGCCACACCGGTCGAGTTCGGCAGCATCGTGGTGACCGACGGTATCTCGATGGGCTCGGAGGGCATGCGCTGCTCGCTGATGTCCCGCGACCTGGTCGCCGATTCCATCGAACTGATCACCCGCGGCCATTGCCTGGACGGCGTCGTCGCGCTGGTCGGCTGCGACAAGACCATCCCCGCCGCCGCGATGGCGCTGGCGCGGCTGGACGTGCCGGGGCTGGTGATCTACGGCGGCTCCATCATGCCGGGCAAGCATAAGGGCATTGCGATCACCATCCAGGACGTATTCGAAGCCGTCGGCGCACACGCCGCCAAAAAAATAGATGACGAGGAATTGCGCGCCATCGAAGAGCATGCCTGCCCCGGCGCCGGCGCCTGCGGCGGCCAGTTCACCGCCAACACGATGGCCATGGCGCTGACAACGCTGGGCCTGTCGCCGATGGGCGTCAACGACATACCCGCCGTGCACCCGGGCAAGCAGGAAGCCGTACGGCGCTGCGGCGCGATCGTGGTCGAGGCGGTCCGGAACGGTCTGTCACCACGCCAGCTCGTGACCCGCGAGTCGCTGCGCAACGCCGCCACCGTGGTAACCGCCACCGCCGGCTCGACCAACGCCGTGCTGCACCTGCTGGCCATCGCCCGCGAAGCCGGCGTCGCCTTCGACATCGACGAATTCGACGAAATCTCGCGTCGCACCCCGATCATCGGCGACCTGAAGCCGGCCGGGCGCTTCATGGCGCCCGACCTGTTCGAGGCCGGCGGCACGCCGCTGGTGATCGAACGCCTGAGAGCCGCCGGACTGCTCACCGACTCGCCGACGGTGAGCGGGCGCAGTCTGTTCGAAGAAACACAGGGCACGCAGGAGACCGCCGGCCAGGAAGTGGTCGTGAGCATCGACCGGCCGCTGAAGCCGCGCGGCGGCTTCGGCATCCTGTACGGCAACCTGGCGCCGGCCGGCTGCGTTGCCAAGCTGGCCGGGCACGGCGAATTCAAGTTCAGCGGCCCGGCGCGCGTGTTCGAAAGCGAGGAAGAGTGCTTCGCCGCCGTGCAGGCGCGCAGCATCAAGGCCGGCGAAGTCATCGTGATCCGCAACGAGGGCCCGAACGGCGGCCCGGGCATGCGCGAAATGCTGGCGGTCACCGCCGCGCTGGTCGGCCAGGGGCTCGACGAGACGGTGGCGCTGATGACGGACGGGCGCTTCAGCGGCGCCACCTACGGCTTCATGGTCGGGCACGTCGCGCCGGAAGCCTCGCGCGGCGGCCCGATCGGCCTGCTGCGCGACGGCGACAGGATCACGATCGATGTCGACGCCCGGCGCGTCGACACCGACGCCGACCTCCAGTCGCGCCGCGCCGACTGGCAGCCGCTGCCACCGAAGTTCAGCTCCGGCGCGCTGGCCAAGTACGCCTGCCTGGTGTCTTCAGCATCCGAAGGCGCCGTGACTTCTTTTCCCGATTTAACCCCCCGGACGACAAGCAACGAGTGACCCAGGAGAGTCCCATGGCTGATTACGTACACATATTCGACACCACCTTGCGCGACGGCGAGCAGTCCCCCGGCTGTTCCATGAACGTCCAGGAAAAGCTCCAGGTCGCCCGCGTCCTCGATGAGCTCGGTGTAGACGTGATCGAAGCCGGTTTCCCGGCCGCCAGCGAAGGCGACTTCGAATCCGTCCGAGCCGTTGGCGCCCTCGGACTAGAGGCCACGATCTGCGGGCTTTCACGCACCCGGCGCGGCGACATCGAAGCGGTGGCCGGCTCGCTGGACACGGCGAAAAACAAGCGCCTGCACGTTTTCATCGCAACCAGCCCGATCCACCGCGAGTTCAAGCTCAATATGAGCAAGCAGCAGATCATCGACGAGATGACCTCGGCGGTCGAGTTCGGCAAGCAGTGGTTCGACGACATCGAAATCACCGCCGAAGATGCGGGCCGCACCGAAATCGACTACCTGGTGGAGTATTTCCAGGCCGCCATCGACGCCGGCGCCCGCGTGCTGAACGTGCCCGACACCGTCGGCTACGTGACCCCGACCGAGGCCCGCGACCTGTACCGGCACCTCAACGACACGCTGCGCAAGCCCGCTTCGGTGATTTTGAGCTGCCACAACCACAACGACCTCGGCCTGGCCGTGGCCAACAGCCTGGGCGCCATCGAAGGCGGCGCCCGGCAGGTGGAATGCACCATCAACGGCATCGGCGAACGGGCCGGCAACTGCTCGCTGGAAGAAATCGTGATGGCGCTGCGCACGCGGCACGACCTTTACGGCATGGAAACGGGTATCGACACCACCCGGCTCTACCCGGCCAGCCGCGTCGTGACCGCAGTCACCGGCTCACGCGTGCAGCCCAACAAGGCCATCGTCGGGCGCAACGCCTTCGCCCACGAGGCGGGCATCCACCAGGACGGCGTGCTCAAAAACGCCGAAACCTATGAAATCATGAAGCCCGAAGACGTCGGGGTGCCGGAGAACAGCCTGGTGCTGGGCAAGCACAGCGGCCGCCACGCCTTCAGCGACCGGCTGGAAACACTGGGCTTTATCGTCGCGCGCGAGCAGATGGAAGAACTGTTCGTCAAGTTCAAGGCGCTGGCTGACCGCAAGAAAAGCGTCTACGACGAAGACATCGAGGCGCTGGTGCTGGGCACCGCCCAGAGCGGCCCCTGGCATCTGGACGCGATCTCGATCCACACCGAGGTCCAAGACACCGACCAGTCCGCCGAGGCCAGCCTGAAGCTGCGCTTCAACGGCCAGGCGCCGCGGATACACAGCGGCCGCGGCGACGGCCCGGTAAACGCCATTGTGAACGCCATCAAGACCATCATCGACGACGAGCTGCACATGGAGGAATTCCAGGTCAGCGCGGTATCGAGCGGCAGCGACGCCCAGGGCCGCGCCACCGTACGGGCGACCATCGGCGCCAGCCGTTACCAGGGCAGCGGCGTGTCGACGGACATCGTCGAAGCGGCGGCCCAGGCGATGGTCAGTATCATGAACCGGCACCATCAGCACCAGGGCAAGAGCATCGAGAGCTCGAAGATCGCGGCGGCAGTCTGATCGCCGGCAAGGAGAAATTCATGACCGAAGCGTCATCCGGCAGCTCGACGCTGTTCGAAAAAATCTGGCAGCGGCACGTGGTGCGCGAGGAAACCGACACCACACCGGCCATCCTCTACATCGACCTGCAGCTGCTGCACGAAGTAACCTCGCCGCAGGCTTTCGACGAGCTCGCCCGGCGCGGGCTCAAGGTCCGCCGGCCGGACCGCTGCCTGGCCACCATCGACCACTCGACGCCGACCACGCCGCCCGATGCGCAAGGCCGGCGGCACTATGTAACGGAACAGGCGCGCGCCCAGGTCGAGAAGGTTCAGGCCAATTGCGCCGGGCAGGGCATACGCATGCACGGCTGGGACAGCCCGAACCGCGGCATCGTCCATGTCATGGGCCCGGAACTCGGGGCTACGCAGCCGGGCATGACCATCGTTTGCGGCGACAGCCATACCGCCACGCACGGCGCTTTCGGCGCGCTGGCCTTCGGCATCGGCACCACGGAAGTCGGGCACGTGATGGCCACGCAATGCCTGTTGCAGAGCAAGCCGCAAACCCTCGGCATCCGCATCGAAGGCGAACTGCGGCCGGGCGTGACGGCCAAGGACGTGATCCTGCACGTGATCGGCACAATCGGCGTGGACGGCGGCACCGGCTCGGTGATCGAGTACTACGGCAGCACCGTGCGGGCAATGGACATGGAAAGCCGCATGACCGTCTGCAACATGTCCATTGAATGCGGCGCGCGCGCCGGCATGGTGGCCCCGGACCAGACTACCTTCGACTACCTCAAGGGGCGGCCGATGGCGCCGCAGGGCAAGGCTTGGCAAGCCGCCGTGGCGGACTGGCGAACCCTGCGGACGGATCCCGGCGCGGCCTTCGACCGGCAGATCGAGATCGACGCCGGCAAAATCCGGCCCAGCGTCACCTGGGGCACCAACCCCGGCATGGTGATCGCCGTGGATGAAAACCTTCCCCTGCGCGACGACGCGGCGGCGCGCGAAGCCCGCGAATACATGCGCCTGGAAGCCGGCGCGCCGCTGGCCGGTGAGCCGGTGGACGTGGTGTTCATCGGCAGCTGCACCAACGCGCGGCTGGGCGACCTGCGGGCCGCGGCTGCCATCATGAAGAACCGCCGGGTTGCCGCCGGCACGCGCATGCTGATCGTGCCAGGATCGGAGGCCACCCGCCAGGCCGCCGAAGCGGAAGGCCTGGACCGCATCTTCATCGCCGCCGGCGCCGAGTGGCGCGAGCCGGGCTGCTCCATGTGCCTGGCGATGAACGGCGATAGCGCACAACCCGGCAACCTGGTGGTCAGCACCAGCAATCGCAACTTCAAGGGCCGCCAGGGCCGGGGGGTGCGCACCGTGCTCGCCAGCCCGCTGACGGCCGCCGCCAGCGCCATCGCCGGGCGGGTCACCGGGCCGGAAGCGTTCCAGGAGGAGCCGGCATGAGCGCATCAGGCGTCATCGCATCGCGAACCTTCAACCTGCCGTTCGAGAACATCGATACCGACCAGATCATCCCGGGTGAATTCCTGACGACCACCGCGCGCGAAGGCCTGGGGCAATACTGCTTCTACAGCTGGCGATTCGACGACCAGGGCAAACCCAGGATGCAAAACCCGCTGCAGGAGCACCAACCCGACCGCCAGCGGGTGCTGGTGACGGGCGGCAATTTCGGCTGCGGCTCGTCGCGTGAGCACGCTCCCTGGGCGCTGCTCGATTTCGGTTTCCAGGCGGTGATCAGCAGCCGTTTTGCCGATATATTCCGCGCCAATGCGCTGAAGAACGGCCTGCTGCCGGTGGCCGTCGAGGACCACGTCGCCGAGTTCCTGCTGGCCCACCCCGACCACCCGGTGACCATCGACATCGCCGATCACAAGCTCAAGGTCCAGAATTACGGTGAATTCGACTTTCCGCTGGACGCGTTCTCGGCCTACTGCCTGACCCGCGGCATCGACCAGCTCGATTTCATCCTCGACAACCGGGCGGCCATCGACGACTACGAGCAACGCGCCGATAAATAGCCGGCCGGCGATGGCACGCCGCCGCCATCAGATGCGCAGCGCCCGGCTCACACGGCCTGCGATGAGCCCGTCCCCAGGATGCGGTCCACTTCGGGCCGCAAGCGGCGCAGGATCTCGAGGTCTTCGCGCTCATCGACGTCCAGTGCAAGGCCCTCGCGCCGGACCACGCGCGGCTCGAAACCCAGTACCCGGGCTGCCGCCACGTGCCGGGCGAGGCTGCCGGGGCCGAAGGACGTTCGCATGGTGGTGGGCAGGCGCAGATACACCGCGTTGGTACCGGTCCCATGGCGGTCGGGCGCCAGCGCGACGCCGGCGGCGCGGCCCGCTTCGAGCAGGTCTTTCAGGTCCGCAGCTTGCAGCACGGGCAGGTCCCCGGCAACGACCATGGCCGCGTCGGCGCCACGCTCCTGGAGCAGCATCAAACCTTCGGTGACGGCGTCGTTCGGACCGCGGCCCGGATCCGCCAGGCGGATCAGCGGCGCCATGACGGTATCGCACACGAGTTCACCCACCACGACGACACCCTGCAGGCCCGGCAGACCCGCCAGGGAGTCCAGCACGCCGGCAACCATCCATCGCATCAGCCGCCGCCGCTGTTCCGGATTCAGCTCCGCGGCCAGGCGGGTCTTGGCCGCCGGCGTGCCCTTGACCGGCACGATCGCCCAGGTGCCCGTCACGGCCGGCCCAGCTCATCGGCGAATGCCAGCAGTTCGCGGGCCAATTGACGCTTGACGTCCAGCGTGTGCATCAGCGTGTCGCAGACGCGAACCGGAACGTCGATGCCTTCGGACCGATCGGCGTCTCTGCGATCGAGGACGAAACCGTCCAGCCAATCGCCGTAATGAGCGGCGACCGCTGCCGCACTGACCGGTATGGAAAGCTCCCGCATGATTTTTGCGGTCGGACCCTTCACCGAGTCGCCGCCGACGATCGGGCTGACTGCCAGCACCGGTGCCGGACAGCCGCGCAGCGCCGCCGGTACGCCGGGCAGGGCCAGGATGGGGTCGATGCTCAGGTACGGATTCGAGGGTGCGATAATCACGGCCCTTGTCTGCGGCGATGCAAGCTTTTCGAGCAACTCCGGCTGCGGCCGGGCGCTGGCGGCGCCAGCGAAGACGATGCGCTCAACCACCGGGCGGCACTGCCTGCCGACGAAGTATTCCTGGAAGCTCAGGCGGCCCTCCTGCGTGTCGACCCGCGTGCGCACGTCGTCGTCGCTCATCGGCAGGACCCGGGCATCGATCGCCAGGCGGCGGCGGATCGCGTCGATGAATTCGCTCAGCGACCGGCCGCTGCGCAAGGCATCGCTGCGCAGCACGTTCAGCGCCAGGTCGCGATCGCCAAGGCGAAACCAGTCCGGTCCACCGAGACCCTTTACGGCCTCGATGAATTGCCAGGTCTCGTCGCGCCGGCCCCAGCCGCGCTCCGGGTCCGCCAGCCCCGACAGCGTGTAAAGCGTGGTGTCCAGGTCGGGACAGACCCGCAGCCCCAGGTGATCGAAATCGTCACCGGTGTTGACGAACACCCAAAGCGTGCCGGGATCGACGGTTTCGGCGAATCCCTGCACCAGTTTCACGCCGCCTATTCCACCGCTCAGGACGACTATTTCCGCAGGCCTCACCGGCATCAATCCTTATCTGACAAAACGAGCGTGACACGGTAGCAAAGTCGCCGCCAAACTCACAGCCCCTGCAACGGCCAAGCCGCATCTTTCATCGAGGATCCGCCGGCCTGCAGTAACATCCAGAATGATACGCAAGGCCTTGACCTGTGGGAGCGGCTTTAACCGCGATGCTGATTCAACAAACTTCGATCGCGGCTAAAGCCGCTCCCACTGTCTCCGCAAGGCTTTGCAGCCATTCAATTGGCAGCACCGGGGTTCGGTGGTCGAATCGCCGGCGGTTCATCGGCGTTGGCTTCCGTCTTCCGGACGCTTATCATAGGCGGAAAGATAGCGGCCGCGGGTTAACCCGTAAGATTTATGACCTGAAAACCCGCATCGAAGCCGGTGCGGGTTTTTCATGCTGAAGGCGATGACCACTGATGAAGGACGAAGCACAAAAAGACACCGGAAGACGCTTCTGCGTCGTCGGCCTGCCGGGTGACGGCATCGGAACCGAAGTTTACGCAAGCGCCCGCCATGTGCTGGGGGTGATGGAAGAACTCTTCGCCCTGCGGGTGGAACTCGACGAGCAGTTGATTGGCGGGGTGGCCCTGGATGAGACCGGCTCGCCGTTGCCGCCCGCGACCGTCGAGGCCTGCCGCGGGGCGGACGCGGTGTTGCTGGGCGCGGTCGGTGGCCCGAAATGGGACGACAATCCGGCGGTGCTGCGGCCGGAAGCCGGCCTGCTGAAAATTCGCAGCGAATTCGAGCTGTTCTGCAACCTGCGTCCCATCGTGACCCACCCCGCCCTGCACGGTTTCTCCCCGCTCAAGACCGACCACCTCGAAGGGGTGGACCTGATGATCGTGCGCGAACTCACGGGCGGACTGTATTTCGGCAGGAAATGGCGGAACGAAGATGAGGCCGAGGACGTTTGCCGCTACACCCGCGCCGAAATCGAGCGCGTCACCCGCGCTGCCGGGTGCATCGCCCTGCAGCGCGACCGCAGGATCACGCTGGTGGACAAGGCGAACGTGCTGGAAACCTCGCGCTTGTGGCGCGCCGTCGCGGGCCGCCTGCTGGCCGAAGAGTTTCCGGATGTACGCCTGGAGAACATGTACGTCGACGCCGCGGCCATGCACTTGCTGACGCGGCCGGCGGATTTCGACGTGGTGCTGACCGAGAACCTGTTCGGCGACATTCTTTCGGACGAGGCGTCCATGCTGTGCGGCTCCATGGGCCTGCTGCCCTCGGCTTCGCTGAACGATTCGCGCTTCGGGTTGTACGAACCCGTGCACGGTTCGGCGCCCGACATCGCCGGCCGGGGCATCGCCAATCCCTACGCCATGCTGCTGTCGGTGGCGATGATGCTGCGCCATTCGCTGGACTGCCCCGGCGAGGCGACGGCGCTCGAAGCCAGCATTCACGGCTGTTGGAGCGACGGCGTGCTGTCGAGCGACCTGGTTGCCGACGGGCGTACGACAGAAGAAATCACGACCGCAGTCTGCGACCGACTCGTGGATGACCAGAATGGCCGCTGAGCACGAACGGAAGCAGGTGTCAGTTCGAATCAGGCAAACACGGGAAGCCGCGATCTGCCGGTCTCTTGATCGTCACGCGTCCAACAAGGACATGAGCACCACCCTATGAGCACAGTTCAAGGCAACAACGCAGAAAATTCCGAGTCGCGGCGCGCCCTGTTCGACGAATACATGCCGCGCATCATGCAATGCCGCCTCGAGGACCTGGTGGTGCAAACGCCGGTCCAGGAGATGCCCGCCCTGTCGGAGCGCCTCGGCGTGCGCGTGCTGGTCAAGCGCGAAGACCTGCAGCCGGTGTTTTCCTTCAAACTTCGCGGGGCTTACGCCAAACTGCAGTCGCTCAGCGCAGATGAACGAGCGCGCGGCGTGATCTGCGCCTCGGCGGGCAACCACGCCCAGGGCGTCGCAATGGCGGCGCGCCACCTCGGCATCGATGTGGTGGTCGTGATGCCGGACATCACGCCCGACATCAAGCTCGACGCCGTGCGCAAACTCGGCGCCACCGTGATCATCCACGGCGAGGATTTCGCCACCGCCTGCGACTGGGCCCTGCAGCGAGCCGAACAGGAAGGACGGCTATTCGTGCATCCTTACGACGATCCGCAGGTCATTGTCGGCCAGGCCACGATCGCGCTGGAAATGTACCGCCAGAACCACGTGCCGATCGACTACCTTTTCATCTGCGTCGGCGGCGGCGGCCTGGCGGCCGGTATGGCGCTGGTCAGCAAGTACCTGCACCCCGAAACCCGGGTCATCGGCGTGGAAGCGGAAGAGTCGGCCTCTATGCAAGCGGCCTTCGAGGCGGGCGAACCGGTTACGCTGGACGAGATCGGCCATTTCGCCGAAGGCGTGGCGGTCAGGCGCGCCGGCGACCTGACTTTCAGCATCTGCTCGCAGTTGCTCGACGAGGTCATCACCGTCGATAACGATGAAATCTGCGCCGCGGTCCAGGACGTTTACGAAGACACCCGCGCGATCGCCGAACCGGCCGGCGTGCTGGCCGTTGCCGGCATGAAGCGCTACTTCGCGGACCATCCCGGCTGCAGCGGCACCGCGGCCGGCGTGCTGTCCGGCGCCAACGTCAATTTCGCCCGCCTGCGCCACATCGCCGAGCGCGCCGCGGTGGGCGAGGAACAAGAAGCTTTGCTCGGCGTAACCATCCCGGAGCGCCCGGGCAGCTTTCTGGATTTTTGCGAGACGGTCGGAATGCGGGCGATCACCGAGTTCAACTACCGGATCGCGGACCCGCGCGAAGCCCATATCTTCGTCGGTATCGCGCTGAAATCGGGCCTGAAGGAAAAAAGCGAGATCATCACCCGCCTGGGGGAGCACGGTTTCACGGTCACCGACCTCTCCGGCAACGACATGGCACGACTGCACATCCGGCATATGGTCGGCGGCCGGGCGGACGTCGAGCACGAGCACGTCCTGCGCTTCGAGTTTCCCGAGCGCCCCGGCGCCCTGTTGAAATTCCTACGCGGCATGCAGAGCGACTGGAACATCAGCCTCTTTCATTACCGTAACTACGGCTCCGAGTACGGCCGGGTGCTGATGGGCATCCAGGTCCCGCCCCAGGACGACGAACGCTTCGCGGAGTTTCTCCGCAATACCGGCTACGCCTGCAAGGCCGAGCGGGACAACCCCGCCTTCCAGCTCTTCGTCGGCCCCCACCAGTAATCCAACGGGACTTCACTTGACCTGGGGCAAAGCCTTGACCTCTGGCAAAGCCTTGACCTGTGGGAGCGGCTTTAGCCGCGAAAGGTTTTACTGAATCAGCATCGCGGCTAAAGCCGCTCCCACTGGGCTGCCAATGGATCCCACTGCCTTCCGAACTCGCCGACAGGCTCTCCCCTAAAAACGCCCGCTCTCTTTCGCCAGACGCTCAAGCAAGGGGGCCGGCTGCCAGTCTTCAGCGCGCAGGCTGTCCCGGAACTCGCAGATTTTCGCATAGACCTTGTCCAGCCCGACGGTGGAGCCGTAAAACATCGGCCCGCCGCGCCAGGCCGGGAAACCGTAGCCGTAAATGTAGACCACGTCGATGTCGCCGGGACGCTGGGCGATGCCTTCCTCGAGAACCCGCGCGCCCTCGTTGATCAGCGGGTAAATCACGCGCTCCACGATTTCTTCGTCGCTGAAGCTCCGCGCTTCGATACCGAGTTTATCGGCTTCGGCGCGGATCATCGCCTCCACTTCCGGATCCTCCACGCGCCGGCGGGTTTCCGGATCGTAGCGATAATAGCCCGCCCCGGATTTCTGCCCCAGCCGACCCTGCTCCACCAGTTGATCGGCGACGTGGG
>JAVVFH010000140.1:0-9239 GCA_032250585.1 Lysobacterales bacterium
CATGATGGTCGTGAGGCCGGGCAGCCGGTAGCGCGGGGCAAAGGGCAGGTAGCGGCCTTTCAGAATCGCCCAGGGCGAGGGCATGTGCTCGAAGTCCATCTGGTACTGCTTTTGCGAAGACAGGTCCACCGCGAAGATTTCGCCGACGGGTTTTTGCTGCATGATGTCGATCGGCAGGTTGTTGATAACGGCCCCGTCGATGGCCAGCCGGCGGTTCACCAGCGCCGGCGGCAGGATGCCGGGAATGGCAGCGGTGGCGCAAATCGCATCCACGAGAGAGCCGCGCTCGTGCAGATTCATGCTGCCGTCGTCCAGGTTGCAGGACACGCAGAAAAACGGCATCGGCAAGTCCTCGATCCGGTAATCCAGATGTTTGCGCAGCAGGTGCCGCATGCGCCTGCCGCGGATCAGCGAAATCAGCGGCAGGGTGAAATCGCTGAACGGCTTGCCCTTGACGAACGACTCGCGGGCCAAATCGATGCCCTCGTCGAGAGACACCGGACTGGCAATGACCGCGGCCATGATGGCCCCCAGGCTGGTGCCACCGATCCAGTCGACGTTCAGGCCGGCTTCGCTCATCGCGCGATACACGCCGAGATGCGCAAAGCCGCGCGCCGCGCCGCCGGCCAGCACCAGGCCCCGCGCCTCGCCGGCAACGATTCGCGTCACGCGTCCTGCGTCGTCGGGGCAGTCCTGGCGGACATGGACGTGAAAATCCGGCCGGCGAGCGGTGAGCCACTGTCCGGTGCCCTGGATGGGGGTCGCCGCAGGCGGCTGCAGCAGCACCAGCAAACGCCGAGCGATAATGCCTTCCGACGCCTGTGCCAGGCGCTCCTCCCAGGGGCGAGGCACCGGGTCCTGCAGGGCGTCGCCGACCAGCAGTACCATGTCCGACTGGCGCAGGACGAAGCGTGTCCAGGGCGTGTCTTCGGGCGCGCACAGGAACACCAGGAAACGGTTTTTCTCTTCCTGGTCGTGCAGCCAGGCCTTGAGTGCGTCGGGCACCGCGTCCTGTGGTGCCAGCGATTTCAGCGGCGCACCCAGTTCACCCAGCCGTTCGGGTGTCAGCACCAGCGTGGCGCCCTTGATTCCGAGTTGGTCCGTCAATTGGCGGCAAAATTCGGCATGCCGCTGCGAGGCGCCTAGCGGCAGCAGGCTGATGGTGCGCAAATTCCGGGTGGAGGACTTTTTTCGCCCGTGACTGCTCTGCAGCAGGTTGGCGACATTGGTGGCCAGGCGCATCACCAGCGCCGGGTGGCTCTCGGCCAGGCGCCTGAATTGCTCCTGGTCGATACGCAAAAGCAGGCTGTCGCGGATCGCCTGTATGCCAACCGCCCGTGGCGCGCCCGTCAGCAGGCTGATTTCGCCGACGCTGTCACCCGGCACAATCTCGTTCAGGAACCGTGACGGCTGCTTGCCTGCGGGGTCTTCGGACCGCGCCTGCAGGCGGCCCCGGACCAGCAGGTACAGCGCGTCGCCCGGATCGCCCTGGTGCATCAGCCACTCGCCGCCGGCGATCTCGATCAGTTCCAGTTCGTCGAGCAGGGGGTCGTCCGAAGCGATGTCGACCCGGAAATAATGTTCGAGCAAACGCTCGATGGTTTGATCGGTGCTTGCTGCCGTCATGCTCCGTATCAGTCCTGATGTCGTGCCAGGCCGAGCTGGGTTTCGAAGATCACCCCGATTGAGTCGACGAAGCTCGCGAAATGCCGTTCGTCCTCGGCGTCGAACGGGTTGCCGTCCTTGCGGTTGAGCAACTGGGCCACCGCGAAAACCCGGTTGTCGCGATCCTTGATCGGCAGACTGATGATGGACCGGGTTCGGAACCCGGTCTGGCGATCCACGTCGCGGTTGAAGCGTGGATCGGCGTAGGCGTCGTCGATCCGGACCGCCTCACCCGTTGCCGCCACGGCACCGGCGATGCCGGTGCCGACCGGAAAGCGGATCTCACCCATTTCCTCGAGATTTTCCGCGACCGCGAGCACCAGGAAGCTGCCTTCCACCAGGAACAGCGAAGCCCGCTCGGCATTGAGCAAATTTCCGAGCTTGCGCGTGAATGCGAACAGGCCGCGCTCGAGCATGCTGCGGAATGCGACGTTGCTGGCCAGCGCCGTCGCCTCGAGGAATCGCTCAGACTCGTCGGTGATTTCCATCAGCAATTCGCGGAAGCCCTTCTCGTCGAGGCTGTCGACCAGTTGGTCGATGGGTTGCTTGTGGCGGTTCTCGGCCAGCATGCGCATCATCATACTGTTGTTGGCGATCACCGCTTCGGTGAAGGTCGAGAGGTGGCCGTCCTCGAGGTGCACGATGCGATCGGCGATGTCCAGGATACGGTTGTCGTGCGTCACCAGCAGAATGGTCGCGCCATGCTGTTTCGCCAGCGTTTTCATGCGCTCGACGACTTCGCGCCCGGCTTCCCTGTCCAGCGAAGCGGTGGGCTCATCGGCCAGCAGCATGGGCGGTTCCGCCACCAGGGCGCGGGCGATGGCCACACGCTGGCGCTGGCCGCCCGAAAGTTGCTCGGCTTTGTAATGAATGCGGTCTCCCAGACCCACGGCCTCCAGCATTTCCCTCGCCCGCTTGCGGATTTCGGCGCGCGGGTAACGGGCGCTGGCACGCAGGCCCAGTTCCACGTTCTGCACGGCGGACAGCGCGGCCAGCAGGTTGTGCTGCTGAAAAATGAATCCGATCTGTTTGCGTACTTTCTCCAGCGTGGCGGATTTCGCCTTGAGCAGTTCCTCGCCGAGGATGCGCACGCTGCCTTCCTGGGCGGAGCGCAGCGCGCCGACCAGGGTCAGCAGGGTGGTCTTGCCGGAACCCGAAGGCCCGGTCACGATCACGATTTCACCGGCCTGGATGGTGACCGATACCTCGAACAATATTTGCTTTCGCAGTTCGCCTTTGCCGTAGCTGTGGCTGAGGTCTTCGACGATAATGGGCGTTTTGGACCGCATCAAAACACCTCCGCCGGATCGAGCCGCCGCACCTTGCGCACGGCCAGCAATCCCGAGACCGCACACATGCCGAGGGTCAGCAGGAACACCGTCAAGGCCCGCTCCTGGGTGATGTACAGCGGCAGATTCGTGGCCGCGGCGGCCTTGCCGTACAGCCACCAGGCGATCGCGATGCCCGGCAGGTAGCCCAGCACCGCGAGGATTCCGGCCTGCTGCAGCACGATGCCGGTCACGAAGCGGTTGCGGTAGCCGATGGCCCGCAAGGTGGCGTATTCATTCAAATGCTCGGACACGTCGGCGAACAGGATCTGGTAGACGATGATTGCGCCGACGACAAAACCCATGATGGCGCCGAAGGCGAATATGTAGCCGATCGGCGTGGCTGAATTCCAATAGCTTTTTTCGCGCTGCACGAACTGTGTCCGGGTCATCACCAGCACGTCGTCGGGCAGGTATTCGGCCAGCGCGTCGCGGACGCTGTCGGCATCCTTGCCGGGCGCCAGGCGGATCAGGCCGAGCTGGATTTCGCTGCGCGGGCGCTGCGGAAAAAGCCGCAGCCAGTTGTCGTCGCTGGTAATCACGGTGCCGTCGATGCCGAAAGACGTACCCATTTCGAACAAGCCGGCCACGTGGATTTCGCGGTCGTTGATTTCCGTGACGACCGGTTCGCCGGACTCGAAAGCCTCGGCGACCGGGCCGAATTCAGGCCGCGAAGCGCGATCGAACAGCACCACGTCCCGCCGCCGCAGCCGCGACCTGACCTCGTCGAAGCTCTCGATATCGAGCAGCGGCTTGTCCGGCTGCGCGCCGATAACGTTGATGCCGCGCCGGGCATCGTTCCAGGGGTTTTTCCAGACCGCGGGAAAGATATAGACCGGGGTCACGCCCTCCACGGCGTCGAAGGCCAGCGCCTGGTAAAGGCGCCGGATCGAAAAGGTCTGGGGGCGCACGATAAACACGCTATCCGGGCTGAACAGCGCGATGTCGTAATCGAAGCGTTCGTGGAAGCGCACCGCGCTCTCGAACAGCGCCGAACGGAAGCCCAGCTGCATCATGATCAACAGCACGGCGAAAGCGATGCCGGACAGCGCCACCAGCAGCCTCAGTGGCTTGTGCTTCAGTTGCAGCCAGCCCAGCGGCAGGGTCATTGGGCTTTCGCTGCGGGCATCAGGTCAGGGCTGGATAACGACATCGACCTGCAGGTTGGTCAAACCCGCCGCGGCGCCCGGTTCATCCAGCAGGATGTCGACCTCGACGATGCGGGCGTCTTTGCGGGCCGCCGGATCCGTCCCGATTTCGTCCTGCTTTTCAACTTTCGGGCGGATGCTGCTGACCACGCCCTCCAGATCCCGATCCAGCGCGGCGCTGCTGACGGTGGCCCGCTGGCCAGTACGGACCCGCCGGATGTCGGTTTCATAGACTTCGGCGATCGCGTACATGCGGCTGACTTTGCCCAGCTCCAGAATGCCGTCGGCCTCGACCAGTTCCCCTGGGCGCTTGACGACATCCAGTACGCGCCCGTCGATCGGCGCCCGGACCCGCGCGCGCTCGGCTTCCACGCGGGCCTGGGCCAGGTGGGCGCGCGCGACTTCGACGCCGGTTTCGGTCAGACTGATCGCGGTCTGCGCGTTGGCGCAGGCGGCTGCCTGCGCTTCGGCCTCGCCGCGCGCCCGTTCGGCCTCCTCTTCGCCGGCCACGCCCTGTGCCTGCAGCCGGGTCCGGCGCTCCGCTTCCTGCCTGGCGACCTTGGCCCGCACGCAGGCTTCCTCGGCCTTGCTGCGCGCCGCGTCTACTTCGCGCTGCGCGTATTGCAGGCTGACTTCGGAGTGGCGGACCATTGCATCGAACACGGCTGCGGTGTCCAGCACGGCCAGTAACTGGCCGCGCTCCACATCGTCGCCTTCCTCGACATGCAGTTCCACCAAAAGCGCGCCCGACACGGCTTGCGGGGTGGAGGCTGCGGCGACGCGGATGATTCCGTGTTCGGGCTCGAGACGCCCGAGAGCGGAAACCGCCTGCGGCGCCGGTTGCTGAGCCGGGGCCGGGGCGGATGAAATAAACAGGGAGAAACCCATGGCCGCCACGACCGGAATGCGCAAGCACTCAAGCGCAAAAATGCCTGGATGCTGTCGTGACGCGGTTTGTTTTGACACGTTTTGGAGCCCTCGCTGGTCGCGCTGTTCAAGTCCGAATCGTCGGGAGCCTTCACGCACCGGGGGATTTTAGCCCGGACCGTCTTCCGGAGGATAGCAGTCCCGGTAATCAGATTCATGTCGGGCCGCTCATGGCCCAGGGCAAATTTGTTCTACCAGAAGTACCGTCATTCCCGCGCAGGCGGGAATCCAGGAGTTTCAATCCCATCCGCGGCTTGGCGAATCCAGCGGTGTTGTTGGAACGGGATTTCCGCCTGCGCGGAAATGACGAGAGTTCAGGAAATTGGCGTGAGAACAAATTTGCCCTGGCTCATGGCCGGAACAAAGGTATAACGATGATGGAAAGGACGCTGGCGAGAAGTCACCCGGTCGATGCGGATCACAGGTAGCGGGTAACGTCCATGCGGTAGTGCAGGACCCGCACGATCAGAACGTCGGTATCGATTGCCTGGTAAAAGACGATGTGCGAACGGTGCTCGTAGCGGCGCAGGCCGGGTCCGAGCTGCTCGGCACGTCGCCCCAGTTTCGGATTGGCCGCAAGCTGGTCGAAGCAGGACTTCAGCTCGTCGCGATAGCGTCGCGCCTGTCCAATCCCGAATCGTTCGATCGTGTATTCGGCGATGGCCTCGAGGTCCATTGCCGCCCGGACGGAGAATCGGTAGTCAGCCACGCGACGCCTGGTATCGAGCCTCTGCGGCGGCCCAAATGGCATCGAGACTGCGGTTGCTCGGGCCGCTGGAGAGACCCTCGTCAATTGCAGCCTTCAGCGCGCTCGCCTTTTCTTGATCCCGTCGGATCAGATCGCGGAAATACTCGCTGTCATTGGTGTAATCACCACTGGCAACTTGCGACTTGATCCAGTCGTCCTGGGTATCGGTCAGCGTGATCGTTTTGCGCACCGTGGCCATCGTCGGGCTCCTGTCTCAATATCATACGATTGGTGTAATATAGCACAGATTATTTTTCATGAAATTCGCATTGAATGAGCATTCCACAAACTTCCGCGATGGCCTTTTCGATGATATATTCGTAAAACGTTTTATCGATCGATATCCATTAGGGAGGATTCGGGCCATGGAAACGATCAAGGTTTCCCCGAAGTATCAGGTGGTCATTCCCCGAAAGGTCCGCCAATCGTTGAACCTGGAACCCGGCACCCGGCTGCAGGTCGTTCAGTTCGAAGACCGCATCGAACTGATTCCGTTACGCGCCGCCAGGAGCCTGCGCGGCTCTCTCCGGGGGCTGGATACGGATGTCCCGCGAGACGCCGACCGCGTGTAGGCATCGATGAACGTCGTCGACTCCTCGGCCTGGCTGGAGTATTTCGCCGACGGCCCCAACGCAGAACACTTCGCTGCCGCGATCGAGGATACGTCGAACCTGGTCGTGCCATCGATAACCTTGCTCGAAGTCTTCAAGCGGATTGGTCAGCAGCGCGATGAAACCGAAGCATTGAAATACGTGGCGGTCATGGAGCAGGGTGACGTCGTTGACCTGGACGCTGCGCTTGCGCTTCGGGCGGCCGCGTTGGGCTTGCGTCACAGGCTGCCGCTTGCCGACAGTATCATCTACGCTACGGCGCAGAGTATTCAGGGCATTGTCTGGACACAGGATGCCGATTTCAAGGAGCTCGACGGGGTGCGGTTTTGGCCGCGCCGAAAACCTTGAGTCACTGCAATCGCAGTCTGGCCTTCGGTCGCGTATCCTCATAATATTCCCGTTAAAACTGGATATTCCCGTTAAAATTGGCGACATGAATCAATCGGCAAACAGTCCAAAAATACAGGTGGCCCCGATGATGGACTGGACGGACCGGCATTGCCGTTTCTTCCACCGCATCCTGGCGCCGGACGCATTGCTGTATACGGAAATGGTCACCACCGGGGCGGTGCTGCACGGCGATCGCGAGCGTCTGCTGGGCTTCAGCCCGGAGGAGCACCCGCTGGCGCTGCAACTGGGTGGCAGCGATCCAGCCGAACTGGCCGCCAGCGCCCGGATTGCGGCCGGGCGGGGTTTCGATGCCATCAACCTGAACGTGGGCTGCCCCTCCGATCGCGTGCAGAAAGGGCGTTTCGGCGCCTGCCTGATGCGCGAGCCGGGCCTGGTGCGCGACTGCGTGGCCGCGATGCGCGAAGCGGTCGGCATCCCGGTCACCATCAAGACCCGGCTGGGCGTCGACGAACTGGACAGTTATGCGTACTTCAGCGACTTTATCGACACCGTCGCGCAGTCGGGCTGCGACACATTTATCGTGCACGCCCGCAAGGCCTGGCTGTCGGGCCTGAGCCCGAAACAGAACCGCCAGGTACCGGAACTTCGTTACGACCGGGTCTACCGACTCAAACGGGAGCGACCGGACCTTCGCGTCGTACTGAACGGCGGCGTCGGCAGCCTCGCGGAAATCCAGCAACACCTGGAATTCGTGGACGGCGTGATGCTCGGGCGCGCCGCCTATCAGTCGCCCTGGCTGCTGGCCGCAGCGCAACGCGAACTCTGCAGCCGGCCCGGCGCGGCCAGCCGCGAGCACGCGGTGGAGGCGCTGACGGGCTATATCGCCGGGCAGGTGCAGCGCGGCGTGGCGGTCAAGAACATCAGCCGGCACGCACTGGGCCTGTTTCAGGGCCGGCCTGGCGCCCGGCGCTGGCGGCGTTATATTGCCGAGCGCGCCCACCTCGATGACGCCAACGCCGATCTGCTGCGCGAGGCGCTGGCACAGATGAATTGTGGATGCAACGCCGCCCGCAACGCCGCCTGAGCGACGCCGTGATTGTCAGCGACCCCGGGGATTTTCACACCGCGCTGGCCGCCTTGCCGGCCGACGCGCCGGTACTGCCCCGCAGCGTTTTCCTGGTCGCGCCGGAGCGCTTTCACGTCAGCACGGAGACCGCCCATGACAACCCCTATCTGGACACGGTCCAGCCGGCCGACCCGCAGCGGGCGCAGGCGCAGTTCGACGAACTGCTGCGGCTGATCCGCTCAAGCGGCGTGGCCGTGACCTGCTTTCCGGGCGATCCCGACGCACCCGACGGCGTGTTTCCGAACAATGTCTTCGCGACCGTGCCCGGCCGCCTGATCGTGGGCCGCATGCTTTACCCGGGCCGCCAGGCCGAGGCGCGGCGGAAAGACATCCGGGCTTATTTCCGGACTGCCGATTACGAGGTCGTCGACCTGTCGAGGCAGGACGGGGTCGCCGAACTGACCGGGCCCCTGGTGCTGGACCGCGCCCGTCGTGTCGGCTACTGCGGCATGAGCGAGCGGGTCGACGAGGCCGGCCTGGCGGCGATGCACGAAGCCTTCGATCTGCGCCTGACCTTCCGCTTCGACCTGGACCCGCGGGAGTACCATACGAACGTGGTGCTGAGCGTGCTGGCCGCGCGGGCCTGCGTGCTGTATCCGGGCGCTTTTCGGAATCCCGCCGTTGCCGAGGCCATCGCGGCGGCCTGGCCCGGCCGTTGCCTGATGCTGGACGAGGCGGAAAAGAATGCGTTTGCGGCCAACTGCATCGCACTCACCGACAAGGACCTGTTCATGAGCCAGGCGGCCCGCGACGCCCTCGCGCCGGCCAAGCTGAAGCGGCTCGCTGAATGGGGCTTCGAGGTGCACAGCGTGGCGCTGGATGAAATCGAGAAGGCCGGCGGCAGCCTGCGCTGCATGGTCGCCGAGATTTTTTAGCCGGCGCAGCAGCGGCAGTGCTTCAGCAGTATCTTGGCAGCCTTCGATTCAGGCTTGATTCATCGCGATGGCTTAGAATGACCGCCAGCGTATGGGATGTGGACCAATGAGCGAAGGAAAATTCATCAAGGAATGGGGATCACGCCTTCTGCCGGGGCGATTGCTCGCCGTTGCGCTGGCCGTCGCGCTGGCTGCGACGACGCCGACGGCGGCTTTCGCCCAGTCTCTGGATGAAGCGGCCCGCAACGCGGCCCGGCAATACAACGCCAAGGTGCTCTCGGCCCGCACGGTGCAGGACGGCCAGCGCCGCGTACACGTGATCAAACTGTTGACCAAAGACGGCGTCGTGATCACGGTGCGCGTGCCGGTCAGGAAACGTTGAGCTAACCCGCATAATTCACCAAGGCGGACCGAAAATTGAGATTTCATCATAACAAACAATGCATTACGGCATTTTTAA
>JAVVFH010000141.1:0-9207 GCA_032250585.1 Lysobacterales bacterium
AATGCCACCATCTCGGCGCTGGCCCACAGGTCGTAGGGACTCGGTTGCACCGGCACCAGCACGCGGTCGGCCGCCAGCAGCGCGGAGCGCGCGAGTGCGGCGATGCGTGGCGGGCCGTCGATGACAATGTGATCGCAGCGGCGTGCCAGCTCCGGCGCTTCCTGGTGCAGCGTTTCGCGTGCGAGGCCCACGGCGCTGAACAGCCGTGGTAGCCCCTGCTGGCTGCGCCGTTGTGTCCAGTCCAGTGATGAACCTTGCGGGTCGGCATCCAGCAGGATGACCTGTTGACCGCGCAGCGCGAGTTCACCCGCGATGTGGGTGGCGAGCGTGGTCTTGCCGACGCCGCCTTTCTGGTTGAGCAAGGCGACGATCATGGCGCAGCCCTCCGTTGCGGAAAGCGGCTCGATGAACGGCCTGAAAAACGCCTTTGCTGTTGACCTTCGGTGGTTATCCACCGGCCCAATAACAAGGTCTTGTTATTCGTTAGATAGCTTTTAAAGTTAGATATAAAGTTAAGGGCCGAAAAAATCCTTGTGGCCGCTGAAGTTAGGCGCGATTCGCGCGCCTGATAGCACGATAGGAGTGCGCCTGATAGCACGAGTCCCGGCGCGCCCGATAGCACGAGCCCATGCACAGCTTGTCCCGTTTTCATCCCCGCGGTTATCAACGTGCCGTGGGCGGCACGGGGCGAAAGGCGAGGATTTCCGGCGTACCGGGCCAGCGCTCGACGGACAGCACATAGCCGGGTAGCGACTGCCGAGCAGCCAGCAGGCGCAGGTCGCGGGCGAAGTCGCGAGGCTGCGCCAGGCTGCCCGACTTGCGATACAGGTAGGGGAAGTCGAACTGCCAGCCGTCGCGCTGCTTGCCGCCGTGCTTGCGCACCAGGCGGTACAGCCAGCGCTCGATGCCGCCGGTGAGCTTGAAGTAGGCACGGTCGATGGTGAGCACCAGCGCCTCGTCCAGCACGCCGGCAAAGAACCAATCCGGCAGGATGAGTTCGAGGCCGAGCGGCGCGCCCTGGGCGTCCGCGCGCTCCTTCCATTCGTTGATCCACGAGAAGCGATGCAGACGCCGCCCCGTGGTCTCGCGGATGGAGGTGGCAATGGTGGTCGATTGCAGGCGATCCAGCGCGGCCTTGAGGCGCTGGTAGTCGCGCAGCGACGTGCCGCGCCCGATGAAGCGCAGGATCTCGTAAGGAGTGGCCTGCATCCTGCGCGACGGGCGGATGCCTGCGTCGCGTGCTTCGACGATCTGGCTGGCGGCCCAGATGAGGATGTCGGCATCCCAGATGGTGGCGATGCCGTGCTCCTGCGTGCCTTCCACGCGCACGGTGACGCCGCCGGAGCGGAAGTCGATCGGTGCCGTGCGCCGCGACTTGGCCAGCGAGAAGAACGGATAGGCCATCAGGTCTTGTGCGTCGCGCGGCGCCATGTCGCCCGGCAGCGCACGGAACAGGTCGAGCTGTTCGCGCTCCTTCTCCAGGCTGGACACGACGAGGGCCACCCGCGCGCCGGCTGTCAGCGGCCATCGCGGTAGTCGCCAGCGTGGCGTTCGGCGTACTCGGGGTCGGACGTGGCCTCGAAGCTGCGGGCGTCGGCCCAGGCGTCGAGGTCGGCCACCGAATACATGACGCGGCGGCCGAACTTGCGAAAGCGCGGCCCGCCGCCGATGACGCGCTGTTTCTCCAGCGTGCGCGGCGACAGGCGCAGGTATTCGGCGGCTTCGTCGTTGGTCAGGTAGCGCGAAGGCGCAACGGGTTGCTGCGTGGCAGCGGGTGCAGCTTGCGGCCGCAGCGGTGCGGGTCTCATGGCGTGAACCTCCATCGGTCTGAATCGCCGACCGCGACAGCGCGGCCGGATGGAGGCAGTCTCAGAAAAGAAAGGCGCTGTGCTCAGGGACGTTTTGCGATGGATGCGAAACGTCCCTGCGTGGGCGGATGAAGCTGCGCGAGACGGCGGTAGCCGCCGCGCATCAAGGTCTGGCCCCGCCGCACCAGGCGGCGCACGCGGGCACGCAGCGCGCCGTCGGCGTGCCAGTCTTTGGCGACCGCCGCAGTGCCGAACAGCACGTCAGCCACGGCGCGCAGGGATGCACCGGCCAGCGTGCCGTCGAGCGCCTGCAAGGTGCGCAGCTCCAACAGTGCGGTCGTCGAAGGGCGTGCCCCGGCCAGTGCCGTTGGTGCGACCGCCACCAGTTTGTCCAGTTCGCCCACCAGCGCGCGGCAACGCGAACAGGGATCGGGCGAAGCACGCATGGCATAGGCGTAGGCCATGCCATCCGCCAGATCGGACGCGAAGGCCAGGCGCAGACAGCAGCCGGCCCAGCGGGTAGCGAGCACCAGCCGCCGCCCGTCGTGGATCAGTTGCTTGCGGCCCGGCAGATGCCAGAACGCAAAGCGTTCGGCATCGGGCGGCGGGTCCGCATCGGGATAGAGCTGCACCACGCTGTCGTGGTCGGGGAACCAGGCCGGGTGCGCGTCGCGCGCATCCAGGGCCGGGTCTTCCAGCAGGCGCAGGCCCCAGTGCTGCGCCGCTCCGGGATGACGGCGACGGCGCAGCCAGTCGCGCCGGTAGTCGGGGTGGCGGCGCAGGTACTCCCACGCCAACGCGGGACCGTCCAGGTGCAGGACGTAAAGGTAAGCGGCACCGGGGTGCCAGTGATCGGACTCTGCCATGACGCAGCCTCCTGTCGGACAGCAGGGCTCGTCGCCACGGGCGTCAGGGGGAGCTACGGCTTCATCGGCGTATCGTCACGGGTACTCGCTGAACTGGCGGTGTCAAGACCGATTGGCTCCAGGGCATTGCACAGGTCGTCCGAATGCGACGGCTGCGCGAACGATGATGGTGCGCAGCAATGGACACGGTGCCGCAAGCCGCATCGGCAATCAGGACTGTTTTGGTCATGCCCGCACTTCGCCGGTGCATGAGTGCCGATTGATGCGCGGGCGGTCTGAACCCAGACCGAAATAGACACAGTGCGCAGCGCTTGGCGGCGCTGTGCTGGCCCGCGATTGCAGGCCAGCGGGGCCAGTCAGTCGATGATCGACCCGTTGCGCTGTGCCAGCCGCGTGTACTCCGACAGGGAGCGCGTGGCGACGAAGTACAGATCGCGTTCGACGGGCCGCTTCAACGGCCCAACGATCGACGCCAGCTCGGACAGCCGCACGGTACCTTCTTCCGGCATGCCCAGGCCCAGGTCGCACAGGCCATAGGCGGTGTCGCCATCCTCAGGATCGAGTTCGGTCAGTAGCCAGGTCGCGTGCGCGTCCGGGGTGAACAGCTTGACGACTGGCAGCGGGTCGATGTCCGTTCCTTCGGCGCGGGCGCGGCCGTTGGCGAGCAGTTGCGCGCGTTGTTCGTCGGTGATGAGCGTTTTCATGGTCGCTTCCTCTTGAAAGGTTCGCTCCACGGCGAAGCGAGGCGACAGAAGGCGCACGCGCCAAGCGCGGCCGTCATACCCCAACACGGTTCCGTGCGGGCCGGGGTTGACGGCAAGCGGCGTGCGCCAGGCTCGCGTGCTTGTTCGCTGTGGGGTGAACCGGGGAAGCGGCACTGATCCGCACGAAGCCGACGATGCACGTATGTGCTTGCGCGCCAACCCGCAAAACCGGATTCGTGGAAGTACGGAAAGCCTCGAAGCAGGCGAAGCGTATTTGCAGAAGCTCACGGAAGCGCACTCGCGGCAATCACCGAATCCACGGAAGCACGAAGGCGGAAATCCGTCTTTGCGCATCCACCCAAAGCCGGCCGAGCGGGCCAGCAGCAAGTGCTCGAATCGTAGGGCAAAAGCGAGGAAAGAGTTATCTTTAACGTGGTTTTAATTGTGCCGTGAATCGACGCTTCTGTGTATGCAGAAGCGTCCAATCCAGCGCGGCCGGCCGACCGGCGCCACCACCTTCGAGGCCGAGCCGGCACGGGCTTTCGGCGAGGCGGTGCGTGCGCTGCGTTCGGAGCATGGCGTGGCGCAGGAGGCACTGGCGCATATGGCCGGCGTCGAGCGCTCGCACATGGGCAAGGTGGAGCGCGGCGAGCATATGCCGACGCTTGCGCTCATCCTCAAGATTGCGCGAGCGCTCGGGTGCAGTTCGGCCGAGCTGATGGCGGAGACGGAACGCCGCCTGGCGGCGTCCGAGTCGTAGCACGAGAAGCGCCTCGCCACGGTGGGCGGGGGCGATGCTCAATCGGCCTTGCTACTGCCACCCGACCTGGCTGACTTGCTTCCGCGTTGTACAGGCACTCCGGTGTCCCAAAGGCCATGTGCTCGCAGCAACTGCGCGGTTGCCACGCCGTCCATAATCACGTAGCGGCAAGGGGCTGTGAATGAGCGATGCAGGGCGTAAGCCTCCACGGTCTTGCGTACGGCTGCGCCGACGTTGTGGCAATGCTGAACGATATAGACCTGCGCGGGAGTATTGAAGAGGCGATAAATCTGGTCGGCATTCTTGCCCAGGTCGCGCGGCGTCATCGGATGGAATTTGGCCGGCCCTTTGAGCAGAAAGGCGCCGGTCTTGCGTTCGCCGCCGATCAAGAGGCGGTCAGAGAACAAATCGCTCTCTTCTCCGCCCCAATCCTTGGGAACATCGTGCTCATCAAGCAGATGACAGATCAGCTCCTTGACCTTGTGCTCGGGAATATCAGCAAGACGGGAAAATTCGGCCTTGGAAGGTATCCAAGCGCTATCCATGCCTGCGAATTGCTCGATGTCGTTGGGCTGCAACTCCAAGGTTGAGGCGAAAGGCAACGGCATCGACGACTGACCGCTGACCAGATCCCCGATTACATAGGGAATCGCACGGATGGTATCTGAGGTGACATCGGCGATGTAGGCGAAGGCGAAGAGCCGAGTCGATCCCGCCATGCGGGTGTAGGCCGTGTCGTTTACAAGGCCGTTCTTCGAGAATTCGAGGACGAGCTTCTTTCCCTCCATTGGCTCGTCGAGTTTCTCGGTCAACGTCAACGCCGATTTCTTGTTGGCGTAGCCGAAGCCCTTGCCATAAAAATGTCCGTTATAGATGAAGGGAGTGCCAGGCTGAATCGCGTTCTCGACCGCAAGCTGTTGCAGGGTCTTGATGCCACCCGATGCAATCGCATCCAGCACGTAGCTGCCGACAGCACTGCCGAGTATGGCTGAGGTCATGGGTACGTCCTTGCCTTGCAACGCATGGAGGACGTGGGGCGGCAGCCCCTCCGTATTGACCAAAGAGAGAATGCGGTCGCGGCTGAGGTAGAACGCCATCAGCTTGGCCGTTGCAAAAGCGCGTGTGCTGGTCGCCGGAGTGCTATTCATCTTGGCAGCGGCCTTCTCAGTCTTGCGCTAGCAGATGGCGAACGGTCGCGATCGCTTCATGCCAACTGTCCGTGACCAGTTGCATCACGCGGGCATCGGCTCCTCCTTCGTTCTTCTCTTCAAACCAGCTTTGGTTGTGATTGTTGATGCGATCACGATAGCCCGAACCTCTTCCCCATTCGCTGTAGCACGTCTTCCAGAAGTTGGCGTCAGCGGTCATTTCATCCGAATGAATGCTTTGTCCAACCAGTTGGGCCTTTCGGACAAGCGCATCGAAGCCGGCCTCCATCGTTCTGACTGTTTGATGGATAAGGTCGTGGGCATCACTGAACTGGTCGTCTTGCAGCAGGTTCTCGGCGATCTCCGTGAACTTCTGCAACTTCGGTTCGGCAATACCGGCAGCGATGCGCCGGGCACCGTGACTGAGTTGGTGGGCATAGTTGAGATTCCACCAATCGCCGTCTCTTACGATGGCGGCATAGACGGTGCGCGGGTGTGCGGTGCCCACAGCCGCCACGAGACTGTCGTGGACATGCCGCTTGGTTTGTGCCGGAATTGCTTCGTTGTGGTCCAGCCAGATCGTCAGGCGACGGGCTGCGGCCGCCATTGCTTCCCGAGCCTGATCTTTTTCGTAGTTCTCAAGCATGGATTTGGCGCCGGCGATGATTTCGCGCAATCCATTGCGCTGCCACTCCTGCACAGCCGTGATGCGTGCGCGGATGAAGTTCCGCAGTTGCTCAGGCGCATCCTCCGCGGCATTGAAGAACATGACAGGCAAGTGGTCGAGGCCCATAGGTTGCAGCTTCAACTGCACTTCTTCGCCCTTGACTTCATAGCCTTCTTCGGCCGACTGCACGGGGAAACCATTGTCCTTAACAGCGAGTGCTTCACTGGGGCGCGGGAGTGCAAGGATGGCTGCGTGACTATCCAGTGTCCGAACCCCTCCTTCCCGAGCGCGGGTCAGCAATTGCCGCACGGCAGTTGCTGGCGCTTCATTGAACACGGTGCACAACACGACCACGGTATGCGTGTCATCGAAATGAACTTCAAGATCGCCGCGTTCAGCGATATCGTCGATGCCTTGCGTGTCGATCAGTGTGACCGAAACCGATTCATCGCCCAGGATCGCGACAGGTACGACAAGTTCGATCCGACGCGGCAACGTGAATTCCTCGCTACGGCCGTTGTTGACGCGCTCGAAGATTTCCTGCAACCAATCGAGCGGCGGCTTGCCTAGGGTGTCGTCGTGCCAGATGTCGCGACGATCGCGCTTGTGCAACGCCATGCGAGACAGGATTTCCACAGACAGCGACTTGGCATCGGTGAACCGCGCAGCCAGCTCGCGTGCTTCATCGACCGCAGGAATGACGGTGCCGTCCGAGCGTTTTTCGCTGCGGCGACGTCGAAGCCCGGTCATATTCCGCAAGGCACGCTCGACCTCACGCGAGATTCCGGGAGATGCGCCGCCTTCGCCATCATCACTTTCTGAACGTGACGCTCGTGGAGGATTCACAAGAAAGTTCGCGAAATCGGCAACGTGCCGCCGTACTTCATCTTCGGTGCACGGCTCCACGATAAGCCCATATCCAGGGCCGCGCCGCACATGCACTTCACAGATAGTTATGCCGCCAGCGCCGGTTTCCAGGACAGCTTTTGGCATTCCCTTGCTCCCCGGAATTTCAAGACCTTCCGCGCGGCAAATCGCAGTGGACTTGCCCACCGCAATGGTTCCTATGAAGGCCGCCTGGTAGCGCTTGTCCGCCACGCTCGCCGCTTTGGCGAGCAATTCTTCCTGATAGCGAACCAGACGGCGCTCGTAGAACTGTTTCACATCGGGGCGCTCGGCAAGCGCATGCACCTGTTGCGCCGTCTGTTCCGCTTCCCACAGCAGGTCGGCATCCGGATCGCCGAGGGTCGGCTCTGGGATCATCTGCCACTGGCGCTCCAGTATCTCCCGCAGCTTCAGCGCGTCAGCCGTGCCGATGCCATCGAGCACGGTCTGAAGCTCCTCCGGCGCCAACGGTCGGTCGCCGTTCTCGACGCGGGATAGCACTGCGGCGCTCCAGGTGAGTTTCTTTGCCAGTTCGTTCTGCTTGAGCCCTGCTTCATCGCGCAGGGCAGCAATGCGTTTACCAATCGCCGCGTCTCTGTTCATCGTTGCCTCCAGAATTTACGGAAACGATACAGAAACGTTTCTGAAACGTCAATAGGAACGTTTCAAAAAGCCAAGCACCACTCCCGGACACTAGCCGGCAGGGCAATACTGGCGCTTGTGCTCTTAGAGTGGGCGCCCCGCCACGGTGGGCGGGGCGTCGGGGCGGCCATCAAGCCGCCGGCTTGCTGCGCGACCAGATCAGGTTGTGCGAGCCGTCTTCTTCTTCGATCAGGCGGGCGTAGATGGTCGCTGGGAACGACGGATCATCCAGCGTCACCGACAGATAGGGCCGCTCGGCCTGGCTGACTTTCTTCCATGCCGCGCCGATGTCGTAGCCGCCCGCCGCCTGGATGCGGAAGTCGGGGGCGTTCTCGCTGCCTTTGTCATTGGGGACGAACTTGACCTTGACGTTGAGTGTCAGGGTGCGGACCGTGCCGGTGAAGCCGTCGTTCTGTGCGGTGAAGGTGCCGATGTTGGCCATGATGTTTGCTCCTTTCGGGTTGCCAAGGTCGCGCCCATCGCGTCCTTGTTGTGATCCGGTCGGCGGGGGACGGGCTGGCTGCATCGCGCAGCGGCCGAAACAGCGTGAAGGACCGGGAGGCGCAAAGAATTTGTCCCGCGAGGAATGCGCGCAGCGCAGGGGAAATTGTTTGCGCCGGACGGTTGCAGCCATGAAGCCCGAGGCGCAGCCGTGCTCCCGCCAGGATTCACAACGAACCAAGGACGCAACGGGCCGAACTGACCCGAATGGAGCGATGGCCGACTCGGCGCTCCGCATGAAGGCGTTGCCGGCACGCGCCCGGATGCTGGCAAGGTCTGGCCCACAACGACAGACAGGAATGCCCACCCCATCCCGCGGCGGACGGTTTGAGGCGTGGTGTGGATACGTCATGGCAAGGCCGTGGGGCATGTCGGTGAACAGGCCGGCGTGGCGGCCCGGACAGCCCACCGTCAGCATCGAGGACGGCACGCTTTCGCACAACTCAGCGCAGCCAAGTCAGGCGTAGCCTCGCGCATCGCCCACCGTGGCGGGGCGCTGTGGAAACCTGGCCCGCTTGCGGGCGCCGATTCCGAACCGCGCACAAGGCACTTGTGCGCCGCCACGTCGCCGCCTGGTTCAAGGCGGCGACGTGGCGTTTTTGCTTTGGCCGTTGGAAACCGGGCGCGGCAGACTTGCCGCGCCCGGTTTTTGATGTCGGAAAAAGCCCCGGCGCGGTCTGCGCCGGGGCCATGCTTCACGCTGCTACGTCATGCCGCCAGTGTTTCCGCAGCTTCCGCCGTTTCGGTGTCGGCCTCTGTGTCGGTTTCCTGCGCCGCGCTGCCCTCCGCCGCGAACAGGGCGGGCATCCAGCCGGTGCCTTCGGCCAGCCGTTCGGCCTCGCTGGCAATGTCGGTCTTCTTGAGCTTGGACAGCCGGGTGACGTGCGACGGCGCGAACTGCTGCACGGCTTCCAGAATCACGGCCTTGGACACATGGTTGAAGTAGCCTTCGGCGGTCGGCTTCCACCATGCGGCCATGTCCAGCCCGACCGCCTGCGCCAGTTCCGCGCCGGGCTGGTGCTGCGTGGCGCGTGGCGTTACCACGTCCACGCTGGCGGCCACGCATACGGCCAGCAGCCGCACCAGTTCGCCTTGCTCCATCGCCAGCAGCACGGCGAACAGGTCGGCGCTGTCGTGCGGCAGCCGCTCGCCCCATGCCTGCCGAAGCGACAATCCCGAGCCTGCTGGCAGACGAAGGAGACGAAGGAGAGGGCCGCGCCCTACTC
>JAVVFH010000142.1:0-9158 GCA_032250585.1 Lysobacterales bacterium
CTCAGCGGCAAACGTCGCATCAGCGGCTCGCGAGCGCGCACGCCGAATGATCCCGCCCGGCAGCTGAGCATTCGCGGCGCCAGCGGCAACAACCTCAAGCGGGTGACGCTGGAGATACCGGCCGGTCTCTTCGTCTGCATCACCGGCGTGTCAGGCTCCGGCAAATCAACCTTGATCAATGACACGCTGCACCGCCTGGCGGCCCAGGAGCTTTACGGCAGCTCAGCCCAGCCCGCGCCCTTCGAGTCAGTGGAGAACCTGGGCCTGTTCGACAAGGTCGTGGACATCGACCAGTCGCCGATCGGACGAACGCCGCGCTCCAACCCGGCCACCTATACCGGCCTGTTCACGCCGATCCGGGACCTGTTCGCCGGTACGCAAGAGTCCAGAGCCCGTGGCTACAAGCCCGGCCGCTTCAGTTTCAACGTCAAAGGCGGACGTTGCGAAGCCTGCCAGGGCGATGGCTTGATCCGTGTCGAAATGCATTTTCTGCCGGACATCTACGTACCCTGCGACGTCTGCAAGGGCAAGCGGTACAACCGTGAGACCCTGAGCGTGACTTACAAGGGCAAGAACATCCACGAGGTTCTGAAGATGACGGTCGAAGACGCCCTGGCGTTTTTTGAACCGGTGCCGGCTGTCGCCCGCAAACTCCAGACGATGTCCGACGTCGGTCTTTCCTACATCACGCTAGGACAAAGCGCGACCACCTTGTCGGGCGGTGAGGCACAGCGCATCAAGCTCTCCAGGGAACTCAGCAAACGCGACACCGGCCAGACGCTGTATATCCTCGACGAGCCCACGACCGGGCTGCATTTCCAGGACATCGAGCAGTTGCTGGGCGTGCTGCACCGCTTGCGCGATCACGGCAACACGATGATCGTGATCGAACACAACCTGGACGTCATAAAGACTGCGGACTGGGTCATCGACCTGGGCCCGGAAGGCGGCGACAAGGGTGGCGAGATCATTGCACAAGGCACCCCGGAGCAAGTCGCCGGCATGTCGCATTCCTATACGGGGCAGTTTCTCGCCCGCATGCTGGAATCCGGTCTGCAGCGTAAAAGCGCCTGATCAGCGGGCCTCGACGGGCGCCTCGAAGCGGTAGTTGCGACCATCCAGCGTCGTGGCATGCAGCACCACCGATTCGCCAGACTTCACGTCCCGCAGCGGCATCATCAACATCAGGTGATAGCCTCCAGGCGCCAGTGCGACGGAATCGCCGGCCGGAATGACCAGCACCGGCACTTCGCGCATTTTACTGATACCGTCGACGAGTTCCGTGCTGTGAAGGCTGACATCGGCATAGGCCGGGCTGGACCAGGCCGATATTTCCAGGTCCGAGGCGGTCTGATTTTCCAATACGCCGAATGCCGCAGTCATTTGCGTTTCCGGCGGTGCCGCGCGCACCCAGGTGTCGACGAATTCGAGACCGCCGGGTTCCGGCCCGGGTTCGCAGGCCGCCAACACGGCTGCTGCAAGGCACAGGCAAAGCCTGTGCACTGTACTTCGATTGAATACGTTCATAGGCATGTTCAACTCCTTTGCCATTGTCGCCAGGAAAAATTTGTTCTACCAGAAGTGCCGTCATTCCCGCGCAGGCGGGAATCCAGGAATTTCGATCCAATCCGCGGCTTGGCGAATCCAGCGGTGTTGTTGGAACTGGATTTCCGCTTGCGCGGGAATGACGAGAATTCAAGAAATTGGCGTGAGCACAAATTTGCCCTGCATTGTCGCCGCCTTAGCCGAATATTCGCTGTAGCTGTTGTAAACTGGCAGCCTGTTGGAGCATGAATATGAAAAACATATCGAAACTCGTAGTGCTGCTGTTCCTGCCCGCCTGCTGCGGTTCGGTGACGGCGGCCGAACAAACCGTCCCCAGTAATGACTCCATCACAATTTATTCCCGCGTTCAACCGGGCGCCGTGGCGCCTGAACTCTACCGCCCGACGGCAGGCAGCCAGCGGCCGGGCACCGTGCCCGGCTACGCCATTGTCCGGCATGACCGCCGTTACAATATTTCCAAAGGAATCAGTATGCTGCGCGTCACGGACGTCGCTGCACTGATCGATCCAACAACCGTCACGTTCAAATCGCTCGACACGCCGAAAACCCGGGTGCTGGAACAACGCTTCCAATTCGATCTGGTGAGCCAGGAAAAACTCCTGCAGCGGTATCTCGGGCGCAACATCGTGGTCGAACAGGCGCGCGGCGAATACCTGGACCGGGTCGAAGGCCTGCTTTTGGGCACGGGCGGCGGTCTGATCCTGCAAATGGAAGACGGCAGCGTGCAGGCCATTCGCGATTATGGCTCACTGCATTTTCCGCAACTGCCCGGCGGCCTGATTACCAAACCGACCCTCGAGTGGTTGCTGGACAGCCCCGCCGCGGGCGCGCAGAACGCACGCCTCGCCTACGAAACCGGCGGTATGACGTGGTGGGCCGACTACAATGTCGTTTACGCCGAGACCGGGGGCTGCACGATGGACATCTCGGCCTGGGTCAGTATCATCAACCAGTCCGGAGCCGGTTACGAAAACGCGCGGCTGAAGCTGATCGCCGGGGACATCAATCGCGTGGAACAGGCGCGGCCGCAGCGTGAGGCCGTATACGCCATGGCCATGCAGGATGAAGCGCGAGGCTTCACCGAAAAGGGGTTCTTCGAATACCACCTTTATACGCTGGACCGGCGCACCGACCTGTCCGACAACGCCACGCTGCAGCTGCAGCTGTTCCCGGCTGCGCGCGGCACGACTTGCAAAAAAGAGCTGGTTTTTGCGCCGACGCTGACCATGGCTTACAGGGGTCATCGACAGCTGGATCAGGAGTATGGGCGCCAGGACACGGGCGATATCAGCGTTTTTCTGCGCTTTCAGAACGAGGAGGCGCAGCAGTTGGGCATGCCGCTGCCGGCGGGGCGAATCCGCGTCAATCAACTCGACCCCGCCGACGGCAGCCTCGAGTTCATCGGCGAGGACGTGATCGATCATACGCCGCGCAACGAGGGCGTGTTGATTCGTCTCGGTAATGCCTTCGATCTGGTGGGCGAGCGCGTCCAGACCGATTATCGCGTCGACACCCGAAGCCGTGATCTCTGGGAATCCTTCGAGATCCGCCTGCGGAATCACAAGGATGAGGCGGCCGATGTCGTGGTGCTGGAAAACCTGTACCGGGCCGCGAACTGGGAAATAGGAAACGCCAACCGCGCCTTTGAGAAGGTCGATAGCCAGCAAATCCGGTTCCAGGTGAACATCGCAAGCGAAGAGGAAGCCATCATCCGATATACCGCCCATTACAGTTGGTAATCGGCGAATGGGGCCCGGTCAGACGGGGCCCGGTTATCTGTCGTGGCCCCTCTTGTGCGACTTGCCGAATTCAATCGCGGAACGGGCCGGCAGAGTCGGTCTGACGCCATGACTGCCGGGGTTTTTCTGGTATGGAACCGGCCGGGCGAAGCGCACGTTATTTCCGTTTTGATAGCCGGTATGGGAGCTTGGCAGCCCGGTAGGGGCCGCCACCCTGCAGAGCTCTCAGTGGCGTCGGCCGTAATGCGCCTTGCCGTGCTTTTGGCCATGGCGCCGGACCTCGTGGCCGTGGCGACCCGACTTCCGGTCTGCGCGGTAATACCCGTAAGCCGGCGCGTGCTGGTAGCCGCGGGTGTGCCGGTAACTCTTTCCATGCTTGTGGGGAATCCACGGAATGTAGCCGGGGGCGTAGCCGCTGCCAACGCGGTAGCTGAGCGATCCGCCATAGACGATCCGTCCATACGGATCTACCCATACCGTAGCCCCACCTGACAAACGACCGTCGCGATGACCGTCATAGTAGGCCGAATCATGAGCCGCGGCGGCGCCGGATACAGCCAGGCTCAATAGCCCGGAAAGCAGAATGATCCATCGTGTTTTCATCATGATTACCTCCTTTTGCGATCCCTGCCTTTAGAGTCTAGACTCTGAGCCTGAATACGATCTGAACAAGCCGGAAGCGAGACCCCTTTTATGCTGGAAATTATTGATCACCACAGCGTTAGGGAAATCAGGCTGGCGAGACCGCCGGCCAACGCGCTGAACCCCGAACTGATGACAGCCCTGACCGCTGCGTTGCAGGAGGCCGCAAACGTCGCGGATGCCGTTATTGTTTCCGGTCTGCCAGGGATGTTTTCGGCCGGGCTCGATGTGCCAGAATTGCTGCAATTGGACCGGGAAGCCCTGTCGCGAGCCTGGCAGGGTTTCCTCGAAGTGAGCGGCACAATCGCCCGGATGCCGGTGCCAACCGCCTTCGCGTTGACCGGCCACGCCCCGGCTGCCGGCATTGTCATGGCCTTGTTCGGCGATTATCGCGTGATGGCCAGCGGGTTCAAAACCGGGCTCAACGAAGTCCAGGTGGGGCTGGTCGTTCCATCGACGATCTACCAGGCGTTGGTGCGGGCGGTCGGACCGCACACCGCAGAGCGGATACTCGTCGCCGGTGAAATATTGAACTCGGACCAGGCCGCGAGGATTGGGCTGGTCGACGAGCTGACGGACAATCCTGATGCGGCGGTCGAGCGAGCGCTCGACTGGTGCCGCAGACACAGCACACTGCCGCGTTCAGCGATGCTCATGACCCGCGCCATGGCCCGCGCAGATCTGCACAGCCTGTTCGGGGACCACAGCGCATTGGGCGTCGAAAAATTTGTGGAGGTATGGTTTTCGGAAACCACCCAGCAAAAGCTGCGCGCGCTGGCCGCGAGTCTGAAAAAAAGCTGACAAACCCGGAACCAACACCTTTCAGCCCGTCAGTCGCCGGATGCCACAGGACGCGACGGGTCGCGGATCCATTCGCTCCAGGAACCGGGATAAAGGCGGGTGCCTTCAAGGCCGGATAACTCCATCGCGAACAGGTTGTGACAGGCCGATACGCCTGAACCGCATGAGTGAACGACATTCCGAAGATCTTTCGCGCCCAGGACGGCCCGGAACTCCGTTCGCAGTTCCTGGGGGGACTTGAAATAGTCCCCCGGACCCAGGTTCAAGCCGAAGTGCCGGTTCAACGCGCCGGGAATGTGACCGGCCCGAGTGTCGAGCGGCTCGACCTTGCCCGCAAAACGCTCGGCGGCGCGGGCGTCCAGCACAAGGAGTTCCGGCATATCGAGTTTTTCCTGAATTTCCACAGCGGTGGCGGTCAACGACAGATCAGGCTGCAAAGTCGCAGGAGGAGCCAGCGCAGGCGTCATCGTGCCCGATTCCAGCGGCAGCCCGGATGCCTCCCAGGCCGCCAGGCCCCCATCCAACAGGCTTGCGGACTGTCCGAAATATCGCATCAGCCACCAAAGCCGCGCGGCGACCGCGTTCGGACCCTCGTCGTAGGCCACCAGCAGCTTGTCACGAGCCCAGCCGATGGACGCCAGGAAACGGGCGAAATCGTCCGCATGGGGTAGCGGGTGCCGGCCGCTGAAATCGGTCACGGGTGAAGAGAGGTTCTCACCCAGGTGCGCATAGGTCGCACCGGGAATATGGCCTGTCCGCCAGTCCTTGCGGCCTTTATCGGGATCCGCGAAATCGAAGCGGCAATCCACCACGATGCATGCCCTGGAGCGCAACAGTTCATCCAGGCGCTGTGGAGTGAGCAGGAGTTCACCGCTCACGACGGGTTTTCCATCCGGGATATCAGGTTCATCAAAATGGCTGCTGTCGCTCCCCATATATTTTGACCCTTCCAGTGCAGGGTATAAAGCGTTTGACTCTGACCGCCGCGCCTGACGTTACGCGACTGGTAACGGGCTTTGTCCAGCGCGACATGAAGCGGCACGGTGAAGACATCTGCCACTTCAGTTTCGTCCAGAACCCACCGCACCGGCGGTGTCACCAGAGCCACCACCGGCAGCACTCGGTAATCGGAGATCGTGTCCATGCGGTCGAGAAAGCCGATCGGCCGCACCGACTCGGGAGCCAGCCCAATCTCTTCCCAGGCTTCGCGCAACGCAGTCTCCACCGCCGAGGTATCGCCTTCCTCTGCTTCACCACCGGGAAAACTCACCTGGCCCGGGTGATTCGGCAGATGATCGGCGCGGCGGGTCAACACGATGCAGGGCTCGTGGCCTTTCAGGAACGGCACCAAAACCGCGGCGGTTCGCCCCGGCCGGAAAACGGCTTCGCCAGATGGGTGGAAGCCGCTGATACGGAGGCCTTTGACGCCTAATTCAAGCGGCGAGACGGCTTGCATCAAACGATCTTGCCAATGCTCCGGGGCGCAAAGATCCATCATGCAAAAAGTCGGTCCACGCGTTGCGGCAAAGTTTCGATGATGCGCTTTTTCTCACTTTCGGTGAAGGAGAGCCAGTGCATGATTTCATCGAGGGTTCGAAAACAGCCGAGACAATAACCGTCCTGCCCCATCGTGCAAATACCGATACAAGGCGAATTGGAAAGATCTTCAGGCATGGTATTACCGCCGCGGTTCTCGACCTCAGGAAATGACCGGGTTCGGGAAAACGCGATCGCCCAAAAAAACGGGGCCACATGGCGACCCCGTTAGAAATTACTCGACGATTTCGATCAGCTTCAGGTCGAACATCAAGGCTTCGTTCGGGCCAACCGGGGGATTGCCGCGTGCTCCGAAGGCCAGTTCCGGCGGCACGAAGATTTGCCAGGTGGCACCGGTCTTCATCAGCGGCAGCACTTCCTGCCAGCCTTTGAGCACCGAGTCGACGGTAAATTCTTCGGGCACACCGCGGGCAAAGGAACTGTCGAATTCCAGGCCATCGACCTTGGAGCCACGATAGTGAACCTTCACGGTGCTGTCCATGCCGGGACGGGCGCCCTCACCTTCCTCGATGATGCGGTATTGAATTCCGCTCGGGAGGGCAACGATGCCGTTCTTGCTCAGATTATTGGCCAGAAACTCTTCCGACTTCTTCTGGTTCTCTTCAGCCAGTTTCTTGAAAGCTTCCGCCTGCTCCTGGCGAACCCTCTGCTGCAATTCAGTCAGCAAAGCCGTCATTTCTTCCGGCGGAATCTTCGGATCCGTGCTGGCGACGGCATCACGAATCGCCGTGATGAGGGTTTCGACGTCGAACTCATCACTGCGGCGCTTGATGTCGCCACCCATGTCCCAGCCAACCGCATAGCTGAGCTTGCCCTTGTCCGTTGTTAAGTCCTGGGCCATTGCGGGGCCCGTCATAAGCGCAATCAGAATGATGAGCGCGAATAAAAATCGCATCAGGTATATCCTCCCGGTAATTCGCAAACCCGACGTCATGCCGGCTTGTCAAAAGTGAGGTATTTTACAGGAGCGCAGCATTCCATGCCATGCGCAATCCACCCGTTCGGCAAGCCCGGCCGAAACCGGATGCCTGGCCCAACCCTAGACCCTGAATTTGGGCTTGAGTTTCCACCATTTCTTAGCGGATTTGGCCACACCAACTGGACCATTAACTGTCACGGTCACCTATAAAATAAATTAACCCTTTAAAGTCAACAACCTGAAAGGATTTCGGTTACTGGCACGAAGTCTGCATTAATACAGGTGAAAATTTGCACACCAGGAGTAATGACATGGGTATTTTTTCTCGCTTCGGCGACATCGTAAACGCCAACATCAACGCGGTGTTGGAAAAGGCCGAGGATCCCGAAAAAATCATTCGGCTGATGATCCAGGAAATGGAAGACACTTTGGTGGAAATCCGCTCGGCCGCGGCCAAGTGTATCGCAGACCGCAAGGAAATCGGACGACACATCGAACGACTCGAACACGAAAAGAAGGAATGGGCGCGCAGGGCCGAGCTGGCGCTGCGTCGGGACCGCGAAGACCTGGCCCGAGCCGCACTGGGGGAAAAGCAGGCCATTGAAGACCACTGCAGGAAACTGATAGCTGAGAGTGAAAGCCTGGATGGGCAACTGGAAAAGTTCACATCGGACATCACGCAACTGCAGAGCAAGCTGAACGATGCGAAAACCCGTCAGCGCAGCATCGTGATCCGGCACAAGACGGCCACCTCGCAGTTGTCCGCCCGCAAGCACATACACAGTGACCGCATCGATGAAATGCTGTTCCGCTTCGAAAACGCCGAACGGAAGATCGACCGGGTCGAGTCGGAAGCGGAAGCCATCGGCATGGGCCGGGGAAAAAGTCTCGCAGACGAAATTGCCGGCCTGGAGGAAGACGACCGCGTCGAAGCCGAATTGGCCCAGCTGAAATCGCGCGTCGGCGAGCAGAAGGAGAAAGACAATGGGTGAGGTACTTGCGCTTGTCTTCCTGACAGTCTGCGCGCCCTTGTGGATCATCTTCCATTACGTAACCAAGATGAAGACCGCCAAGGGTTTGACCACCGAGGACGAAAAGATGCTCAGCGAGGTGTGGGAATCCGCGAACAGGATGGAAGAGCGTATCAACACGCTGGAGCGAATCCTCGACATCGAGGCGCCGGACTGGAGGAAACGCATATGAGCGATTTCTACAAACGGGATAACCCGCACCGCCTGTACCGGGACAAGCAAAACGCGATGCTGGCCGGCGTATGCGCCGGCATCGCGGAATATTTTGGTTTCAATCGCAGAGGCACGCGACTGGTCCTCATCCTTCTGCTGCTGTTGCCGCCGTTTTTCGCCTTTGTGGTCGTTGCCTATGCGATTCTTGCCATCGTGCTGCCGGTCAAGCCGGACAACTTGTATGAAACGCAGGATCAGGCTGATTTCTGGCGCGGGGTCAGCAATGCACCCGCCGACGTGTTCGGAGCAGTCCGGCATCGCTTCCGGGAGTTGAACCGGCGACTTGAGCGCATGGAAGCCTTCGTCACCTCGAAAGAATTCGAGATCGATCGCGAATTGGGCCGGTGATGGAAGCAGTACGGCCCCGTTCAGCCCACCTGACAAGGAGCTAAGCCTTGCGACGTTGAGCTGTAACGAAATGCGTCCAGACTACGTCATTGATTGGCGAACCCGGCAAAGCTGATAGAGTATGCAAAAGATTGAAAACCTCGCGCCACGCAACGGACCTGGAGTCCAGCATACAATCGGCTAATCAACCGGCCCTCAGACCTCCGGCACGGCAGAATGCGAAGACAGCGCGAACGGTGTCGCCAGAACCCCTGTTTTCGTCCCCCTGGCTGGCCCTGATCGCCATACTGCGAAAAGAATTTTTTGCCACCCCAAGGCAAGCGCTGGCGGCTGCGAAACAAT
>JAVVFH010000143.1:0-9061 GCA_032250585.1 Lysobacterales bacterium
GTTCGCATGGACGAGGCGCCGGACATCGATGTGACCATTATCGACAGCGGTGCAGCGATGGGCGGTGTCGGCGAACCCGGTACCCCGCCCATTTTCCCGGCCGTCGGCAACGCCATTTTCGCCGCCACCGGTCAGCGCCTGCGAACCCTGCCGTTCCAACTGTCCTGAGCAAAAAAGAGCCACAAAAAGGGGCAGAGGCTTCTGCAGCTGAGCTCAACCCGGCTTGCCGTCCACCCGCGGTTTCAGCAGGATCGGTGTATAGATGATCGAGTAAACGAGAAATGCCGCCACCCACAGGGAAGCCGAGATCAGCAAGGTCGAAATATAGCCGATCGGCAGCAGTGCCGGGCCAAATACGCGGACCAGCGCAGCCAGGATCAGCATGACATAAGCGGCAGCCATCGCAGGCCCCACTTGCAGGGGGCGACCCGTGTGACCGAGCGAAGCGCGCGACATCACCGCCAGTATCATCGTCGCCGCCGCGCCGGCGCCCAGCGCGTGCAGCCAGAACGCCGACCAGCCGAAGCCACCCAACAGATAAGCAGCCTTCAGCAGCAGACCCAGCGGCAGCCAGGCGTAAGCCGCGTGCAACACCCAGACAAGCGGCTGGCCGAGCGTGCGATGGCCTTGCCAGCCCGACAGACGCCAGGCCTGCGCCAAACCGGCCGCCGCGGCGACCAGCCCGGCCAACCAATGATACGGTGCGGCGAGATCGACCAGCAGCATCGCGGCCATCGCGCCGATTACGAAATACTCCAAAGCGGGGCGCTTGCGGATTTGTGGGGTCAGGCCCCGCTGGCGCAGGGCGTTGCCCGTGAAGGCCGGCACGATGCGCCCGCCGATGATGGTGATCAGCAGCAGGATGACGTCCAGCGCCGCCACCAGCGACAGCCGGGCGAGCAGGGGATCGGCCTGATGCAGGGCATAGAGAAAGCTTGCGTCGCAAAGCCAGAAAACCAGCAGCACCAGCAGCATCGGGGTGTTCCGGTTCGTCGCGCGCAACAGCGCCGGCGCGATCAGCGCGGCCAGCAGCGGCAGAAACGCGAGTTCGACCAGCACCAGCAAGGCAAACGGAATCGCACTGCCGGCCAGGAAGACAATGCGGCCGGCAAGCCAGACCGCGGTCAGCGCGATCAACGGCCAACCGGCGAACCCCCGGCTGCCGGTCCAGCTGGGAACCGCCGTCAACAGGAAACCCGCCACCGCCGCGGGGACGAAACCGAACAGCATCTCGTGACCGTGCCAGAATTGCGGCATGAGCACCGGCAGCGGCATGCGGCCCGAGCCGTAGAACCAGAGCCACAACCCGATGGCAAGCACCGCAAACCAGCCGGCCAGCAGAAAAAACGGCCGCAATCCATAGCCGAACGGCACGAAGCGGGGCGACGGTGTTTCGGTCTGGGCATTGGACATGACGAAGCTTGCCTCCTTGTTGCGTCCGCTGCATTTTACGCCTTTTAGGCGTCGCCGCACTGCCGCTGGCGACCATCGGGTTGAACGGATGTCGATGGGCGATTCGGCAAAATACACGGGCAGGCTTTCGCCAACTCAAAATCGGGTCAAAGAACAAATAATCTGGCTCGAGCCGCGCCGAAGATGAGGACAAAAGTGAAGTATAAATTGTAGTCTGACCCGATTATTTCGAGGAAAAAACAGCCATGAGCGAATCCGACCGCAAAAAATGGGATGAACGATACCAAAAAGGCGCTTACGCCGAGCGCACCCATCCCAGCCCGCTGTTGCAGGCATGGGTCGATCGCATCCCGCGCGGGCGGGCGCTGGACGTGGCTTGCGGCGCCGGGCGCAACGCCCTGTTCCTGGCCACCGAGGGTTTCGAGGTGGACGCGGTGGACATTTCCGCCGAAGCCCTGCAAAGAGGACGCCAACTCGCGGAACAGTCCGGTCTGAAGGTGAACTGGATCCGGCACGACCTGGACGAGCCGTTGTCAGTGGATCCCGGCTACGTTCTGATCGTGGTGACGCGTTACGTGAACCTGCCCCTGATCCGGCAGCTGACCGGCTCAGTGGAGCCCGGCGGTTTCCTGATCTGCGAGGAGCATTTGCGCAGCGACGCAAACGTCGGTGGGCCAACTAACCCGGCCTTCCGGGTAGTACCGGGCAGCCTGAAGACGGCCGCGGGTGACCTGCGCATTCGATTTTTCGACGAAGGCGTGCTGAACGACCCCGACGGCCGGCCAATGGCGCTGGCACGACTGGTGGCACAGCATCAATAAGCGGGGTCAGGGAGCCATTTCAGCCGAAGAGCCTCGCGGATCACGGTCAAAGTGGCGTGAAATGGTTCCCTGAGACCGGTTATTGATGGTGTAATATTCCACACTATGAACAAACTCTTATTGACCGCATTGCTCTGCTGCCTGGGTGCTCCCTCCGTATCCGCGCAGTCCGAACCTCAATTGGCCGGCGTTCCGGAGTTGCTGGCCATGCCCGAGCCGGCGGCGGATTTCCGCTTCCGCTACGGCGACGATCCGCTGCAGTTTGCCGACCTCCGGCTGCCTGAGGGCAGTGGCCCCTTCCCGGTGGTGGTGCTGATCCACGGCGGCTGCTGGAAGGCGGAATACGACGTCGGGCACTTAGGCGCCATGGCGCAGGCTCTGACCGAATCGGGCACGGCCACCTGGACGCTCGAATATCGCCGGGTCGGAAACGAAGGCGGCGGCTGGCCCGGCACCTTCCTGGACGTTTCGCAGGGAACGGATTTCCTGCGCAATGTGGCTGCCGATCATGCGCTCGATCTGAATCGCGTAATTGTCGCGGGGCACAGCGCCGGGGGTCACCTGGCGCTGTGGCTGGCGGCCCGTCACAAACTCGCGGCCGACAGCCCACTGTTCCGGCCGGATCCGCTGCCGGTGCAGGGCGTCATCGGCCTGGCGCCGGCGGCCGACCTCGAACTGACCTACCGCAACCAAACCTGCAGCGGCGCCTCCCAGCTTCTGATGGGCGGCAGCCCGGATGAGTTTCCGCAACGCTACCGTGACGGATCCGCTGCCGCCCTGCTGCCGCTCGGGATTCCGCAGGTCATCGTCAACGGCGCGCACGACCCCGGCTGGCTGGCCGTTTCACGCGCCTACCAAAAAGAGGCCCGCGCCCTGGGGGAAGAAGTGCGCGTGATTGTGCCGCCCGATGCCGGCCATTTCGAGCTGGTCATGCCCACCTCCACGTCATTCCCCACCGTCCGCGCCGCGGTCGAGGCGATGCTCGACTCCCTCTGAATCCGAGCCCGGTTTTTCTACTTGATAACCAGGATGCGGTCGGCGACCGGATAAAGCCACTCGACGCCGCGATCGGTCACCACGGCATCGTCTTCCAGTGCAATGCGCACCTTCGCATTATCCCAGTCGGGGTGAGCCGTGTACGCGAAAAGCTCCACCGAGATCAGCGACGAAGGCCGCAGTTCGTATGTCAGGCGGGTCGGATTGAAGAAGGCCAGCGAAGGACCGATGCCGTGGCCCCAGTTTCCGACCGAATGCGGTCCGATAACCACGTCGGTGACCGCCGGATCGTCGCCAGGCCGGTTGAATTCGATGCGCCCGAAACCCGCCTCCTCGATAGCAGCCAGGGTGATGTCCAGCGCCGCCTGCGCCGTCGGGGCCGGCTTGATCGTCGCCTTCATGATGTCGCGCACCTCGAGCGCTCGCGCGAAAGCATTGCGCAGGCCGGCCGGCGGCTCGGTTTCACCCGCGCGCAGAACGTAGGCGATGCGCTTCATGTCGGTATAGAAATCGAGAAAACCAACACCCCAATCGAGCGTGAGCAAATCGCCCCGCTGGATGATGCGGTCCGTCGAAACGGCCGCGATCCCTTCCGGACCGGTGATGTATACCGAGGGCATGTCGAAGGACGAACCCAGGCCGCGCTTAAGCTGCTGGTCCGACATCCACCAGGCGACGTCCTCCAGCGTCGTCACGCCCGGCTCGATGACTTCGTTCGAAAACGCCCGTTCCGCGATTTCGCGGCTGATTTCGCCGGCCTCCGCGAAGGCCGCGATCTCGATCGCGGTGCGCGTGGCCCGGAAGTCGGACACGAAGCGCTCCGCGGAAACCATCCGTGGCGCGTAGTCGCCCAGAATTTGCTGGAGATGCAGGTACGAGCTGTGCGATAGCCCGTCCGCGCCGCCGATCGATGCGGCCATGTTGACCCCGATGCGCTGCGGGTCGCGCTCGGCAACATAGGCCTGCAGTTCGTCGGCGCCGCCGAAGTGATCGTAGACCCCGCACTGCTCGAGCCGATACCCGGAAACCCCCAGCGCGGCGCGTTCCACGCGGGCACCCTGGCGGCTGAAGACGTAGTAGGCCCAATCGCCCACGTAACCGCGCCCCAGCGCTTCCCACAACGGGTCGAGTAAGCCCTCGCGCATCACCACGATCCACATGTCGAGGTCGTTTTCGCGCATCGCCGCGGGCATGACCAGGTCGAATTTCTCGGCGCGGATCTGACACATCCGCTCCCATCGGGCACGCGCTTCCTGGCCCTCGGCGGGGAAGGGGAGCAGCAGCGGGACAGCGAGGACGAAAAACAGTATGCAAAGGCGTTGGATCATGCGGCATCTCCGAGACGGGGTCGGCGGGCAGTATAAACCGGAAGCCCGGCTACAGGGAGGAAAGCCTGACTCTGACCCCGGGCATTCAGAACGGGTTGAGCGTTGATCTGCGGCGCGCGATTTAGCGCCGGGACTCCTTCTTGGCCTTCTTTGCCGCCTTCTTTTCCTTGGGTGTCAGCACCGCTTTTTTGCGGGTTTCCTTGTTGGTTTTCTGTTCTTTGCTCATGAGCTGTGCTCCTGCGCCAAATGGCGTCTCCCGAACGGGAGAGCCTTTCGCTTAGCGTACATTTTTCGGGGGGCATCTGGCAATCAGTCTCGCGGATGCCACCTTCCGTCGTCGCCTTTCTCGTATTCGCCTTTCACCGCCGCCCAGGCCGCCGACTCAGGATCGCAGGATCTTTTTGCCAGGATTCATCAGCCATTGCGGGTCGAGCGCACTTTTGATCGCCCGCATGACGTCCAGGCTCTCGGCGCTGAACTCTTCGGCCATGTATTTTAATTTCTGCATGCCAATGCCGTGTTCACCGGAACAGGTGCCTTCCATCGACAGGGCACGGGCCACCAACCGGTCATAGAATGCTTCGACCTGCTTGCGTTCCTCTTCGATCGTCGGGTCCACCAGGAAAGCGGTGTGAAAATTGCCGTCACCCACGTGCCCGGCGATCGCGTAAATCACGTCGACATTCTTCTCGGCGTCAGCGCGGGTCTGTTCGATGCACTCAGCGAGCCGGGACACCGGCACGCACACGTCGGTGGAAAAGTTTTTGGCCCCCGGGCGCAGGGCGAGAAAGGCGTAGGCGGCGCTGTGGCGGGCTTCCCACATGGCACGGGCCTCCTGCTCGTTGGCGGTCCAGCGAAAGCCCTTACAGCCGAACTCCCCGCAAATCTCGCCAAACATTTCGGCGTCTTCCCGGACCGACGAATCACTGCCCTGGAACTCCACGAACAGGCTCGGCGCGGGTTCGAACCGGGTACCGGAAAAACGGTTGATGGCCTGCAGTAGCATTTCGTCCACCAATTCGATACGGGCCATCGGAATGTTGTGCTGCAGGGTGGCGATCACCGCATCGACCGCGGATTTTAAATCGGGGAATTGAACGCTGGCCGAGGCCGACGCGGCCGGGCGGCCGTGTAACCTGACGATAAGCTCGGTAATGATACCCAGCGTGCCTTCCGAACCGATAAACAGCTGCGTCAGGTCGTAGCCGGCCGCCGACTTGCGGGCGCGCGAACCGGTTTTGACGATGCGCCCGTCCGCGAGCACGGCCGTCAGTGACAGGACGTTTTCACGCATGCTGCCGTATTTCACGGTGTTCGTGCCCGAGGCACGGGTGGCGGCCAGGCCGCCCACAGAGGCATCGGCGCCCGGATCCACCGAAAAAAACAGGCCCGTGTCGCGCAGTTGTTCGTTAAGCCGCTTGTAGGTCAGCCCGGCCTGGACCCGGCAGCTGAAATCGTCGGCGTACACGCTCAGCAGCCGGTCCATTCGCGACAGGTCGATCGTCATGCCGCCACCGACCGCATTCACCGAACCGGCCACGCCGGTGCCGGTGCCAAACGGGATCATCGGAATGCGGTGCTCGCAACAAAGCTTCGCGATCCGCGCGACCTCCTCCGTGCTCTCCGGAAAACAGACCGCATCCGGAAGTGCGCCGTCGTGCCAGGACTCGTCGTGACTGTGGTGTTCCCGTATCGAACGGTTGAGGGTGACGCGCTCCCCGACGACGCCCTGAAGCGCCTCGATCAGCGCCGGCGGCGGGCAGGAAGCAAGCGGCCTGTTTTCGTTCATGCTTTTCGTTCCAACAGGCCGCCCCGCAGCTTAACTTAAACGCCAGGCAGGACGTCTAAAAGCGCTTGGATACATTGATACCCAGCGTACGCGGTCGAATGGTGACGAAGCCGACCTGGTCGACGTTGGTGGTGAACGCGTCTACGTCGGCGCGCTCATCGGTCAGGTTCTCCGCGAAAAGACTGACACGCCAGCCATTGCCTTGCTGCAGCAGGGCGATGTTGGCGTTTACCGCCGTATAACTGTCCAATTCGATATTGGTCGGAATGTCCCGGTTGAATTCGGTCCGCGTGCTGTCGCGGTAAACCACGTCGAAGCGGACTTGCCCGGACCAATCGGCCCACAGCGGGCGCTCGTATTGCAGCGACGCCGTTCCCTGGTATTCGGGAACGTTCGGCAAAGTATCCCCGGCCATGCCCCGGGGTGTATTGGCGCCACCACCGAGGTTCGGATTGTCCGAATCCAGGGTTGCATCCTGATAGGACGCACCCACGAACAGCCACAAATGATCGGTCGCCTGCAGCGTGGCATCGAATTCGATACCGTCGACGGTCGCGTTGCCGAAATTACCGATAAAATTGACCACCCCCAGTTCATCGATGCCCTCCAGCTGAATATCGTCCCACTCCATGTGATAGACGGCCGTATTGAGCTGCAGCCGGTCGTCGAGCAGGGTCCACTTGAGCCCCAACTCGTAGTTGGTGATCTCGTCCGGGTCGAAGGCTTCAGGCACCGCGAACTGATCCAGCGGCAGGCTCGCGTTGTTGAGACCGCCGCGCCTGGCGCCTTCCGAGCGCGTTGCATACAGGCGGATATCGTCATTCGGGAACCAGGACAAGGTGGTCTTCCAGGTGAACTTCGTCAGCGAGTCGCTGTTGCTGTTGACATCGAACGGCACCGCGTCCGTAAAGCTGAAGGGGTGCGTTATGAATTCATCCGAGTCGAAGTCGGATTCAAACCAGCGCCCGCCCCACAAGATCTGGAACTGCTCCGCGAAGTCATAGGTGACCTCGCCGAAAAAGGCCAGCTCCTGTATGCGGGTCTTGTCGACCCGGCCGAACACCGTATTACCGCCGTCCGACACGTCGTCGTCAAACCCCGGGGTGAACGGGCCCGCGGGCAGCCCGTCGGGACCGACGTTGACCGCCTGAGCTTCCCAATCCTGATCGTCCTCGCTGTAAAACGCACCCGCCACGAATTGCACAGGGCTGTTTTCGAAGTTCGAGGCGAAGCGGATTTCGTTTGACCAGATGTCGCGCTCTATCGGCTGAATGCCCTGGAAGGGTTCCGGAAACAGCGTGGCGAAGAACGGCACGGCCGCAACCACACCGGTATTGTCGAATCGGAACACCAGGTCGCGCGTGAAATAGCTGGATGCCGCGGTGAAGGTACCGTAGTCCTGTTCGTATTCGATGACCAGGCTGCTGATGTTCAGCTCATCATCCCAGCCATCCTGCGTCAGGCCGGTGTTGTCCAGTTCGCCAGGGGTCACCGGCGGAAAGCCGATCGCCGACAGGTCGTTCGATTCGTCTTTCATGAAGCGGAAGGTGCCTCCGACATCCATGTCCTGGTAGGTGTGCGAAAGCGTGAACATCAGCCGGTCGGATGGCGTCCAGCGCAGATGCACGCGGCCGCCGGCAATTTCCTCGGTGTTCACGTCATCGATCGGGCCCGATTCGATGCGGATGGCGTCAATATAACCGCCCATGTCGTGCAGCCAGCCGACCGCGCGCACGGCCAGCACGTCCTCGACGATGGGAATGTTAACCATGCCGTTGATGATGTAATTTTCTTCACCCTTGCGGGTTGAGGAGATCTCCGCCTCGAGATTGCCCTCGAAGATGTCGAGCTTGGGCTTGTTGGTCAAAAAGCGAATGGTGCCCGACATCGAGTTGGCGCCGTAAAGCGTGCCCTGGGGGCCCTTCAGAACCTCGACCTGCTGAATGTCGTGCATCTGGATGGGGGCATTGCGGCCGCCCCCGTCTTCTGAATTCGAGGCCGTGATGACGGCTTCATCGTAGTAAACACCAACCGTCGAATCGCCCGAGGAATTGATGCCGCGCAGAATGTATTTGCGGTCACCCGGGCCGATGTCCTGCAGCTGCAGGCCGGGAATGGAAAAGGCCAGGTCCTTGAAATCCCGAACCATGCGATCTTCGAGCTCCTGCTCACCGAACACCTGGATGGAAAGTGACGTATCCTGCAGCAGCTGATCGCCCCGCTTCTGGGCCGATACCACGACCTCTTCGAGAGCGGTGCGGCTGGATGCGTCCTGGGCAAGCGCGTTGCCGGCGAGAATGCAGGAAAGCACCAGCCCAAAGGCGAAAAAGTGGAACCGACGTTGAACAACAGGTGAAACATCCGACAAACTGAAATACATGACTCGCTCCTTGAAAAATTAAACTCTGTGTCATTCCACCCGGAACAACCGGGAATTTATTGAGGGAATGTTGAAAAACGACAATAATCTGTACCGCGCCTTTTACAGAGTAGTACGTATGTACTATATTCCTCAAACACTGTCAACGCTTCGAAACCGCAAGCGCACTGTAAATTTGTTCTACCAGAAGTACCGCCATTCCCGCGCAGGCGGGAATCCAGGAATTTCAATCCAATCCGCGGCTGGCGAATCCAGCAGTGTTGTTGGAACGGGATTTCCGCTTGCGCGGAAATGACGAGAGTTCAAGAAATTGGCGTGAGAACAAATTTGCCCT
>JAVVFH010000144.1:0-9044 GCA_032250585.1 Lysobacterales bacterium
TCGCTGGAGATCATGGCTGGCACCCGCACGCGCGCCGTCCAGGCGCTGACCGGGGGCGACTCGAGCGCGGCCCGCAGCTCGGAGCCGGGCGGCGGGATGCTGTTGTCGACGCTGGGGTCGTCGCGGTAATCCGGGTGATGGATCTGGACCATGCCGGGCAGGGCATTGATGCCGTCTTCGATCATCTGGTCTACCATCCCGCGCATCAGCGCGGTCATGAAGATCATCGCCCAGACACCGACCGTGATGGCCAGCAGCATGATTACGGTCCGGCGGTGGTTACGCCACAGGTTGCGCCAGGCCATGCGCGCCATGGCGGGAAACGGAAGGAAGCCGCTGGCTGCCATCAGGCCGCCCGCATCGCTTCGATGGGCTGCAGCCGGAACAGCCGCAGTGCGGGGTAGACAGCCGCCAGCAGGCAGAACAGGAACACCACCGCCGGACCGAGCAACAGGCTGACAGGCGTCAGGCTGGGGTACATCTCGCCGGGCAGGTTGAAGCGGGCGCCCAGTTCTTCCATGCCGGGGTAGCTGAAGCCCTCAACGTGGAAATAGGCTGCGACCAGCCAGCCCAGGGCGATGCCGAGCGCGAAACCCAGCAAGGCCATCAGTGCCGTTTCCAGCATCACCAGCGAGGCGAGGCGCCGGGGTTTGATGCCCAGTGCCATGATCATTCCGAATTCACGCGTTCGTTCCAACACCGACATCAGCTGCGTGTTGAGCACGCTGAAGGCTACCAGCACGACCAGCACGCCATACATGAACCAGGCGCTGGAAAGGTCGGCCTGGATGGCCTGCTCCAGGCCGGGATTCAGCGCCCGCCAATCCAGTACGACCAGCTCCTGGCGGGATGCCAACGCCTCGCGCAGCGCAGGCAGCAGGACCTGGCTTTGGTCCAGGGACGGGGCGGAGAGCACGATGGCGTGGCCGTGGTCATCCATAGAGAAGGTTTGTTGAAAGTACGCCAAAGGCACTTCGGCCATGCTGCGGTCGATCTCCCCGGAGCCTGATTCGAAAATTCCCACAGCCGTGACGACGCCCGCCGCGAACGAGCCGTCGCGGCCGGTGCCCAGCAGCGTGATTTCGTCGCCGACGCCGACCTTGAGGTTTCTGGCCAGCACGCTGCCGAGCACGATCTCCGGTGCGGTATCGGCCTGCAGGAAGCGGCCCTTTTTTATCAGGCCCGGAAAGGTGGACACCCCCGCTTCCCGGCCGGGCTGGACGCCCGTGACCTGCACGGCCAGCGTGCGTTGCTCGCTGGAGGCCAAGGCAAAAGCCGATGCGCGGGCGGCCACGCGGGCGGCCGGCAGTCGCTCACGCAGCTGCTCCGCCAGCGCGCTGATACCGGGAATGCTGTCGCGCAGTTTCGGGTTTTCGTTGTAGCCCTGCCGCTGCAGCTGGATGTATCCGCTGAATGTTTGCAGGGTGTTGTCGATCATCATGTCGTAGGAGCCGAACTGCAGCGATATCAGGAAAATCAACAGCAGGTTGGAAAACACCATCGCGCTGGTCGTCAGCCAGGTACGGCGCCGGTGCCGCCACAGGTTGCGCCAGGCCATGCGCAGGCTGATGCTCACTGACGGGGATTCCTCAGATTCGACAGGGTGAACAGCCTGTCCGGCAGATCACGGTCGAAGTCGACGGCAATCACCCTGAGCTCGGTCCATTCCTCCGGCGTGTCGACTGCGCTCATGCGCATGATCTTCGCTACGGGCCGGCCGCCCATGATGTCCGTTTCGAGGGTCTTCATGACCTTGACCATTTCGCCGTCCTGGTCCCGGAACTCGTGGCGCATCAGCACGTAGTCGTCGCGGACGATCAGCACTTCCTCGCCCCAGACCACGGGGGCGTTTTCGTGTGGAATCGAGCTGATCGTGTAGTGAACACGGTCACCGTGCTGTTCGCGCCTGGTCAATTGGTGGTCGTATTCGTCGATGATGTCGGTCGACTTGGCGATGTCGCGGTTCGAGAAGTCGCTGCCCATCCAGCTTTGCGCCATCATCGCCGAGGGTATCTTGACGATGCGGTTGATGCGCGGCGAATAGGTCCACATGTTGTCGCCGTCGAGCAGGGTGCCGTTGCCGGCGTCCTTGCGGGGCTCGGTGACCCGCACCAGCGTCAGATCGTCGCCCTTGCTCCAGGAACGCATGCTCATCGTGCGCTCCCAGCCGGGCCGGTGAATGGTCATGGTCATTTCGGAATACGAGGAAACGCCGCGCCAGTGGTCCATGGCCTTGCGGACCAGTTCGCGCGCGTCGGGCGGCGGGTCGTCGGGCTCCCGGGCGTCCGCGGTGCCAAGGGTCAGGCTGGTCAAAATAAGCAGGAGCAGGCGCATTTTCTTTTCCCCTGGTTCGGTATTACATCACAGGGTCGTTCGGGTCAGCGGCTGCGAATTTCATTTGCGCTGCCTCTTCACGATTATCGCACAGCGACCGAAACGGCGAACGGGTCCGGGTCAACTGCGCGCTGGTCAAGTCGCCCGGGACGCTTCTCGACATTTGAGAAAGCGCTGGAGTATGGTGAAGTCATGAACGGTGAAGCGATAAATGCGGACAAACCCGTCAATACGGGCAACAAGGACGAACAGAACGTGCTGGTGGTCGGCATTTCTTCGCGCGCGCTGTTCGACATGGGCGAGAGCCACCGTATTTTCGAGACCGAGGGCATCGAAGCTTACGCCGCCTACCAGGTGGCGAATGAGGACGTGCTGCTCGAGCCCGGGGTGGCCTTTCCGCTGGCGCGCAAACTGCTGGCGCTGAACGCCGACAAGCAGGACCACCCGCGCGTCGAGGTCATACTGCTGTCGCGCAACAGCGCCGACACGGGTCTGCGGATTTTCAATACCATCGAGCATTATGGGCTGCACATCGAGCGGGCGGCTTTCACCAACGGCGAGAGCCCCTACAAGTACATGAGCGCCTTCGGTGCCGATCTGCTGCTGTCCACCAATGCCAGGGACGTGCGCAGCGCGCTGGAGAAAGGCTATGCCGCTGCGACCATTCTGCCGGGCGGTGCCAGCCGGCTGGACAGCGGCCAATTGCGAATCGCCTTCGACGGCGATGCCGTGCTGTTCAGCGACGAAGCGGAGCGTATCTACAAGGAACAGGGCCTGACGGCCTTTTCCGACAGCGAACGGCAAGCAGCCAACCAGCCTCTGAGCGGCGGCCCCTTCAAACCGGTGCTCGAAGCGCTGCACCGGATCCAGTCGGCTTTCCCGGTGGAAAACAACCCGATCCGCACGGCGCTGGTGACCGCGCGTTCGGCACCGGCGCACAAACGCGTGGTGCTCACCCTGCGCGAGTGGGGCATCCGTATTGACGAGGCCCTGTTTCTGGGTGGCCGCTCGAAAGGAGAATTCCTCAAGGCATTCGGTGCGGATATTTTTTTCGACGACCAGGCGGTGCACATCGATTCAGCGAAAGCACACGTTGCCTCGGCTCATGTCCCCAGCGGCATCAGGAATGAAGCCGGATTTTAGCGTGACCGGCGCCGCGCGGCCGTTTAGAATGCTCGCTTGATTTCGACCCCGACACGGCGCCTTCAAGGCGCTTTGGTTTATTTGACGGAGCGCCCGATGGCCAAGCTGAACCCTTTTGACTTATACGACGTTGAATCCCTGCTCACGGAAGAGGAAATCATGATCCGTGACAGCGTTGCCCGTTTTGTCGACGAACGCGCGCTGCCGCTGATGGCGAAGCATTTCGACGACGCCACTTTTCCGTCGGAACTCGTGCCCGAGATGGCCGAACTGGGTTTGCTTGGCTCCAGCCTCGAAGGTTACGGCTGCGCCGGTCTCAATTCCGTCTCCTCCGGGCTGATTTGCCAGGAACTCGAGCGCGGCGATTCCGGCCTGCGCAGCTTCGTGTCGGTACAGTCCTCGCTGGCGATGTATCCGATCTACAGCTACGGCTCGGAAGAACAGAAGGAACGCTGGCTGCCGGGCATGGCCAAGGGTGAAATCATCGGCTGTTTCGGCCTGACCGAGTCCTACGGCGGTTCCGATCCCGCGAACATGAAGACCCACGCCAAACGCGACGGGGACGACTGGATCCTGAACGGCTCGAAAATGTGGATCACCAACGGCAGCATCGCCGATATCGCGGTGGTCTGGGCCAATACCGACGATGGCATCACGGGTTTTTTGGTTGAGAAGGACATGCCCGGATTCGACGCGCCGGCCATCAAGTCGAAGATGTCACTGCGCGCATCGGACACCTCGGAGCTGTATTTCGACAACGTTCGGGTTCCCGAAGCGAACCGTTTGGCCGGCGTCCGCGGCCTCAAGGGTCCGCTGGGCTCCCTGACGCAGGCGCGTTACGGCATCACCTGGGGGCCGATCGGCGCCGCCATCGCCTGTCTTTCCGAAGTGCTGGACTACACCGCCGACCGCAAACTGTTCGGCCGGCCGCTGGCCGCCAACCAGGCCATCCAGATCCGCCTGGCCGATATGGCCCGGCGCATCACCTCCGCCCAATTGCTGGCGCTGCAACTCGGCCGCCTGAAAGACGCCGGCAAAATGGCGCCCACGCAGGTATCGGTCGCCAAGTGGAACAACGTGCGCATGGCGCTGGACATTGCCCGTGACTGCCGCGACATGCTCGGCGGCAGCGGCATCACCACCGAGTACCAGGCGATCCGCCACATGCTGAACCTGGAAAGCGTGATCACCTACGAAGGCACCGAAACGATCCACCAGCTGATCGTCGGGCGGGAACTGACGGGCATCAACGCATTCTGAAATCCTGACCTTAAGCTGACGAGAAAGAGTCAGGCGCGGCTGCAGGCATTCCTGCCGCTTCGGTCGACGCGATAGTTCGCGCTGCGCCGTCAGTCGGCGCTGCTCAGCGAGGCCTCGCGAATCGCGCGAAACTCGTTGCCTGCGTACCAGTTCGGCCAGGCTTCGCTGTCGGTCACTTGCAGGCCGACGGCGAAGTAGAGCTCGATGTCCTGGGCCACGCCCCGCAGATCCCAATCCTCGCCGATTTCATCCAGCACCGTGTGGTAGCGCCGTTTGTTGTAGTCGGCCTGCTTGGCCTCGATGTATTCCGGGCCCAGTTCGAGATGATCGGAGCCGGACTTGGCATACAGCATCGGGACGCCCTGGCGGGCGAAGTTGAAGTGATCGGAGCGGTAATAGTAGCCGCCTTCGGGGTGCGCTTCCGGCTTGACCACGCGGTCCTGCACGGCGGCCTTGTCACGCAGAATGTCTTCCAGTTCCGAACTGCCGTAGCCCACCACGGTCACGTCCCGGGTCGGGCCGTAAACCTGCATGGAATCCATGTTGATGCCGCCGACCGTTTGCGCCATCGGGATCGCCGGCTGCTCCGCGTAATGCGCCGAGCCGAGCAGGCCGGACTCTTCGGCGGTTACCGCCAGGAAGGCCGTGCTGCGCTCGGGCGCCCGGGGCAGGGCGGCGAAGGACCGGGCCAGTTCGAGCAGCGCGGCGATACCCGACGCGTTGTCGACCGCCCCGTTGAAGATGCCGTCTTCGCCCGCCGCGGCTGCCGGGTCAGTGCCGATGTGATCCCAGTGCGCCGTGTAGATGAAGGCTTCTTGCGGACGTTGGCTGCCGGGCAGCAGCGCACCGATGTTGTAGGACTGCTTGCGCACGATGTGGTTTTGCACCGCGGCGTCCATCGTCGCACCCAGTGGCACTGCCATGAACTCGGTTGACATCGCAGCCTGTTCGAGTGCGGACAAGTCCAGGCCTGCCGCTTCGACCAGTTCTTCTGCCACGCTCCGCTGCACCCAGGATTCGATCGGCAGCCGGTCCAGATTGTCGTTGTCGCGGTGCAGGTGGAACTGCGGGCCGGTCCAGCTGTTGCGCACCACTTCCCAGCCGTAGGAGGCCGGCGCGGTGTCGTGGACGAGCACAGCCGCGGCCGCGCCCTGGCGGGCCGCTTCTTCGTACTTGTAGGTCCAGCGGCCGTAGTAGGTCATCGCCTTGCCGTTGAACAGTGCCGGATCGCCGGTTGCGAAGCCGGGGTCGTTGATCAGGATCAGCACCGTCTTGCCCTTTACGTCGACGTCGGCGTAATCGTCCCAGCCGTATTCCGGCGCGACGATGCCGTAACCCACGAAAACCACCTCGCTGGATTCGATCCGGGACTCGGGCACGACCCGCGGCGTGCCGGTCACCATCTCGGTTTCATGCTGCACCAGGCGGTCGCGGCCGTCGAGATGAAAGGTCATCTGCACGGTGGCCGGGTTGGCTTCGATGGAAACGAGTTCCACGGGTTGCAGATAGCTGTCTCCGAACAGGGGTTGCAGGCCCATCGAGCGGAAGCGGCTTTCGATGAAGTCCAGCGTCAGGCGCTCGCCTTCGGACATGGGTGCGCGGCCGCCATAGGCGTCGGAGGAGAGCTCGGTGATATTGCGCATCATGCGCGCGATGTCGGTCGTCGGCGCGGCACTCTCGAGGCTTATCGGCGGGCTGGTTGGCGGCGCGGTAGCCTGTTCGCCGCCCTCGCAGGCGGTGAGAACGATCGAGGCCGGCAACAGTACGGCGGCACAAAGGAGAAATCGAATCCGGTTCACGTGAACTCCGGCTTTAAATGAAGCGAAGCATGCAAGCTACCCACAAACCTGGCGGACTTCAAGCTTGCTCGGGAAAGGCCAGAATGCGCGGTTCGGTTTCCAGCGTGATGCCAAAGCGGTCCGCGACGCGCGCTTTGATCGACTCGGCCAGCGCGAGGACGTCCCGACCCGTTGCGGCGCCGTGGTTGATGAGCACCAGCGCATGGCGCTGCGAGACGCCGGCGTCACCCCGGCGCTGGCCCTTGCAGCCGCAGCGTTCGATCATCCAGGCCGCCGATAGCTTCACCTGTTCGGCGTCGTCCGCCCAGACCGGAAGTTCCGGGTATTCATTCAGCAGGCCGGTTGCGGTTTCCTTCGAAACCACCGGGTTCTTGAAAAAACTGCCGGCGTTTCCGCACTTGGCCGGATCGGGCAGCTTGCGCCGTCGCAGGCGAATGACGGCGTCGCTGACGTCCCGGGGGGTGGCGTTCAGCACCCCCGCGGCGGCCAGTTCCTCGCTGAGGCCCGCGTAGTCGAGACGGGCGTTGAATTCCCGGCTAAGCCGCAGCCGCAGCGAGATGATCAGGTAGCGGTCGGGTTCGGCGGACTTGAAGCGGCTTTCCCGGTAGGCGAAGCCGCAGTCGGCGCGGGCGAAGCGGACCCGGTTTGCCGTGTGCCAGTCCCAGGCCGTGAGCCGATCCACAATACCCGAGAGCTCGACGCCGTAGGCGCCGATGTTCTGGATCGGCGCGGCGCCTGCGAGGCCCGGTATCAGAGACAGGTTTTCCAGTCCGCAGAGGCCCTCGTCCAGCGACCAGCGTACCAGTCTGTGCCAGTTCTCGCCGGCACCCACTTCCACCCAGGCCTGTCCGTCGTGCTCCGCGACGATCGCCCGGCCGCGAATCCGGTTCAGAAACACCGTGCCGGGCACGTCGGTGGTGAGCAGCACATTGCTGCCGCCGCCCAGCAGTAGGTCGGCGCGTGGGTTGAAAGGAGGCAGGCTGGTGAGGTCGTCTTCGGTTTCGATCGTGACGGCGCGCTGCGCCCGAGCCTCGAGGCCGAAACTGTTCAGGCCGCGCAGGGAGGGTCTTTCGCTGATCTGCATCAGCCTGCGCGGTCCGCGATCGCCTGCAGGCACTCAGCGACCAGCGCGGGTCCGCGGTAAACCAGGCCGGTGTAGAACTGCACCAGGTCCGCACCCAGGTCGAACTTGTCCGCTGCGTGTTGTCCGCGGGTAATTCCACCGACCCCGATCAGCGCCACTTCCGGCGGCAGGGCCTGGCGAAAGGCCGCCAGCACCCGGTCGGCCCGCGCCTTGAGCGGCGCGCCCGACAGGCCGCCTGCTTCCTTGGCGTGTTGCAGACCTTCGACGCCCGCGCGGCTGACGGTGGTGTTGGTCGCGATCACGGCGTCCATCCGGTGGCGGGCCACGGCTTCGGCGATAATCTCCACCGCGCCTGCCGGCAGGTCCGGCGCGACCTTGATGGCTAAAGGCACGCAGCGCCCGTGCTGGTCGGACAATTCCTTACGCCGTTGCGCCAGCGCGCCCAGCAGGCGGTCGAGTTCCTGCGCGCCCTGCAGTTCGCGCAGGTTTTTGGTGTTCGGCGAGGAGATGTTCGCCGTGATGTAGTCGGCGTAGGGGTAGACCTTTTCCAGGCAATGCAGGTAATCGTCGCTGGCGCGCTCGATCGGCGTATCGAAATTCTTGCCGATGTTGATGCCGAGCACGCCCGCGAAGCGGTGCTTGCGCACGCGCCGGACGAGGTGGTCGACGCCCTTGTTGTTGAAACCCAGGCGGTTGATCATGGCCTCGGCCTCCGGCAGGCGGAACACGCGGGGCCTGGGGTTGCCGGGCTGGGGGCGGGGTGTCACGGTGCCAACCTCGACGAATCCGAAGCCCAGGTCGCCCAGGGCTTCGAAATAATCCGCGTTCTTGTCCAGGCCGGGCGCGACGCCTAGCGGGTTCGGAAACTCCAGTCCCATGCAGCGGACCGGTTGCCGGTGGGTTTTGCACAGGAGTTTCGTGGCCCCGAACCGGTGCCCGAGGCGCAGGCTTTCCAGCGTGAGTTCGTGCGCGACCTCCGGGTCGGTGGCGAACAAGGCCTTTTGCGCCAGCTGGTACCACATGCCGCGAGGCGCTCAGCGCAGGCCGTCAAAAGTCAAACTTGATGCCCTGGGCAAGCGGCAGGTCGAGGCCCCAGTTGATGGTGGTCGTCTGCCGCCGCATGTAGGCTTTCCAGGCGTCGGAGCCTGATTCGCGGCCGCCGCCGGTTTCCTTTTCCCCACCGAAGGCACCGCCGATCTCCGCGCCGGAGGTGCCGATGTTGACGTTCGCAATGCCGCAGTCCGAGCCGGTTGCAGACAGAAAACGCTCGGCGCGCCGCAGGTCTGTCGTGAAAATGGCCGAGGACAGTCCCTGCGCCACGTCGTTGTGCATTTCGATCGCCTCGTCCAGATTGCGGAACGGAATCAGGTAGAGGATGGGCGCGAAGGTCTCTGTCTGCACGATGTCCCAGTCGTTGCGTGCGC
>JAVVFH010000145.1:0-9022 GCA_032250585.1 Lysobacterales bacterium
CTCCCCGACTGGAGCGCGGAAGGCATCGAAACTGAAATTTCGCGCCTGCGCCAGGTTCGCGAAGACGCGCTGACCTTCCGCGACGAGGCGCTGGGTCCGCAAGGGCGCCATCAGCGCGAATACTTGCTGTGGGCGATCGACCGCGCGCTGTTCTGGCTGGACAAGGCGGAATGGCCGTTCGTGAACCCGGCCTTTTATTTCGACTGGATGTCCGATTCGCTGGATCCGGGACCCTATATCGCTTTGGACTACGCGCCGCTCGAAGAGCGGATGCAGGCCTACACGCGTTACGCCGGCAGTATTCCGCGTGTGGCCGAGCAGATCCGTGCGAATCTGCGCATGCCGATGGCGCGCACGCGGCTGCAGTACGGCATCGACTCCTTCGGCGGACTGGCTGATTATTTCGCCGACGACGTGCCGGCGGTCTTCGCCGCCGTGGATGACCCGCAGCTGCAGCAGAACTTCAGTGCAGCCAACGAAGCGGCGGCGCAGGCCATGCGGACGTTGGCAAACTGGCTGCAGAGCCAGCTCGCGACGGCCACAGAAGATTATGCGCTGGGTTCCGAACCGTTCCGCCAAATGCTTTTCGACACCGAGCGCGTGGATATACCCCTGGAGGAATTGCTGGCGCTCGGGCGCGCGGACCTGCAGCGCAATCAGCTGGCGCTGGGCGAGGCCTGCGCCGAGTTCGCCCCCGGGGAAAGCATCCGCAGCTGTTTCGCCCGCATGGCCGACCGCAAGCCGCCGGGCGGCGCCGTCGCGGCGGCCCGCGAGCAGCTCGAGGAAACCCGCGCCTTTGTGATCGAGAACAACCTGGTCACCATTCCCGGCGACGAAAAAGCGCTGGTCGCGGAGTCCCCGCCTTACGCACGCTCGAACTTCGCCTACATCAGCATCCCCGGCCCCTACGAGAAAAACCAGCCGTCGGTGTATTACATCTCGCCGCCCGATCCGGACTGGCCCGAGGAAGTGCAGCAGGCGTACATGCCGGGCGAGGCGGACCTGCTGTTCACCTCCGTGCACGAGGTGTGGCCGGGCCATTTCCTGAACTTCCTGCATGCCAATCGCGCCGAGTGGATCTTTGGCCGGGTGTTCGTGACCTACGCCTTCGGTGAGGGCTGGGCCCATTACACGGAAGAAATGATGCTCGATGCCGGCTTGCGTGATGCTTCGCCCGAGACCCGCATCGGCCAGGTCAGCAATGCGCTGCTGCGCAATGCGCGCTTCCTGTCCGCCATCGGTCTGCACACCGGCGGCATGACGGTCGAGGAATCGCAGCGCCTGTTCCTCGACGAAGCCTACCAGGACGAGGGCACGGCGCGGCAGCAGGCGGCCCGCGGCACCTACGACCCCGGTTACCTCAAGTACACGCTGGGCAAGCTGATGATCCGCGAGCTGCGCGCTGACTGGACCCGCGAGCGCCAGGGCCGCGATTCGTGGAAGGCATTTCACGATACCTTCCTGTCATTCGGCGGCCCGCCCATCCCGTTGGTGCGGGCGCGCATGATGCCGAAGTGATACTGCAGTTTTACGGCGCGGCGGCGGAGGTGACCGGCTCCTGCCACCTGTTGCAGGTGGGCGGGCGCACCGTGCTGCTCGATTGCGGCCTGATCCAGGGCAGCCGCAAGGACGAGGCGCGCAACGCCGAGCCCTTTCCCTTCGATGTTTCCCGCGTGGACGCGGTGGTTCTGAGCCATGCGCACCTGGATCACAGCGGGCGCCTGCCGCTGCTGGTCAAGCGCGGCTACCGCGGCCCGATATTTGCACAGGAGGCCAGCTGTGAACTGGTGGCCATCCTGCTGGCGGACGCGGCGCAACTGGCAGAACGCGACGCCGAGTACGAGAGCCGCAAGACCGCCAAACGCGTCAAGCCGCTGTACACGCTCGTCGAAGGCGAGCGCGTCATGGGCTTGCTGCGCGGCGTCAAGTACCGCGAAATCTTCGAGCCGGTGCCGGGAGTCCGGGTGCGTTTCCGTGACGCCGGGCACATCCTGGGCTCCTGCACCGTCGAAATATGGCTTGGCGAGGGCAAACTGGAGCGGAAAATCGTGTTTTCCGGCGACCTGGGCCAGTATGATACGCCGATCCTGCGGGATCCGGAGCCGATCGACCGCGCCGATCTGGTGCTGATGGAGAGCACCTACGGCGACCGCCGCCATCGAGACCGCAGGGACACGGTCGCCGAGTTGGGCGGCATCCTCTCTGCGGCCGACGCGAACCGTGGCAACGTCCTGATCCCGGCCTTTGCAGTCGGGCGCTCGCAGGAGGTGCTGTTCGAGTTGGGCAGGCACTACGACGAGTGGAACCTGGCGCGCTTCCAGGTGTTCCTGGACAGCCCGATGGCCATCGAGGCTTCGAAGGTCTACTGGGATTACAGCGAGCTTTATGACGCGGAAGCCAAGGCCCTCAGCGAGCGCAACCGGGGCCTGCCGCTGCTGCCGAACCTCACGCTGAGCCGTCAGCCGGAGCAGTCCATGGCGATCAACCGGATGCGTTCCGGCGCCATCGTGATCGCCGGCAGCGGCATGTGCAACGGCGGGCGCATCGTGCATCACCTGAAACACCACCTCGGGCGCGAAGAAACCCAGCTGATCATCGTCGGTTACCAGGCCCGCGGTTCCCTGGGCCGGCGCATCGTCGACGGCGCCCAAAGCGTCCGCATTCACGGGCGGGACGTGCCGGTGCGGGCGCGGGTTCACACCATCGGCGGCCTGTCCGCCCACGGCGACCAGGATGACATGGCGCGCTGGTATGAGTGCATGGAAGGCCGTCCGCCGGTCTGGCTGGTGCACGGCGAACCGGATTCCCAGCAGGGTTTCCGCGATTACCTGTCCGAACGTTGCGGCGCGCGAGTCACGCTTCCGCGGCCGGGCGATGCCGTGGACCTGGGCACGCTCCAACCGGGTTAGCCGTGACGGGCCTGCAGCACGCCGAGCACGCGGTCCAGGTCCTGGCCGCTGGCGCGCAGCAGGACCAGCAAATGATAGAGCAGGTCGGCTGCCTCTTCGGCCAGTTCCTCGCCGTCGCCGGTCGCCGCGGCCAGAGCGGTCTCGACGCCTTCCTCGCCGACTTTCTGCGCGATGCGTTTGACGCCGTCTTCGAACAGGCCGGTGGTGTAGCTGCCCTCCGGACGCTCTCGGTCGCGCTGCGCCACCAGCCGCGCCAGCCGTGCCAGGAACGCCAGTTGCGGCTCGGCGGCCTGGCCGTCGTCGAAACAGCTGTCGGTGCCGCGATGGCAGGTCGGCCCGGCGGGATCGGCCAGCAGCAGCAGACAATCGCTGTCGCAGTCGCCGAAAGCCGCCTTCAGCTGCAGCGTGTTGCCCGAGGTCTCACCCTTGGTCCAGAGCATTTGGCGGCTTCGGCTCCAGAAAGTCACCTGCCCGGTAGCGAGGCTGTGGGCCAGGGCTTCGCGGTTCACGTAGGCCAGCATCAGCACGCGCCCGTCAAAAGCGTGTTGGACGATAGCCGGCAGCAGGCCGTCCATTTTCGGCCAGTCCAGCCGGTCGATGTCGCTGTGGTCGCGGATCAGCACGGTCGCACCTCGATGCCGGCCGCGGCCAGCGCACGTTTGAGTTCGGGTATGGGAATCTGGCCGGAATGGAAAACCGTGGCCGCCAGTGCCGCGTCGACGTCAGCCTGCTCGAAGGCGGTGGCAAAGTGCCCGATCTCGCCGGCGCCACCGGAGGCGACCAGGGGAATCGGCAGGCGTGTGCGCGCCGCGCTCAGCTGCTTGATGTCGTAGCCGGTCCGGGTGCCGTCGGCCGACATGCAGTTCAGTACGACCTCGCCGGCACCCCGGTCGACCACCTCGTTGAGCCAGTCCAGCGTTCTGCGGCCGGGCGTGCGCATGGCGTCCGGCGTGCCGGTGTGTGACCGGACGCTGTAGTCGTCGCCGTCGGCAAGCGAATCCACGCCGATTACGACGCACTGGCTGCCGAAGGCCTTGACCAGTTCGTCGATCAGCTGCGGGCGTTCCAGCGCCGGCGTGTTGATGGAAATCTTGTCCGCGCCCTGCGCCAGCACACGCCCCGCACGCTCCACGCTGCGGATGCCGCCGGCCACGCAAAACGGAATGTCGATGGTCTCGGACACCTGCCTGACCCACTCGACGTCCACGCTGCGCCCTTCCGGGCTGGCGGTGATGTCGTAGAACACCAGTTCGTCGGCGCCCTCGTCCCGGTAGCGTTCCGCCAGTTCGAGTATGCCGCCCATCACGCGGTGATTGCGAAACTTCACGCCTTTCACCACCTGGCCGTCGCGTACGTCGAGGCAGGGGATGATGCGCCGTGCCACACTGCGGCCCGCTGCGCCGCTCATGACAGCACCCCGAGCGCGGCCGTGACCGTGAACCGCCCGTCCAGCAGCGCTTTGCCGCTGATGGCCGAATCCACACCGGTGTCGGCGAGTGCGCGCAGGTCGGCCAGGCTGCTGACGCCGCCGGAGGCCTGCACCGCGAGCGACGGGTAGCGCGCGGCGAGCGCCCGGTAGAGTTCGAGATTGGGGCCGCTCATCGCGCCGTCGCGGCCGATGTCGGTGCACAGCAGGTGCCGCAGGCCGCGTTCCGTGTAAAAATCCAGCAGGTCCCAAAGGTGGCGCTCGGCACCGCGGGTCCAGCCGTGGGTGCGTGGCCACGGCAGGCCGGCTTCGTCGAGGCGCACGTCCAGCGCCGCCACCAGCCGCTCCGGCCCGAAGGATTCCAGCCAGCGAGCGAAACGCTCCGGTTGCTCGGCGCAGACGCTGCCGACGACCACGCGCGCGGCGCCGTGATCGAGGCGCGTAACGACGTCCGCGCGTTCGCGCACGCCACCGCCCGTCTGCACCGACTGCGGCGCAGCGGCCAACAGGCGCAGCAAGGGTCCGATGTCGGCCTGCTCGCCGTCGCGCGATGCGGCCAGGTCGACCACGTGCAGCCATTCGGCGCCTTCGCGGGCATAGGTTCTGGCCAGGGCGGCCGCGCTGCTGTCGTAAACGGTCCGCTCGTCGAAGTCACCCTGCAGCAGGCGCACGCAGGCGCCGTCCAACAGGTCGATGGCGGGAATCAGGATCATGCTCATCGGGCCGGCATCTCCAGGAAAGTGCTCAGCAGCATGGCACCTGCGGCCGCCGAACGTTCGGGATGGAACTGTACGCCGTGAAAATTATCCTGGCGGACGATTGCGCTGAAGCGCCGGCCGTGTTCACTGTTGCACAGGGTCCAGTCGCCGAGTGGCGCCGCGTAGGAATGTACGAAATAAAACCATATGCCATCCAGGTCGTCGCTCAATGGATCCGGCCGTTGCCTTTCGACCAGGTTCCAGCCCATGTGCGGCACGCGCAAACCTTCGCGCTGCGGCAGTCGCGTCAGCCGGGCCGGGATCAAGCCCAGCAGAGCGGTATCGTCTTCCTCGGAAGATTCGAACAGCAGCTGCATGCCCAGACAAATGCCCAGCACCGGTTGGCGCAAGCCGCGGATCCGGTCGACCAGGCCCTTGGCGCGCAGCACATCCATCGCCGCGCCGGCCGCACCGACGCCCGGCAGGATGACCCGTTCCGCTGCGCCGATCACGGCCGGATCGGCGGTAAATTCCGGTTCCGCGCCGAGACGCCGCAGGGCGTGCAGCACCGAGGCGATGTTGGCGCCGCCGCTGTCGACTACCGCGATCGTCATCAGAGCAGGCCCTTGGTGCTGGGCAGTGCGCTGCCCTGCCTGGCCAGTGCCGGGCGCAGCGCCCTGCCGGCGCCCTTGAACAGCGCTTCGATCATGTGGTGGGTGTTTTCCCCGCGAACTTTCAGGTGCAGCGCGGCGCCCAGCGACTGGCTGAGCGAGGCGAAAAAGTGCCGGACCATTTCCGTCGACAGCGTCCCCACCTGGTCGCGCGGAAACGCCGCCTCGAACACCAGCGCGGGCCGGCCGGAGAGATCGACGGCCACTTCGGCCAGTGACTCGTCCATCGGCAGCACGAAACCGTAGCGCCCGATGCCCCGGCGCGCCCCCAGCGCGCGGTCCAGCGCCTGGCCCAGCGCCAGCGCGCAGTCCTCCACCGTGTGGTGCTCGTCGATTTCCAGGTCGCCGCGGCAGCCGAGTTCCAGGCGGAAGCCGCCGTGGCTGGCGAGCTGGTCCAGCATGTGGTCGAAAAAACCGATGCCGGTATCCATGTCGCTGCCGCCGGCGGTGTCGAGGTCGACGAACACGCGGATGTCGGTCTCGTTGGTCTTGCGCTCGATCAGCGCCTGGCGGGGGCGGTTGACCAAGCGGTGCGCGATCGACGCCCAGTCCTCGAATCCCTCCCCCAGCCGCAGGCCGCCGATGCCCATGTTGGCGGCCAGTTCGAGGTCGGTTTCGCGGTCGCCGATCACCCAGCTGTCGTTGAGGTCCAGTTGCCCGGACTTCAGGTAATCGAGCACCATGCCGATGCCCGGCTTGCGCGTGTGCGCGCCCTGGTGCTCGAAATGGGGGTCGACGTGCACGGCGCTGAATTCGATGCCCTGCGACTCGAACAGGCGCAGCATCTTGCGCTGCGGTTCTTCGTAGCGCTCCGTCGGGTAGGACTCGGTGCCCAGGCCGTCCTGGTTGCTGACTATCACGAACTCGTAGCCCGCCGCCTTGAGTTCCAGCAGCGCGGGAATCACTCCCGGCACCAGTTCCAGTTTCTCCAGGGAATCGACCTGCTCGTCCTCGGGCTCGACGATCAGTGTACCGTCCCGGTCGATGAAAAGAATGCGCCGTTTGCGCCCGCTTGCCGCGCTCATCGCTCGTTCTCCCATGCGTCCAGTGCCTGTGCCAGTGCCGCCTGGTCTGCTGCCGAACCCACCGAGATGCGCAAGCAGTCCTGCAATTCCGGGTCCGTGGCGAAGCCCCGCAAAATCACACCGCGGTCGGCGCAATAACGCAGCAGGGCCCGCGCGTCGTTGACACGGAGCAGCACGAAATTGGCCTCCCCGGCGATGAGTTCATTCACGAAAGTGCGGTTTTCCAGCAACTCGATCAGCGCTTTTTTATTCCGGGCAATCTCTTCGATTAACCGTGCCTGGCGTTCCCGCATGCCGTCGTCCAGCGTGCGCAGTGCCAGAGCGATGATCGGGGTGGCCAGTGGGTAGGGCGCGATGACGCGCCGCAGCAGGCCGATAACGGAAGGCTGCGCCAGCACCACGCCGCAGCGCAGTCCCGCCGACGCCCAGGCCTTGGACAGGGTCCGCAGCACCACGAGGTTCTCGTGCGCCTCGATCAGGCGGGTGGCCGAGGGCTGTGCGCAGAATTCTGCGTAGGCTTCGTCGAGCACCACCAGCGCGCGCCCTGCGGCGGCGGTCAGCAGTTTTTGCAAAAAGTCTTCGCGGACCAGGTCGCCGGTGGGGTTGTTGGGGGAGGTGAGAAAAATCAGCCTGACGCGGTCGTCCCGCGCGACGGCGGCCAGCACGGCCGGTTCGTCCATGGCGAAGCGCCGCGCCGGGTCGCGCGCTACCGATACGATGTCGGCGCCCTGAATGCAGGCCGCAATGCGGTACATTCCAAAGGTCGGTGGACATTGAACGACGGCGTCCCGCCCGGCCCGGCAGAACACGCGCGTCAGCAGGTCGATGCCTTCGTCGCTGCCGCGGGTCACCAGCACACAGTCGCGCGGCACGGCGTAGCGTTCGGCCAGCCTGGCAACGAGTTCCTGCGGCTGCGGTTCCGGGTAGCGGTGCAGTCCCGGGCCGCTGTCGAGCCCGGTCAGCAGTGGGCGCGGCGCCTCGTTGGCGTTGAGCAGCACGCCCTGTCCGGGTGCTTCGCTGCGTGCCGAGGCGTAAGGCTGCATTGCCACGATTTCGGGCCTCGCCAGCGCGGTGACATTCATGCGGTTTTGTCTGCGGATTCGAGCCGGGCACGGATCGCCATGCGGTGCGCGTCGAGGCCTTCGATGGCGGCCAGCGCCTCGGCCACGGGGCCGACCTCGGCGAGGGCCTCCCGGCTGGCCTCCTGGAAGGTCATGCGGCGCAGGAAATCACCCACGCCCAGCGCACCGTGCGAGCGTGCCCAGCCGTAGGTCGGCAGGACGTGATTGGTGCCCGAGCAGTAATCGCCCAGCGACTCCGGTGTCCACGGGCCGATGAACACCGAGCCGGCATTTTTGACCCGGGTAGCCAGTTCGCTCGCCGCAGCTGCGTTCAGGATCAGGTGTTCGGGCGCGTAGCGGTTCGCAAGGTCGAGTGCCGCCGCGAGGTCATCCACCAGGATGATGCGGGCTTCGCCCAGCGATTGCGCCAGGATATTCGCGCGCGGCGAGCGGGGCGCCAGGTCGTCGATCTGCTCGATGACGGCCCTGGCGAGCGTTTCACTGTCGGTCACCAACAATACCTGCGAGTCGGGACCGTGTTCGGCCTGCGACAGCAGGTCCCAGGCGACGAATAGCGGCTCGGCCTCGGCATCCGCGATCACCAGCACTTCGGAGGGACCTGCAGGCATATCGATGGCGGCGCCCTGCGGGTCCATCGACACCTGTTGCTTGGCTTCCGTGACCCAGGCGTTTCCCGGACCGAAGATTTTCACGCACCGGGGGACGGATTTCGTTCCGTAGGCCATTGCCGCGACGGCTTGTGCGCCACCGGCGCAAAAAACCTGCGCGACGCCGCAAAGTTGCGCGGCGGCGAGGACCTCGGCCGGTATCCGGCCCTGGCGGCTGGGCGGGCAGAACATGACGAGCCGCTCGCAGCCGGCCAGTCGGGCGGGAATGGCGAGCATCAGCACGGTCGAGACCAGCGGCGCGCTGCCACCAGGAATATACAGACCTACCGGCGACAGGGGCTGGTAACGTACCCCGCAGGTCAGGCCGGGGGCCGTTTCGACAACGCAGTCCACCGGCACGTCGGCCGCGTGGAAGGTCTCGATGCGGCCGCTGGCGGCGCGGATCGCCTCGACCAGCAGCGGGTCTATGCTGTCGAGGGCGGCCTGCAGGTCAGCGGCTCCGAGTTCGAACGGCTGGGGAGCGACGCCGTCGATTTTGCGTGTCAGTTCGCCCACGCCTGCGTCGCCCTGCTCGCGCACCTGGGCGATGATCGCGGCAACGGA
>JAVVFH010000146.1:0-9013 GCA_032250585.1 Lysobacterales bacterium
GCATCCACCCAGTGCTGAAAGGCCCTGATCGACCGCAAAAATTGAGGAAAAAATGTCTTCTGCAAGTTACCTGCCCGAGATCAAAACCGCGGCCATGCGCAGGGCGGTCACGGCCTGGCTGATGCTTGGATTGGCTGCGCTCGTGGGCGCCGGAGCGTTCTCCGTGCTGCTGATCCTGGCGCGCACGCCAGTCTTTCAGGAACTGATCCCGTTGATCGATTTTTTCCGCGTTGCATTGGTCGTGCACGTCAACCTGTCGGTTCTGATCTGGCTGCTGTCGATCGCCGGTCTCATGTGGAGCCTGGCCGCAGATACCGAAAGACCCGGCTGGGATCGCGTTTCCTTTTTGCTGGCGGCCGCGGGAACGGCCATCGTCATCGTTTCACCGTTTGTCGGGGCGGGCGATCCGCTGATGAACAACTATGTGCCCCTGCTGAGACATCCGGTGTTTTACGCCGGGATGATCCTGTTCGCGCTGGGTATCTCCTCGCATTTGCTTAAAACGCTGGTTTCCATCAGAAAGCCGCTGTCGACGCTCGACGGTAGCCGCGCGCTGCGATTGGGAATCGTCATGGCGGCCGTGATCACCGCGGTCGCCATCACGGCACTACTGGCCTCCTGGGCCGGGATACCCACCGAAATGGACGGCGAGGTCTACTACGAATTCCTGTTCTGGGGCAACGGCCATGTACTGCAGTTCACCCACACCCTGCTGATGATGGTCGCCTGGGTCGTACTGACAGAAGCCAGCGCCTGCCGCTTCGAATTGACCCCACGCTTGACGCTGACCTTTCTGCTCATCCTCTCGTTGCCCGTCATTACGGTTCCCTTTCTGTACCTGGCGCACGACATCGTCTCGGTCGGTCATCGCCTGGCTTTCACCGAATTGATGAAATACGGCGGCCTGTCGTGCCTGCCGCTGGGCCTCGCGGTGCTGGTCAGTGTGCTGAAGGCCGGCAAACCCAGCCCGCAAGAGGGGGCGGAAGCGACGTATCTGCGTTCGGCGCTGCTGGCGTCGATCTGCCTGTTCGCGGTGGGCGGCCTGCTCGGTTTTTTGATTTCCGGACTGGACATCGTGATTCCGGCGCATTACCACGGCTCGACCGTCGGGGTCACCATCGCTTTCATGGGTTTTTGTTATTACCTGCTGCCGCGTCTCGGCTTCGGGCCGCTGCCGGCCCGCATGGCCTTCTGGCAGCCGCTACTCTACGGTGGAGGCCAGTTGCTTCATATCGCCGGGCTGGCCTGGACCGGCGGTTACGGTGTGCAACGCAAAACCGCCGGCCTGGCCCAGGGCGTCGACCGGCTGGGCGAAGTTGCCGGCATGGGCCTCATGGGCCTCGGCGGCCTGATCTCGGTTATCGGCGGGCTGCTGTTCCTGGTCGCATGCTACCGGTCCATCCGTGCAAGACCCAAAAAAGCGGAGAGCTGATCGTGTCCGAACTCATCCTGTTCACGCTGAACGCCATCGTGATCTACCTGTTGTCAGACCGCCTGGTGCGCATGATCGAGCGCAGGCGCGGCACGCCACTGAAACAGCGTCAGATCGTTTTCTTCGTCATATTCCTGGTTCTGGCCATGGCCACTTTCCGATTACTGCGGATGCTGCTCGGGGACCCATCCGCTCAATGATGATCGCCGAGGCGGTCGTGCAGGCGGGCGTCAAAGGTAGCGAAATGCTTGGTAAACCAGTCCGCCAGGTTTTCCTGCAGCCGGCGTCGGCCGGATTCCGGATCCTCGGCGAAAGCGTCCATCATTTCGCGGATCTGGTCGAGCAATTCTTCGTGTTCATCCTTGTGCGCCGCGTATTCCTCGTAACCCGCCTTGCGCATGTGGCGTTCTTCCAGCGCGAAATGCGCTGCGATACCGGCATAGATATCCTCCAGCCCCGCTTCGATGATTTCGGGATTAGATGATTCGGCCATCTGCCGATAAACCTCGTTGATCATGCGGATCAGTGCCCGGTGTTCATGGTCCACCGAGGGAATGCCGAGCGTATAAGCTGGTTTCCATTGCAGTAAGGTCATGATTCACTCCAGCCTGAGTACGAAGGCCTCGTCGCGTTCATCGTATTCGACCACGACATGCTGCCCCGGCGCCAGGTCCACCACCTGGCGCAGCGTGTGATCGAAACCCTCCGCCTCACCGCGCTCGTTCAAGCCGATGAACAACTCCGTCTGTCCGGCCGATAAGGTGAGGCGCTGGTAGACATTGGCCGATCCGTCGCCCCACAGGCCGGTCGGCTGTAAAGTCGCTTCGTACAATGGCCTGCCGTCCGCGGTGAACAGCACACGGACCGGCATCCGCTCACGGGGGCAGTCGATCGGCTTGCGCATGTTGGGCGGCAGCTTCTGCAGTTCCTCCTGAGTCAACTGGCGGCACTCCCCGATACGCTGGCCGTCGTAAGAAAACGACAGCGAGACCATGGCCTCGCCGTCATCGAGCAGCCCAAACCGCGGCCAGACCGAGAACACGGCCACCGGGGCGAGGAACGCGGCGTAGGCCAGCGTCAGCAACGCCCAGCGCGCCGGCTTGCTCAGGCGACGGCCGTCCGTTTTCTGCCGTGGCGATTCGCTGCCGCCACCGAGGCTCTGCCGCAAGGTATTCACGACAGCCGCAAGGCCCTTGTTAGCTGGCCAGCGTTCGTCCCAGGCGAGCGCCAGGCGTGAAGAATCCACGCGCTTGCGCAGTTGCGGATCGCGTTCACGCGCCATTCTCAGCGCCGTCCACTCGGCGCCTAGCCGATACTGACAGTCCCCGCCCGGACAACCCGCCAGGACCACGCCGTCGGCCAGGTCCCGGCTAAGAACGAAATCAACGAAGGGCGGCGGCAGTTGCCCGACGCAGATCAGGTCGACCGCCGCCGTGTCCGATCCGCCCAAGGCCGCTTTCGAGCGCTTCCAGTCTTCATTGCCGCGGCAGCCGAACACCATGACCCGCTCCGTTCCTTCGAGCTGTTCCGATTTTTTCATGATGGTCGCGCGCAACGACGCCGCGGACAGCTGCGGCATATCGATGCCCGGAATGAGTTCCGAGTGCCGCCGAAATGGAGTCGCCGTCGGGCAGGAACCCATGCACAGCCCACAACTCACGCACAGCGAGGGGTCGACGACCGCTTCGCTTTCGTAAGCGAGGCCATCGCTGCGCGGCATCATCGTGATGGCGCTGAAAGGGCAATCGTCGGCGCAGCGTCCGCAGCCATTGCAGTTGTCCAGATCGACCACGGCAACCGGCACATCGCGCAAGGGAGGAATCCAGGGCAGGGCGCACAGCAACAGGCTGGTGCCGACCAGCAGGCCCCACACCCAGCCCGGCGACCAGATCTCGGCCAGCGGATAGACCAGCAGGTAAAACCAGTCCAGCCCGAGACTGGCCGGTACCGTGCTCATATCCACCTCGCCCTGGCTGACGGCGGGAAAAATGAAAGACAGCGCGGTCATCGTGATCAGGCTGGCGGCCATCAGCGCGCGCGGCGGGTTGATGCGCGGGCCGCTGATGCGCAGTACGTGCAGCCAGATGCCGAAAACCAGGAACAACGGCAGGCCGATAAGATGGAGGAAAGCCATCAGCGTAAAAAAGCGGTTGCTGAGTGCGTCGGCGCTGAGAAAATTGCGCGCCATCGATTCGCTGAAAATCGGCAGCCAGTCCATCATTTCCGCCGAAACCAGGGCGACGTACCAGCCGAGTCGATCCCAAACCATCCAGTAACCGGTGATGCCCAGCGGAATGATCACCCACAGCAGGGGAACGCCGGTCAGCCAGCTGAACCAACGCATTCCGCGGTGCCGGTCATAGACGAATTCGTGATACATGTGCAGCGCCAGCGTGATGATGGCGGCGTCCGAGGCATAACGGTGCAAGCTGCGCATCACGCCACCCAGGTACCACTGTTCGTGGGTCAGGTACTCGACGGATTCATACGCGCCGACGATGCTGGTCTCGAAGAAAATGAACAGCCAGATACCGCTCACCACGACAATCCATAAAAAATAGATGGTCAACGCGCCCAGGTGTTTGAGCGGATTCAGCTCGGAGCCGAACGCACGTTCCAGCATCCATCGAACAGGCGCCAGTAAGCGGCGGCCCACCGTTTGCACCAAATCAAGCATCGTCGCGAACCTTCCTGCTCCGCCGGGAGCGCAAATACTCCAGCAGCAGCGACAGCACGAGGGCCAGCACGATCGCTGCGCCAACCGCCATACCCACGAACAGGGAATAATCGAAACGGTAGCGCCCGGTAGCGGGGTCGTAAACCGTGCAAAACAGCTTGATGCGGTTCATCAGGCTGCTGACCAGGGGTTCGTTTTTCAGTGGGTGGTTGAAAACGAGTTGCTTGAGCGGTTCCATCAGCGCGGGCAGTTCGAAGGCTGCGCCGTAAACCTGTCGATAGATGATTCCCTCGCCATCGACCACGGTGACCTGGTTGATGTGATCGAAACCACGCGGCGACGGAAAATGCACGAAACCGATATTCTGCACCAAGGCTTCCATGGTTTGCGCCGACCCGCTCAAAAAGGCCCAGTTAGGATCATCGACGTCTTGACGGCGGGCGAACTGCCGCATGGCTTCCGGCGTGTCCACGGCTGTATCAAAACCGATCGTCAAGACCTGGAAACTGTCCTCGCCAAGCGCCTCCCGCCCTGCCTTGACGATGGTATTCAGGTGCTGGGTAATCGCTGGGCAAACATGATAGCAGGACGTAAAAATGAGACTGATCAACAGGGGTCGCCCGCGATACTGCGCCAGGCTCACCGGATTTCCCTGGCTGTCTGTCAACGCCAGGTCCTGCAGGGGCTGGCCGATGGCCGCCTGCGAAATCGTGAGCGCGGCATCGGGGTCGTAGCCATCCGCCGGATCGTCCGCCAGTGCGGAGAAACAGCCGAGCAACAGGCAGCACGCGGCGAGTCCCGGAAGCGCGGAACGGACCGTCCACGGCGAATTCAGTAAGGTCATCTCATTCATGCTCTGCAAAAAAAAGCCGGGCGGAACCGCCCGGCGTCGTTCGCTTGCGATAAGGACTTACGACATCGGCCAGACCGATGCCAGGTATTTCCAGTTTACCGCATAATAGATCACGAAAATGGCCAGGAAGAACAGCGCCAGGGTGAAGGTGCCGGGTGCGGCGAAACCCCACTTGCCCGCGCCTGCATGACCGCCCTGCGGCTCGACGATGGGTTCGGCCCGCATCAACCGTGTCGGCGCAATGCCGTAGCTGGATTCCGACTCGACCCGCTTGCCGAAGAACACCGAAACCACGGTAATCAGCAGGAAAATCGCGCCGCCGGTGATCGCGGCCACGCCGCTGATGCCCACCAGGCCCATCAGTGTGTAAGCGCTGGCCGGGTAATCGTAGCCGATCGCCGCGTCGGTAAATGCCATGTCCCAGTGCCGGCGCTGTACGCCCAGCGTGCCAGCGCCCATCATCACCAGCGTGAACACCATCATTCCGATGCCGAAAATATAGGGCTGATACTTGGCGAGCCCCGGCAGAAAGACCTGCCGGCGGAACAGCACCGGGATCAGGTAGTAGGTCAGGGACATGAAGGCCAGAGTCGTGCCGATCACGACCGTGGCATGGAAGTGCCCCGGCACATAAATCGTGTTATGAATGATGATGTTGATCTGCTCCGTGCCCATCACCACGCCGGAAATGCCGCCGAGAAAACCGAAGCCCACCAGCGACAGGAACATGCCGGAGAACACCGGATTACCCCAGGGCGCCTTGCGCAGCCACTCGAACAGACCCTTGGTGAGGCCCCTGGAACGCTGCGCGACCTCGATGGAGCCGGGCACGGTCAGGCCATGGATCATGCTGGCGAGCACCGCCAGGTACATCGCGTAGGAGGTGTTGAAAATTTTCCACGTCGAACTGATACCGGGGTCCACCAACAGGTGGTGGGCCGAGGCGAGCTGCAAAAAGGCAATGTACAGGATAAAGGCACCGCGGCTGACTTTCTCGGACAGCGGGCGCGCACCGAACACGATCGCCGCGATCAGGTACCAGACGCTCACGTGCGCCGCAACGTTGATTTGCTGCGAGGAATGTCCGAAGGCCCACCAGATCAGGCGATACATGGGTGCATCGATGTGCGAAATCAGACCGATCGACCACAGGTAAGTCGGAATCAGGATGATCGCGCCCCCGGCAATCGTAAAGACCGCGATAATGCAGGCCGTCAGGGCGCCGAAGGTGACCAGTGGAATGGATCCCTCGTAGGTTTTTTCCTCCTTCGCGATGACCAGCGTGCCCAGGAAGATGAAGCAGCCGATCAGGGCGCCGACCGCAAACAGGATCAGGCCGAGGTAAAAAGACGGTTCGGCCGGCATCGGCACATAGGACGTCATCATGACCGACGAATTGCCGCCGAACACCGATACGTTGTTCATCACCGCGCCCCCGACCATCAGTGCGAAGGCCAACCAGGCGAGTCTCGGCGTCGCCAGCCGGCAGCGCAGCAAGGTCGATGAGCAGAAATACAGCACGGCGATTTCAAAGAAAATAATCCAGAAGATCAGCATGTTGATGCCATGCACCGTCAGCAGCTGGTAAAAGCGGTCAGCCGGGAGCAGGTGCACGGTTGGCCAACGCGTCAGCGTAATCAGCAAGGCCGTAATACCGCCGATCAGCAGCGCAATGACGGCGGCGACCGCATTGATCCGCATCAGCATCTCGCCCTGCTTGTGGAACTGCAGGCCCGATTCCGGGCAAATTCTGAACTCTGGCTTCTTCATGAGCCTCCCTCCGTGATGTAGATCTTGCCGGTCATCATGTGATGGCCGATCCCGCAATACTCATTGCAGATGATCGACTGGTCGCCCGCCGTGTCCGGAGTCATGGTCAGAACCATTTCGTAACCCGGCAGGATCTGGGCGTTGATATTGACCGGCTGCAAGGAGAAGCCGTGTTGCCAGTCCATCGACGATATATGCACTCGGTAAGTCTGTCCCCGCTCCAGTTCGAGCAGCGGCCACCATTGCCACAGGCGTCCGATCAGGTAGACATCGCTGCCCGGCGGGGGCCGCACGACCGGCATCTGCTGGTTCGTCTCGGTGCGCACCGTGTACTGGTCGACCATCGCCTGGGTTTTCGCCATGAAGGCCTCGGGCGTGGTCTTGTAGGCTTCATTCGATATGTTCTGTTTACCGTATACGTGCCACAACGGCATCATGATGAACATGATCAGGGACCAGACCAGCGCCAGCGCGATCCAGGTCCCTTCGACGCGGTCCAGTGGCTGTTTCCACCAGATCGTTTGCGCGGGGGGATGAATGGAAGTCACATTTTCACCTTTTTATGTTGTTGTCAGGACGCCAGGGGAATGGTCACGATTTCCATGATGCCCCAGATAATGTAGAAGACCGTGGGAACCACTACGCCGATAAAAAGCAGTAGAAACGGGTTATCCAGAACGCGCTGCATGATGGGAACTCGCTCGTTCGATTCAGAAGTCGAAATTTCGTCGCTCATAGTCAATTCCTCCAATAAGTCTCGTATGCTGCAATTTTGGTCGAAATGAAACTCGCCAGAATGAAAGTAGCACGCTAGAATTGTAGACCATTTGATTCAGATCAAATACATGAATCAATGTTTCTTTGAACATTTTAGCAGTCCGCTTCCAAGGCGCCTTGCGATGACACCGCAGGGACAAGTATCGGAAAGTTCGCCAACGTGCGCAAATTCAAGATAACCACGGTCAAGCAGATGAAAAAAACCACATCCTTTTTCTGCCGCCCACTGCTCACCGGCGCCATGCTCCTGATGATCCTGACGAGCTGCGAATCCCAATCGGGCCCGGGGCCGGACATTCACGACCGCAAGTACATCGCGCTGGACGCTGACGGCCGGCAGTTGGAGCCGGGCCAGCCGGGGCCCTGTGTACTGGACCAGTTCACCGGGCTGGTCTGGGAGGTCAAGACCGACGCACCCGGACTGCACCATCGTGAACACCGCTATTCCTGGTTCGATCCCGGCGAAGACGCCGACGGTGAACTGGACTATCGTGGCAAACCCGACGGCGGTAACTGCTTCGGCAGTGCCTGTGACACGTATTCGTTTGCGATGGCGATCAGCGAAGCGGGTCATTGCGGTTACGCGGACTGGCGCGTGCCGACCCGCGACGAACTCGGTTCAATCAGCGACCCGCGCAAGACCGACAAACCGCCAACGATCAACACGGATTACTTTCCACACACACAGCCCGCAGCGTATTGGTCGCGCAACGACTACCAGTTTCACTGGAACGCCGCGTGGCTGTGGGATTTTGGCAACGGGCTGGACCGGGTCGAGTGGAAAGAAACGCCGGCTTACCTGCGCCTGGTCCGCGGTGAAGCCATGCACCTCGAACGCGTCAAGGATTGACGGCTGGCGGAGGTGGCCGAACCATGAGAACGCTTGCAATCGTCTCACTGCTGTTGACCTTGCTGCTGGTGTCGCTCAGTGCGTACCTGCGCCTGGCGCATTCCGGCATTGGCTGTGCCGACTGGCCGGCCTGCTATGGAGATATCGGCGCAGCGCCGGCAGACGCTCCGCCGTTGCGGGCCGAAGACGCTTACCAGCGGCTGATCGACGAAAGCGGACGCGCTTTGGCCTGGACCACCCCCCTGCACCGTCTGGTCGCAAGTGTGCTGGGCTTGCTGGTCGTGGCTTTGTTCGTGAACGCGCTGCGCCTCCGGCGTCAACGCCTGCTCAGTGCGGTGCTGCTCGGCTTGACGGTCTACCTCGCCGTACTGGGAATCCGCTCGGGCAGCCTGCACGACCCCGCCGTCGTCATGGGCAATCTCGCCGGCGGCTTTGCCATGGTCGGCCTGCTCGGCTGGCTGGTTTTCTCCACAGGCACGCGCGGCCGTGCGCCGCGCCGGGTCTCGGTCGTTGCCGCCCTGACCGGTGCAGTTCTGTGCCTGCAGATCCTGCTCGGGGGGCTCACCAGCGCCAATTTTGCGGCGACTTCCTGCCAGACGCTGCCGGACTGCCACGGCGGCTGGTGGCCCGGCCCGGCACTCGCAGTGGCACTGG
>JAVVFH010000147.1:0-8937 GCA_032250585.1 Lysobacterales bacterium
GAACTGGCGGCGCGCCTTCAGGTAGCCGACGGTTCGCTCGAAGGCTTCCTGCGCCAGGCCGAGCATTTCTGCCGCCGCGCCGATCCGCGCGGCGTCGAGGATTCGCTCCAGCGTCGCCTGGCCGTCGCCGGCCGCGGTCCCGGCGAGGTGCTGCCCCGGCTCGAGGGCGACGTTTTCAAAGCGCAGCTCGGCGGCCCGGTGCGTGTCCAGAGCGGCAAAGGCCTCGACCTCGACGCCAGCGGCATTCGCCGGAACCAGGAACAGGCCCAGGCCGCTGTCGGTCCGGGCGCTGACGATGAACTGATCGGCCACGTGACCATCGAGCACCGCGATCTTGCGGCCGGACAGACTGTAGCCGCCCGGGGTTACCGGCGCCCGGCTGGCGACCTGCTGCGGATCGTGCCGTGGGCTCTCGTCGCAGGCCAGCGCCAGCAGGCTCTGGCCGCCGGCGACAGCCGGCAGGATGGCGGCGCACTGCGCGTCGGAGCCGGCCAGCCGGATAGCCGCCACGCCGATCAGCGCGGTGGCGAGCAGGGGGCTGGGTGTCAGCGTGCGGCCGGTTTCTTCCAGCACGATGCCGATTCCGGCGAAACCGTAATCCAGGCCGCCCTGGGCTTCGGGCACCAAAATCGCACTCCAGCCCAGGTCGACCATCTCGCCCCACACTGCGCGCGAAAAGCCCTCCTGGACACCCTCGTCTCGGAGTTTGCGCAGGTGACTGACGGGGGCTCGCTCGCGCAGAAAATCGCGGGCCGATTCTTTGAGCATCAATTGCTCGTCATTCAGTACCAATGCCATGTCCGTTTCCCCTATCCCGGCAGGCCGAGTATGCGTTTGGCCACGATATTCAACTGGATTTCCGAGGTTCCGCCCTCGATCGAATTGCCCTTGCTGCGCAGCCAGCTGCGCGGCAGGTGGCCGTCGCGGCTCGCTTCGCCTTCCCATTGCAGCGCGTCGCTGCCGTGAATCGCCATCAACAATTCGTAGCGGCGTTTGTTCAGCTCGGTGCCGTAGTACTTGAACATCGAGGCGGCCGCGCCCAGGCTGACGCCAGCCTTGACCTCGTCACGGGCGCGCTCGATGTTGAGTTTCAGGCCTTCTTCGTCGATTTCAAAGCGCGCGATGTCGCTGCGCAGCATCGAGTTCGCCAGCACGCCGTCGCGCAGGCCGAGCGCCTCTGCCGCGATGGTGCCGACCCGCTCGCTGCCCGCCGCGCTCAGGCCGGTGCTGGCGATCATCTCGCGTTCGTGGCTGAGCAGGTACTTGGCAACCGTCCAGCCCTGGTTGATCGCACCGACCACCTGATCCTTTTCGACCCGCAGGTTCTCGAAAAAGGTTTCGGTGAAGGGTGATTTGCCGCTGATCAGCCTGATCGGGCGCGTGGCAACGCCCGGCGTGCTCATGTCAAACAGCACGAAGCTGATGCCCTCGTGTTTTTTAGCCTCGAAATCGGTTCGCACCAGGGCGAACATCCAGTCCCCCTTGTCGCCGTAGGAAGTCCACACCTTGGAGCCGTTGACCCGGAAATGATCGCCCATGTCTTCGGCCCGCGTTTGCAGGCTGGCCAGGTCGGAGCCCGCATTGGGTTCGCTGTAGCCCTGGACCCAGCGGATCTCGCCGCGCACGATCGGCGGCAGGTGCTGGCGCTTGAGTTGCTCGCTGCCGAACTTGAGCAAGGCGGGGCCCAGCATAGAAATGCCGAAGCTGAAGAGCGCCTGGCGCGCGCCGATTCGTTCCATCTCCTGCTTGAGTATTTTGGCCTGCTCGCGGTCGAGGCCGCCGCCACCATAGGCCCGCGGCCAAGTCGGGGCCGTCCAGCCTTTTTCACCCATGCGTTCGAGCCACAGGCGCTGGTCTTCGCTCTGAAAGTGGAAATGGCGCCCGCCCCAGCAGGCTTCCGTCTCGGATTGCATCGGGCGTCGCATGGATTCGGGACAGTTGGCCTGCAGCCAGCCCCGGGTTTCCTGCCGGAAGGACTCGATGTTCGTCACGTTTTATTCTCTCTTGCGGGGTCGGGATTTCGTTGCCGGTTCGGTTGTTCAAACCTACAGTATGTTTTAGTTTCATGCCAGGCAATCCTGTCCGAGGCCGCCGGCCTTTTCAACCGCCAGGGCAGGCGCGCGACCACGCTGGCGGCCTTTACTCAAAATTGCTTCGATGCCTGGCAGGCCATAGGTCGTGGCAGCGCACCGAACTGTACCATCTTCAAGGAGATTCACCCCCTGCAGGAAGGGCACTGCAAGGACATCGCGGAACGTTATTTGCGGCTCTATAAGCGGGTGTGGGAAATGGTGCGGGTGGGTGTGGTCGATCGCGGCCTGATGGGGCCGTTTTCCGTTTTCTTTAACGGCATCGCCCGCTGAGGCGGGCGATGCCTGCTTCGTCAGCGCAATTCAGTCGGCGGCCTGCATCGACAGGTCGGGGTGGTGTTCCCATAGCTGGTATTTGGAACCCCAGGACGAACCGGAAAACTCCTGCATCAGCTTCATCGCCTCTTCCGACGATCCCAGCTTCGATGCGAGGAATTGGAAAAATGCTTCGTCGCCGCCCGCCATGTCGGCGTAGTTTTCGTGCGGAACGACCAGCGATACGGAGGGCTTGCCGCCTATGCGTGACAGCCACAACCAGGAGCGCTCGTCGCTGGCCCAGCCCTGGTCGATGGCGATCTGACTCAGCTTGACCCGGGCGCCCTTGAACTGGTTGGCGTGACCGGCCCTGGGCATGAATTCGGTAATCGAGAAGTAACGGTAGCTGCCGTCGTTCCAGTGGCTGCTGGTCCAGTCGATTTCGTCGAAATAGTGCTCGGCTTTGTCTACCAGCGGTGCGACTTTCTCGTTGAAATGCGCGTAGACTCCCGTTTTGCTCTCGTCCCAGGCTGTATAGGCATCCAGGTCCGCCCAGTTGAAGCAGCAGGCGCGGATGGCGAAACGGCCGAGCTCATCCCCGAGCAGCGGCGTGTATACTTCCCACTGGCGGGGGTCGTCCTGCTCGCTGCGCAGGGCGATGTGTTCCTTGAGGCTTGCGACGAATTGCGTGGAGTGGCCTTCCTTCGGCGTCACGATCCACATTTCCGCGAGCGGGCCCGGCGCTTCCTGTGCCGGCGTGGAAAACGGCAACAGGAGTAACAGCGCTGCGATCGCGACGGGAATCAGGGGTCGGGTTCTGCGGTTCATGGGCATTTCCTCGCGTTGGCTGAGTGAACGGACCGCCGGCGGGCAGCCCGAACGGGTCCGATACAATCAACATAGGTGATTTGCGCGGTTTTTGCCATCCGGGGTGGGCGGCTGGTGTAAAATGCAGCGCTTTGAATTCACTGGATGACGGCACGTGGAAACCAACCCGCTCAGCAATCTCTTGACCGACCTGGCGCAGCGTTCGGATGCGCTCAGGGGGTACCTTTGACCTCGATCACAAGCGCGACCGCCTTGAGGAAGTAAGCCGGGAACTCGAAAACCCGGCCATCTGGAACGACCCGGAAAGAGCCCAGTCGCTGGGTCGCGAACGCGCCCGGCTGGAAGCCGTCATCGATTCGCTGGACGCCCTGCAAAGCGGTCTGGCCGACGCGCGCGAAATGCTCGAGCTGGCGATCGAGGAAGCCGACGCGGAAACGGTGCAGGCACTGGACGGCGACCTGCGGAAAATGCAAGCGCAGATCGAGCAGCTCGAGTTCGAACGCATGTTCTCCGGCGAGATGGACCCGCGGCCCTGTTATCTCGAAATCCAGTCCGGCTCCGGCGGCACCGAGGCGCAGGACTGGGCGGAAATGCTGCTGCGCATGTACCTGCGCTGGTTCGAGCGTCGCGGCTGGGACGCCGAACTGATGGAAGTTTCTTCGGGCGACGTGGCCGGCATCAAGAGCGCGACGGTGCACATCAAGGGCGATTACGCCTACGGCTGGTGCCGGACCGAGACCGGCGTGCACCGGCTGGTCCGCAAATCGCCGTTCGATTCGGGCAACCGGCGGCACACCTCGTTTGCGGCGGTGTTCGTCTCGCCCGAAGTCGACGACAACATCGACATCGAAATCAACCCGGCCGACCTGCGCATCGACGTCTACCGCGCTTCCGGCGCCGGCGGGCAGCACGTCAACACCACCGACTCGGCCGTGCGCATTACCCACGTGCCGACGGGCATTGTCGTGCAATGCCAGAACGACCGCTCGCAGCACAAGAACAAGGATCAGGCGCTGAAACAGCTGCGTGCCAAGCTCTACGAAATGGAGCTGCAAAAGCGCAGCGAGGCGCACCAGAAGCTGGAAGACTCGAAATCCGATATCGGCTGGGGCAGCCAGATCCGTTCCTATGTGCTGGACCAGTCGCGCATCAAGGATTTGCGCACCGGCGTGGAGGTGGGCAATACCCAGGCGGTGCTGGACGGCGATCTTGACCCCTTCGTCGAGGCTTCGCTGAAGCAGGGTCTGTAACCCGAATGGAAAACTGAAAGGATGAACAAAATGGACGACAAGGACACGGCAGCTGCGCCGCAGGCGGACGAAAACCGCCTGATCGCCGAGCGCCGCGCCAAGCTGGCGGCTTTGCGCGAGGCGGGGCAGGCCTACCCGAACGATTTCCGCAAGAACGCGACCTCCGGCAGCCTGCTCAAACGTTTCGGCGCCAGCGATGCGGAAGAGCTCGAACGGGTCGACGAGACCTTTGCCGTCGCCGGGCGCATGATGGCCAAGCGCGTGATGGGGAAAATCGCCTTCGTACGGTTGCAGGATCGTGACGGCTCCATCCAGTTGATGATCCAGCGCGACGGCCTGCCGCAGGGCGTATTTCAGTCGTTCAAGCACTGGGACGTCGGCGACATCATCGCCGCCAGCGGGCGCATCGTGCGCACCCAGAAAGGCGAGTTGTCGATCAAGGCCGAAGAGCTGCGGTTGCTGGCCAAGTCGCTGCGGCCGCTGCCCGAAAAGCACCACGGCCTGACCGACACGGAAATGCGCTACCGCCAGCGTTACGTGGACCTGATGATGAACGAGCGCTCGCGCGAGATCTTCCGCACCCGATCGCGCATCATCACGGCGATCCGGGCCTTCATGGAGGTACCGGAGCGGGATTTCCTGGAAGTGGAAACGCCGATGATGCACCCGATTCCGGGGGGGGCGGCGGCCCGGCCTTTCGTGACCCACCACAACGCGCTGAATCTCGACATGTACCTGCGGGTCGCCCCCGAACTGTATCTCAAGCGGCTGGTGGTCGGCGGCCTGACCCGCGTCTACGAAATCAACCGCAATTTCCGCAACGAGGGCGTGTCGACCCGGCACAATCCGGAATTCACGATGCTCGAGTTCTACTGGGCTTACGCCGATTACGAGGACCTGATGGACCTTACCGAGCAGATGCTGACCGAGCTGGCCGCGGGGGTGGCGGGCGGCACGACGGTCACGTACCAGGGCCAGGAAATCGACTTCGGCACCCGCTTCGAGCGCCTCACCGTGGAAGACGCCGTGCGGCGCTACAATCCCGAACTGGCGGACGCCGATCTGTGGGACGAGCAAGTGCTGCGTGCGGCCTGCGAGGCGCTGGAGATCCGCACGGAAAAAAACTGGGCCCCGGGCAAGCTGCTCACCGAGCTGTTCGATGCAACGGTCGAGGAGCACCTGGTCCAGCCGGTGTTCATCACCCGCTATCCGACCGAGGTCTCGCCGCTGTCACGGCGCAACGACGAGGACCCGCGCGTCACCGATCGCTTCGAACTGTTCATTTGCGGGCGCGAGATCGCCAACGGCTTCTCCGAGCTCAACGATCCGGAGGACCAGGCCGAGCGGTTTCGCGCCCAGATGGAGAACAAGGAAGCCGGCGACCTGGAAGCCATGCATTACGACAGCGATTACATCCGCGCGCTGGAGTACGGCATGCCGCCGGCGGCTGGCGAGGGCGTGGGCATCGATCGCCTGGTAATGATCTTCACCGATTCGCCGTCGATCCGCGACGTGCTGCTGTTTCCCTACCTGCGTCCCGAGGCCTGACCCCCGGCCAATCAATGAGTCGCGCCATGAACCCTGTGGTCTCCGTCATCATGCCGGTGCGCGATGGCGGTGCCTACCTGCGCGATGCCGTCGACAGCATTTTGCGGCAGAGCTTCGCGGACCTCGAACTGATCCTGGTCGACGACCACAGCGCGGATGCGGCCATCGCCGCACTGGAGCGCAGCGACCCGCGCCTGCAGTTGCTCGCCAACTCCGGCCAGGGCGTCAGCAGCGCGTTCAACACCGGCCTGGCGCGGGCGCGCGGGGCCTTCATTGCGCGCATGGATGCCGACGACCTGGCCCTGCCCGAGCGCCTGGCCCGGCAGTTGGCCTATCTCGATGCCCGGCCGGACGTCGATATTTGCGGCGCCTGCGTGGAGCTCTTTTCCGAGCGGCCGCTGCGCGGCGGCAACCTGCGCTACCAGCGCTGGCTGAACAGCTGCCGCTCCCCTGGGCAGATCCACCGCCAGATGTTCGTCGAGAGCCCGCTGCCGAACCCCACCGCCATGTTTCGCCGCCAGGCGCTGCTGGACCTGGGCGGTTACGGCGACCCGCCCTGGCCCGAGGATTACGACCTGTTCCTGCGCGCTCGCGAAGCCGGTCTGCGCATGGGCAAGCCGAACGAAATCTTGCTGCGCTGGCGCGAGCACGCGGGGCGCCTGACGCGCCGTGATGCGCGTTACGCCCTCGAGCGCTTCCAGGCGGCCAAGGCGCATTACCTCGCGCGCGGCCCGCTCCGGGACGGCCGGCCGGTCGTGCTGTGGGGCGCCGGTCCGACCGGTCGCCTGATGCACGACCTGCTGGCAGCGGAGGGTGTTCGGATTGATGGTTTCCTGGAAGTCGATCAACGCAAGATCGGCGGCGAGAAGCGCGGCCGGCCGGTCTGGCCGGTCAGCCGTCTCGAGGCCCTGGAGCGCGCGATGGTGCTGGTGGCGGTCGGTTCCCCCGGCGCGCGCGAGCGGATCGGTGTGCACATGGAAAGCCTGCGCCGCGTCGAGGGCGAGTCCTACCTGTTCGTGGCCTGATGTTCGACGACGCAGCGATCGGCGTCCCGGGTCGCCCTGTGAATTCACCCGTGCAGGCATTAGAATTCGGAACATGGATACGCTGAAGGTACTGCTGGTGCAGGCGCAGCTGGGTTGGAAAGACCCGGCGCACAATCGCGACCACCTCGAATCCCTGCTTTCCGGGCGCGCCGGCGATTGCGACCTGGCCGTGTTGCCCGAGGCCTTCGCTACCGGCTTTCTGGGCGATACTGACTTGCCGGACGAGGGCATGAGCGGCCCGACCGTAGACTGGATGCGCCGTCAGGCCGCGCAGCATGGCTGCGCGCTGACCGGCAGCGCCGTGATCGTCGAGGATACCCGGCGCTTCAACCGCATGCTGTTCGTCACCCCGGATGGCGCGGTGTCGCATTACGACAAGCGTCACCTGTTCGCCTACGGCGGCGAGCACCGTCGTTACAGCGCGGGCAACCGGCGGGTGATCGTGAATTACGCCGGCTGGCGCATCGATCTGCAGGTCTGCTACGACCTGCGTTTCCCGGCCTGGTGCCGCAACCGCGACGACTACGACCTGATGCTGATGGTTGCGAACTGGCCGAGCCGGCGCGTCGAACACTGGTCTGCGCTGCTGAAGGCGAGGGCGATCGAAAACCAGTCCTGGGTGGTCGGCGTCAACCGGGTCGGCGAGGATGGCAATGGCATTGCGTATCCGGGCCGCAGCGTCGTGCATGACCCGCTGGGCGCCTGCCTGGCGGATCTCGGCGATTCAGAAAGCTGCCGGCTCGTCGAACTGGATCTCGGTGAGGTGGACCGGGTGCGCCGCGAATTTCCGTTCCAGGCCGATGCCGACCGCTTCGTGATCGAAGGGATCGACTGAAAAAAAGCGCGGCCGTAGTTAAGGCGGGCAGCGACGCGGCCATCGACCGGTGCGAAGCGTGTGCGCAGGCGTTCGCTTGCCGCTCGCTTTGGCGAGCGGTTCGCTGCAGTGCGCGGAGCGGCCGGCGGGCGCGCAACTCGCTGCGCTCAGACAGGCGCGCCCTGCTTCCGGCCGCTCCTTGCGCGCTTCGCCTGCGCTCCTTATGCCTGCGCACACGCTTCGCACCGGTCGATGGCTGATCAGTGTCCGCAATCGGGTAGAGCAATGCAGCTGTCAGGCTGGGCGGCGCCGTTTGGCCAGGTAGCGCATGATGGCGCCGCGCGGCTGCGGCTTGCCGGTCGCAAAGCCGATCAGGGCGGTGGGTTCGGCCAGTGAGAACAGCATCTCCCGGCGGGCGGCGCCGCGGCCGGCGAACAACAGGCGGTCGCCTTCCATCAGGTGCTGGTCCTGCCTCGGCATGAAAGTCCGGCTCGCGCCGCGCTCCAGCAGCAGGCAGGCGCAGGCCAGTTTTTCTGTGCCGGGTTTGCGGCTGTTGTGGGTGATGTGCTCGAGCTCGATGTCGATGCCGAAGTGCTCGGCGGCGCGGATGCTTTGCGCTTCTTCGCCGCTCAGTTCCAGCGTCCACAAACTCGGGGAATGACCGTCCAGTTCACTGCTGAGGCGTTTTTCCACGCGCTGCGCGAAATCCTCGTCCTGGCCCAGCAAGTGGTCGAGAAACACCGGCAGCAGCGGTGTCGTGGCCACCGCCAGGATGCGGCGCGCCACGATCAGGCTGCGGCGTGCTACCAGGTCCGCGCCCGATTTGTCGAACAGTTCCTCGTTGTCCGAATTCTCCTGGCGTGCCACCGTGAACAGTTCCGGGTTCAGCTCCCGCGCGGTCATGATGATCGATAAATTGTCGACGTCGTCGCGGGTGGCCGCCACGATCGCCACGGCGTTCCGGATACCGGCCTCGATCAGTGTATCGGCTTCCGTGCCGCGGCCCAGTATCGCGCCCGGCCGTTTATTGACGCGCTCGGGATGAATGTCGATGACGGTACAGGGTAGGCCCGCATCCTCCAGTGCTGCACCGATCAGTAAACCGA